>NZ_JBHXVK010000001.1:493593-949384 GCF_042672305.1 Gordonia sp. NPDC127522
CGTCAGGGAGCGGTGGGGTAGCGCGCTCCGCAAGCTCCGGGCGCTCGTCAGGGAGCGGTGGGGTAGCGCGCTCCGCAAGCTCCGGGCGCTCCTCAGGGAGCGGTGGGGTAGCGCGCTCCGCAAGCTCCGGGCGCTCGTCAGGGAGCGGTGGGGTAGCGCGCTCCGCAAGCTCCGGGCGCTCCTCAGGGAACAGGGGCAGGTCGTGCTTTCGGATGGGGGAGCGGGTCAGCCGAACTCCCAGACCGACGGGGGGTCGGCGGCCAGGAACGACAGGACGAGCGGGTTGAACAGCTCGGGCGATTCGACCGGCAGGATGTGGGTGCCCGGGATCACGGCCAGCCGGGCAGCCGGCAGCGTCCGCGACAGCTCGAGCGCGTGCTCGAGACGGACGAGCCCGCGATCGCCGACCACCACGAGCGTCGGTACCTCGACGCCGGTGAATTCGGTGACCTCGCACTCCGGTTCGGCGGCGAGCATCCGGACCGCCTTGTCGAAGACCGTCTCGAAATGCCCGGGCCCGTCCGGTGACGTGGTGTCGTAGTAGATGCGCAGGTAGTCCATCGTCACCGGGTCGCGGCGGGACACCCGGGAGATGAACTCGTCGGCCATCCGACCGGCACGGTTCAGGTATCCACCGACGAACACCAGCCGATGGACGAGGTCCGGGCGGTCCCGGGCGACGAGCAGGGCGACGGTGCCGCCGTCGGCCCATCCCACCAGATTGGCCGGCCGGCGCACGACGGTCTCGAGATAGACGATCGTGCGTTCCACGATCCGGTCGAGGTGGAACTCGCCGGGGAGGTCGGGGCTGTGACCGTGACCGGGCCGTTCGGGTACGAACACCTGCTGACCGGCGTCGAGGAAGGCGGGGATCTGCGTTCCCCACGTCGACGCCGACGCGAACAGCCCGTGGAGCAGGACCATCGGCGGGCCGAATGACTCGCCGGCGGTGAAGTGCCAGATCGTCGCGTCGGCGATGTCCACGTAGACGCCGCCGTCGACGCGCTCGCCGGCGTGAACCTGTCGCATCGCGCTCCCTCGAATCTCGCCGGACGTGTCGACCTGCAGGACATGGTCGCAGAGTCAGGTGCAGATTCGGGGCATCGTTGGCGAATCGAGATGGCACGGATGAACCGCACCCGCCGGCCCACCGGTCTGATCGCGTGAAAATATGTGCCGAGCCGTGTCGTGGGATAGGTTCTCTTCGGGGCGATCAAGGGTCGGGACGGGGGTCACTCGAAGGGTGGCGAATGCACGTGTCCTGGAAAACCCGCGGCGAGTCGCGTTGTCGACGTAGCCGAGGGCCGGCGTTGTTGCTGGTGGGCCTGCTGTTGGCCGGCATCGCCTCGATCGGGGCGCCGTCGACACCGGCCGCACAGGCGGCGCCGGGGGATCCGCCTGCGCCGCTGAACCTTCGCGATCTCGGTTCGTCGCCGACCATCGCGTTCCCGGGACAGCAGGGCGAGGTGAGTCTATCCCTCGCGGTACCGCCGGATCTCGCCCCCACCGAATTGCGCGGCGTCACGCAGTATCCCGCGTTCGTCACCGGCGGCAACATCGACGTCCTGCAGGAAGGCCGGCTGATCTCGCGGACGCCGATCAATCCGGCTGTGAATTCGCCGATCTCGCTGTCGCTACGCGGCGTGCGGGTCGAACGCAACGCCGCCGACATCGTCCTGCGGACCTATCTGCGCACGGCCGGATCGTGTCTGTTCGACCCCGATTCGGGGTTGCGCATCCAGAACGCGACCGTCACATACGGTGGCCGGGAAGCCGCGCCGAACAGCGTCGCCGAGTTCCTGCCGCCGGTCCTGCGCAAGCTGACCATCTTCGTCCCCGACGACGTACGGCCCGCCGAGGGCGCTGCGGCCGTGTCGCTCGCGACCGCCGTGATCGCGAATTACGGTGCGGCGACAGTGGAGATCGAGACGGACTCGCTGCCGCGCGGCGATGCCGCACCCGACGAGGAGATCGAACCGCTCGAGCGGCAGATCGTCATCAACTCGGCTCTGCCCGACGGACTCAGCCTGGGGCCGGGTGCGGGCTGGCCGGTGCTGCGCATCGGCGGCAGCGAGGACGACCTGGAGACCCAGGTCGAGTTCCTCACCTCCGATCTCTCGTCGATCGCCGTCAGCTCCGCGGCCGTGGCCGGACCGCCCTTCGCCGCACCGCAACTCGCGCCGGAGGTCACCACGCTCGCCGAACTGGGCGTGGGGGATCAGCGCGTCTCGGCGACCGGCTGGCCGACCATCTCGTTCGGGGTCGACCAGACGCGCCTGGGACGGCCGTCTCAGAACGTGCGAATCCAGCTGAAGGGCACCTACACCCCGATGGGCGGCCAGATCGCGGTGTCCGTCGGGGACCGGGTCATCGCCTCCTGGCCCGCCGACTCCTCCGGCAGCTACAACTCCTGGGTCGACATCCCCGCCGACCTGCTGACGCGTTTCACCGAGGTCACCGTCACCTACAACCACGGCGACGTCGGCGAGCAGTGCGGCGCCGGAGTGCGGAGTTCGCTGAGTCTGGACTCGTCCGGTGAGGTGCGATCCGAGGTCGCCGACCCGCCGACACCATCGGGGTTCGCATCGTTGCCGCAGGCGTTGATGCCGCGGAACTCGTTGGCCTGGACCCGCGGTGACGTCGCCGACGTCGCCCGCGCGGTGGCACTGATGTCGGGCCTGCAGCGACTGTCGGCGGTGCGTCTCGGAGTCGACGTCGTACCGCTCGACGACGCCATGTCGGCCTCGGCCCCCGCGGTCGTCATCGCCGCGGACGGCCAGGGATTGCCCGAGCTGTCGCTCCCGGTGACCGCCGACGGCGGCACGGTCTCGGTGCTCAATCCGGACGGCCGGCGTGCCGAGGTGCTGCTGTCGCCGACCGTGCGCTTCGGTTCGCTGCAGGTGGCCCGTGATGCCGGCCGGTCGGTGTTGGTCGCGACCTCGACGAACGACGCCGCCGATCTCGACGCCCTGCTCGACTGGCTGGCCGCCGATCCCGATCGCTGGCCGTCGCTGAACGGCGACGCCTTGTTGCAGGTGTCCGGCCAGGAGCCGGTGCTCGTGATCGATGACGATGTGCAGCAGCCGGAATCGTCGACCGGCGACACCTCATGGGTGGCGTTCGCGGTCGTCGGGGTCGGCATCGTGGTGGTGGCGGCCGTCGCGGCAACGCTCATCTTGCGCCGTCGACGGCAGCGGACCGCCGAGAGCTGACCGGCGTGCCCGAGGCTCCCGCGACGACCACGGCCCAGAACCCGGAACCGTCCACCCCGGATCCGGGGCCGGCCGGTACAACGAGTGCGGTCGCCACGCTCGTCGGCGTCGTCACCCGCCGCAAGCCCGAGACGCCGCACCCCGCGTTCGTCGATCACCCGGAGTGGCTGGTGGCGGCCCGTTGGCTGTTCCTGATCGGGTGCACGGCCCTGGGGTTCTGGAACACCATCGTCGCGATCGTCGACGAGTTGATGGCGCAGACGCTCATCCTCTACGTCCCGGTGCTGGTCGTCCTCGCGCTGATCGCCGTCATCGGGGTCTCGTGGCGCACCGTCGACGAACTGCCGATCTACGACCGGCAGACCGACGTCATCGTCGGCATCGTGGTGCTGATCCTCGCGCTGGCGATGAAGTACCTGGTCAACCCGCGCTATGCGCGTGCATACCTCACCACCCACATGGATCTGCTCGCCCTGTGGTTGTTCGTCTTCGGCGCGGCGGTTCTGCTCTTCGGGCTGCGTCCGGCGGCCCGCTACCGGTGGGTGTGGCTGCTGTTGGTGCTCATCTTCCCGCCGCCGGTCCGCGCCGTCGTGCTGATCATGGGTGGGACGTCGCTCGCCGCCGGGTTCGTGGTGGTGCTGATGGCCGTCGCCGCGACTGCGATCGCAGTGGGTCGGACGTGGCGGCGGAAGCTGCTCGCGGCGCTGCTGGCCGGTGCGGTGGGCCTGGTCGCGTTGTTCGTGTTCGACGCGCTCGGCGCGCCCCGGAACATCGTCGTGCCCTGTCCGGGCCTGATCGCGGCCATCGCGACGTCGGCCTACATGCTGTCCGACTATCGGCGACGCGGGGGGCGCAGGTGGTCACCGCCCGAGGCCGGCCAGATCAGTCCGCCGAAAGTCCCGTTCGTGGGCCGGCCGGGTCTGGTGGTGCTGCTCGTGGCGGTCCTGCTGGCGCTGTGCCCCACCCCGCCGGTGGGTAGCAACTATCAGAGCAATCGTTATCCGCAGCTCGGTATCGGTGAGCCGCTCGTGGTCCCGGTCGGCTGGCGGCAGGAGTCCCTGGGTGTCTATGGGTGGGTGTCACGCCTCTACGGGCCGGGGTCCGTGCTGATCCGCCAGGTCCTGGTGCAGACCCGCGGCAACCGGGCCTACGACAAGTTCGCGCGTCCCCGGCGGGTGGTCGTCGACAGCGTCGACAGCAGGCGGCCACTCGTCCTCGACGTCTACCCGGACATCTTCCGCTACGACCTGTCCAGCGAACGCACGAGCCTTCCGATCGAGGTGGAACTGTCGAACGGGGTCCGGGGTCGGGTGTGGAGTGTCGTCGACGACGAGCGCTACCTCACCTACACGGTGTTGTCCTGGCGGTGGAACAACGGCAACCGCACCCAGCAGGTCATGCTGTGGGCAGTCGACAACCACGAGCCCGAGGCATACTTCCCGGAGCCGCGCATCACGATCCTGGCGAACATGAACTCGCTGATGACGATCCTGTTGCGGGGCAACTCGGTCCTGCTGGACACCGACCCGCAACTCAAGGACGAGGCCCTGCTCATCGGCCTGGCCGGGGAGCTCATCCGGGTCCAGCTCGGGGCCGCTCGGGGGGCGGGTGCATGAGCATCGACGAGGCCGGTCCCGGGCACGCCGCAGCCGCCGACAAGCCGGGGGTCGCGCGCAGTACGAGACCGACGCGTCCGGTGGCCGAACTGCTCGCCGACCCGGACTACCGCGCGCAGGCCCTCGAAGACGCCGTGAACCGTCTTCGCAACGCCGACGAAGACATGTCGGCCTCGGTGGCCTTCAGCCGGATTCAGAAGATCATCGGGTTCGCGCTGCTCGGCATCATCGCCGTCGCGATGGCGATCGAGCCGGTCGGGACCTGCGCGACCCTGGTCTCGATCGCCACGATGGGATACGTGGTGACCCTCGCCGACCGCCTGGTGATCTTCCGGCGGGGGCTGGTCAACGGTGCCATCCGCGTCTCCGACGAGGACGCCCGGTCCATCCCCGACGACGAGCTGCCCGCCTACACCGTGTTCGTCCCGGCCTACGGCGAGCCGGAGGTGGTGGGTCAACTGGTGGCCGCGATGGAGACGATCGAGTACCCACGGGACAAGCTCCAGGTCCTGCTGCTGCTGGAAGAGGACGACGAGCCGACGATCGAGGCGGCGCGCGGGGTGGAGGAGAACGGGATCGTCACGGTCGTCCTGACACCCCCGGCACAGCCGCGGACCAAACCGAAGGCCTGCAACTACGGCATGCACTTCGCCACCGGCGACATCGTCACCATCTTCGACGCCGAGGACAAACCCGACCCGTTGCAGCTGCGTCGGGCGGTGTACGTGCTGAACAACTCCGGCGACGACTCGGTGGTCTGCGTGCAGGGCAAGCTCAGCTTCCACAACGTACGCGACAACATGCTGACCGAGTGGTTCACGGCCGACTACGGCATCTGGTTCGGCTTCCTGCTGCCTGGCATGATGGTCAGTCGCGCGCCGATACCGTTGGGCGGCACGTCGAATCACTTCCGGCGCGATGTCCTCGACACGATCGGCGCCTGGGACCCCTACAACGTGACCGAGGACGCCGACCTCGGGGTCCGCATCGCCGACCACGGATACCGCACCCTGGTGCTGGACTCGGTCACGATGGAGGAAGCGAATGTCGATGCCATCAACTGGGTCCGCCAGCGCTCCCGTTGGTACAAGGGCTACATGCAGACGTGGCTCGTCCACATGCGGCACCCGGTCAAGCTCTGGCACATCCTCGGGCCCGTCGCGTTCGTGCGCTTCACGCTGCTGATCGCCGGGACCCCGGTGATCGCCTGCCTGAACATGGTGTTCTGGCTGATCCTGGCGCTGTGGATCGGCGGACAGCCACCGGTCGTCGCCGAGCTGTTCCCCGGACCCATCTACTACCTGTCGTTGATCTCGCTGCTGTTGGGCAACGGGGCGGCGCTGTACATGAACCTCATCGCGATCCGCGAGGACGATCGCAGCGAACTGCTCGGCTCGGCGCTCCTGATCCCGCTGTACTGGCTGATGATGAGTGTTGCCGCCATCAAGGGCATGTGGCAGATCCTGGTCAATCCGTCGTACTGGGAGAAGACCTTTCACGGTCTGTCGACGAGCAGTTCACCGGACACCGATCCCGACGGGCAGGAGCCGACGTGACCCGCCGTGTCCCGGCCTCGGTGCTGATCTTCCTCGCGACGTGGATCCCGTACCTCGTCATCGGGGTCTACCTCGTCAGCGAGGTGCAGCTGTTCTTCGGCGACGCGCTCTCGAGGGTGCAGTCGGCACAGAGCGTGCTGTTCAGTCGGACACCGCATCTCGCGGCGATCGGGTTCATCTTCACTCCGCTGACCGCCATCGTCCAGCTGCCGCTGACCGCGCTCACCCCGTGGATCCCGGAGATGACGACGCAGGCGCTCTCGGCGGTGATCATGTCGTCGGCGTTCATGGCCGGATCGGTGGTGCAGGCGTCGGGGATCGCGCGCGACCAGGGCCTGCGTCCGCTCGTGGCAGGCACTTTCACGATCTTCTACGCGATCAATCCGATGATCGTCCTCTATGCCGCGAACGGGATGAGCGAGGCGCCGTACCTCTTCTTCTTGGCCTGGGCCACCCGTCGTCTGATCCGGTGGGTCTCCTCAGACGACGTCCACGAGCTCGTGGTGGCCGGGATCGCGCTCGGCCTGTCCTATCTCACCCGCTACGACGGCGGTGCCGCCGCACTGGCCGCGGCCTTCGTCGTCGGATGGGTGACCTACACACGTCGCGACCGCCGAAAACGGGTGTCGCGCACGCTCCTCGACATCACCCTGGTGGTGGCGCCCAGCGCCCTGGCCTTTCTCGCCTGGGCCGCGGCGGGCTGGCTCATCACCGGTGACGCGTTCGCGCAGTTCACCTCTGAGTACGGGAACGCCGCGATCATCGCCCAATCCGGTGGTAGCGGGTCGTCGACGACCGGGGATGCGATCGGGTTCTCCTTCACCGAGATCTTCCTCCTCGCACCACTGCTTCCGATACTCATTCTCGGAGTCATCGGGGTCCGTGCCCGACGTCATCGGCTTGCGGCGATGTTGCCCGCACTGCTGATCGTGGCCGTGCTGGCGTTTCAGGTCTTCGGTTACTCACGCGGTTCGACGTTCGGCTTTCTCCGGTTCTACATGACCGTGGTCCTGCTCGCCGCGGTCATCGCCCTGTTGTCTGTGCCCCTGCGGCAGCAGGTTCCGATGCGTCGCGAGGGCAGGCATTCGGACATTCTGCCGCCCCGCCCCTATGCCTCGCGTTGGAGTAACAAGATCGCCGCGACGATCGTGATCGTCGTGGTCGCCACCGCGATCCCGGTCACCGCCGCCGGGATGACGTCACCCAAGTACGCGCCGCAGGAGTTCGCGCTCGGATCGGTGGTCGATCCGCGCCCGGACTCGGTGGACCAGAAGTACCTCGGCGAGCAGCGCATCGTGCGGTCGTTCTCCACCGAGCGGGCGCTGGCGCAGTATCTCGACGGTCTGGACCTGCCCGACGGCGCGGTGTTGTGCGACACCGTGTACGGCTTCGCGGTGGTGGTCCAGTCCGAGCGGCCGCGCCAGTTCGTCATCCCGTCGGATCGCGACTTCGCGCAGCTGCTCAACGACCCGGTCGGCGGCGGTGTGCGCTACTTCCTCACCGTCCCACCGGAAGGTCGGGGACTCTCCGACGCGGTCAACCAGCGGTATCCGACCATCTACGAGAACGGCGCCCAGATCGGGGTTCTCGTCCTCGAGGCGCGCAACCAGGGCGCGGATCTGCCGGACTGGCGGCTGTATCAGCTGGTGTGACTCCGTAAGTCGCCGCGGGCGGGTCAGGAGGCGTACTCGCGCACCACATTCCAGGCCGGGTCTTGCAACCCGATGTCGTACGTGCACTGCGCGCCGCGCGGGTCCGGGACAAAGGACCACAGCAGCGCGCCGGCGACCCCGGCGTCGCGGTGGCGCGCGATGATGGTCTCGAACTGTTCGGCCCGGTTCGCGATCGAGCCACATGAGCCGGCGTGTATCCCGATCTCGTTGACCACCAGCGGTTTTCCGAGCTCGCGAGCCTGCGCCAGTCGTGCGCGCAGATTGCTGCCCGCGGGCCCCGATTCGGGATCGACATCGGAGCGGTAGTCGTGGAAGTCGAGCACGTCCACGCCGGCCGAGCCCAGGACCTCGGCATAACCCGCGCCCGCCAGGCCGCACTGGTCGCCCCCCACCACTCCCGAGAAGATCGGCCGGTCGGCGTCGTAGGCCCGGAGATGGGCGCCGGCGCGGTCGAAGAACGAGCGCAACACGGCCGTGGCATCGTCGGGACACGTTCGCGCCTCCCAGTCGCACGAGGCCGGACCGCATTCGCTCGCCTCGGGCTCCCCGACGAGTTCCCAGCCGGCGATCGACGGCTCGTCGTGCCAGCGGGTCACCGCGATCTCGACCCACTCCGCGTACGTCAGCCCGCCGACGATCTCCTCGCTCTGCCAACCGTCGACGTAGAAGTCGCGCTCCTTGAACCGCTCGTCCTCACAGTCGCCCGAGCCTCCGGTGAGGACCGGCAGGACCATCTGATGATGCCGGGCCGCGGCCTGGAAGACCCGGTCGATCGGCCCGAAATCGATGAGCCCGCTGCGCTTGTCGACGGCGAAGACCGAGTACAGGTTGAAGCGGGTCAGCGCGCGGGGCGGGAGTCTGTCGAAGTACTCGTCGGCTTCGACCTGGGCGCCGCAGCCTCGGTTGACCGACCAGTCGGTGCTGAGCTGGTACGCGTTGAAACCCGCGGGCCACCAGGGTTTTCCGTCGAGCACCAGACCGGTGGGAGTGGTCGAGGCGCGATGCGACTGGGTGATCTGGGGAGGTCCCGGATCGGGGGTGCGCGCACACCCCGCGAGGCACAGCACGACGACGGCGATCGCGGTGACGAACAACCCGACCGCCCGCTTGTGCGTGCGCCGGCGGACCACAAGGTGCAGGTTACCCGTCACCTAGGGTGTCGGTATGTCGACGGGGTTGCGCGGGGCGGGTGTGGGAGTGGCCGACGGAGGCCGGAGGCGGTGGCGCGCCGCGGCCGGCGCGCTGGCCGTCGCCGCGGTCCTGTCCGCGTGCGGGACAGACAAGGTCGACCCCGCCGCAGCACCGGGTCCGACCACGATCGGCTCGAGCACGACGAGCCCGTCGCCCACCCCGTATTCATCGGGCCCGTATTCGCCCACCGAGAGCGCGCCGACGATCGTCCACCGCCCGCCGTACATCGAGCGGACCGAGTGGACCGACACCGCGGTCGGTCCGAGCCTCTCGGTGTTCCCCACGAATTCCGGGCGCTACACCACCGACCCCGGCGCGATGGCCGCCGCGTGGGCGGAGGTCGTCGCTCTCGACCCCACCGCCGACACCCCCGGGATGCAGGCCCAGTTCGATTGCCACTGGCGGTTCGCCCGCATCGTCGAACCCGAGAAGCCCAGCTGGAACCTCGAACCCGGCCGGCCGGTCGTCGCCGAGGAGGACATGGTCGGCGCCGGCTGCAACCCCGGCTTCGCCGAGGAATGAAAGGTACTGCGGTGCGAGCGAAGCGGCCTCCCTGCTCCCTGAGGAGCGAGCTTGCGAGCGTCACGAAGGGTCTTGGTGAGTCGGGGTTGCGAAGACCCTTCGTGACGCGCCCTCCGCAAGCTCCGGGCGCTCCTCAGGGAGCGGTGGTTGGCCGCGCCCTCCGCAAGCTCCGGGCGCTCCTCAGGGAGCGGTGGTTGGCCGCGCCCTCCGCAAGCTCCGGGCGCTCCTCAGGGAGCAGGAGGCAGGTCGTCTCTCGGATTAGGAAGCGGTGGTTGTGTTCTGTCGGATCAGCGCGTGCGATGGACGCGGCGGTTGCCGATGATCCGGCACACGACGTAGATCGCGAACGAGATGATCGTGACGAAGACCGACACGGGCAGCTTGGGAGCGAGCGACATCAGCAGCCCGCCGACCGCCGCGACCTCGGCGAACACGACCGACAGCACCAGCGTGCGCGTCGGATTCGACGTGACGCGGGCGGCGGCGGCGCCCGGGGTGATCATCAGCGACATCACCAGCAGCGCGCCGATGATCTGCACGCCCTGCGCGGCCGCCAGGCCCATGATGATCGCGAACACCACCGACAGGGTCCGGATGGGTACCCCCCGCGCCTGCGCGACGCGGGGATCGGTGGAGGCGAACAGCAGTGGCCGGTAGATGACGGCCAGCGCGACGACCACGATGCCCGTGGTGATGGCGATCGCGACCAGGCCGTTGATGCCCACGCTCACGACCTGACCGGTCAGCAACGCGAAGCCGGTCCCGATCCGGCCGTACAAGGCCAGGAAGAGGACGCCGATGCCGAGGCCGAACGCCATCACGACGCCGATCACCGAATCGCGCTCCCGCGCCTTGTTGCCGAGGAAGCCGAACACGGCCGCGGCGATGACCGCGCCGATGACGCCGCCGAGGTTCACGCTGAACCCGATCAGCAGGGCCGCCGCGGCACCGGTCACCGACAGTTCGCTGGCGCCGTGCACCGCGAAGGACATCTGCCGGGCGACGATGAGCGGGCCCAGCAGGCCGCCCAGGAGACCGAGCAGCACCATCGCGAGCAGTGCCTGCTGCATGAAGTCGTAACCCAGCAGGTCGATGGTGGTGGAGAAATCCCAGAGGTCGCTCAGCGAGCGGTCGACGGAGAGGTGGGTGACGCTCACGCCGGACCGCCTCGCCTCGCGACACCCGGTTCGCCGTCGGCGGCGCAGTGGTGGGCGTCCTCGCCACCGATCACGACCAGACGGCCGTTGACGCGCAACACCTCGACGTCGCTGCCGTACAGCTCGCTCAGCGTCTCCGTCGTCATCACCTCATGCGGCTCGCCGATGCGGAACCGGCCGTCGACGAGGTACAGGACGCGGTCGACATAGGGGAGGATCGGGTTGATCTCGTGGGTCACGAACACGACGGCGGTCCCGGCGTCCCGGCGTCGGCGATCGATGAGGTCCACGACCACCTGCTGGTTGGTCGGATCGAGACTGGCGAGCGGCTCGTCGCAGAGCAGCAGCGCGGGATCGCTCACCACCGCCTGGGCGACGCGTAGCCGTTGCTGCTCGCCGCCGGACAGGACGCCCAGCGGGGCGTCGGCGTACGGCAGGGCGTCCACCGAACCGAGCGCGGTGTCGACGAGTGCGCGGCGTCGTGCCCGGCCCCGGAGTCCGACACCCCAGCGGCCGCCGTCGACACCGAACCCGACGAGGTCCCGGCCGCGGATGGCCATCGGGTCGGCGTCGTCCTCGGCGTGCTGCTGGGGGATGTAGCCCACCGCGTCGGTGGTGGTCACGGTGCCGTGGTCGAGCGCGTACTGGTGCAACAGAACCCGCAGGAACGACGTCTTGCCGGAGCCGTTGGGCCCGAGGACCGCGACGAACTCACCGGGTTCGATCGTCAGGTCGAGGTCGTCCCAGAGAACCCGGTCGCCGAACGCGAGCCGGGCGCCGGTGAACTCCACGACCGGCCTGCCCCTGCCTGCCCCGGTCGAGTCGCCTGCCCCGGTCAATTGGAGCCGGAACCCAGCGCCGCGGTCAGGGCGTCGATCTGGGCGCCCTGCCACACGACGTAGTCGGTGACGCCGTCGGGCAGGGTCTCGGTGAACTCCACGACCGGGACGCCCGCGGAGCGCGCGACGTCGAGCATGGCCTGTGTCACCGGGTCCACGGCCTGGGTGTTGTAGATCAGCACCTTCGCCCGCCGGTCGGCCAGGATGTCCTGCAGTGCCGCACGGTCGGCGGCCGCGGGTGACTGGCCCTCCTCGACGGCCTGGGTGAAACCGGCCGGCGCGATGTCGACGAGCCCGGCCTCGGTCAGCATGTAGCCCGCGAGCGGCTCGGTCTGGGCGACCTCGGTGTCGGCGTGCTGTTCGCGAATCGTGGTCAGCTTGGCACGCAGACCGTCGATGCCGGTGGTGAAGGTCTCGGCGTTGGCGCGGTAGGACTCCGCGTTGCCCGGATCCTTCTCGGCCAGCGCGTCGGCGACCTTGTCGGCCACCTGGGCGACGACGGGGAGGTCGTAGAAGACGTGCTCGTTCTGGTCGCCGTGCGCGTGGTCGTGGGCCCCGTCGGAGTGATCGCCGGACGCGTGCTCGTCGCCGTGGTCGGCGTGCTCGCCACCGGCCTCGTCGGCATGCTCGTCGCTGCCGAGCAGGGCGTAGGCGTCGACCGCCGTCGCGTCCGAGTTGGCCGCCGCCTCCTCCATGTAGGAGTCGTAGTGGCCGCCGTTGAAGACGAGGATGTCGGCGTCGGCGATCGTCGCGGTGTCCGCCGCCGAGGGCTCGAACTCGTGCGGATCACCGTCGGCGTTGGTGTACAGCGCGGTCACCTCGGCGTTGTCGCCGGCGACCGCGGCCGCCACCGAACCCCAGACGTTCGTGGACGCGACCACGGTCGGGGGGCCGTCGGTCCCGCCGGAGTCGCTGGAGCAGGCGGACAACACCAGGGCGGCGGCGGACAGCACACCGGCCGTGGCCAGCAGGGATTTCTTCATCGACAACCTTCACGCAAATGACAATCGTTACCGAAAGCAGTCTAGGTGATCGCGGCGACGGGCGTGCAGGGTGTCCGCAGGCCGGGGGACTCCTCGCCCGACACGGCGTTTCTCTATGGTGGAGACCATGACCTCGAGCCCGTCGCCGCGGCGTGTCGCGCTGATCTCCGTGCACACCTCGCCGCTGGCGCAACCGGGCACCGGCGACGCCGGCGGGATGAACGTCTACGTCTGGCAGACCGCGACGCGGCTGGCCCGTCGGGGAGTCGAGGTCGAGATCTTCACCCGCGCGACGTCGTCGGCCGACCCGGCGTCGGTCGCCGCGGCGCCGGGGGTGACGGTGCGCAACGTCGTCGCCGGCCCGTTCGAGGGCCTCGACAAGCGCGACCTGCCCGCCCAGCTGTGCGCGTTCACGGCCGGGGTCCTGCGTGCCGAGGCCGCGCAGGCGCCCGGTCACTACGACGTCATCCACTCGCACTACTGGCTCTCCGGCCAGGTGGGGTGGCTCGCCCGCGACCGGTGGGGCGTCCCCCTGGTGCACACCGCGCATACCCTGGCCGCGGTCAAGAACGCATCGCTGGCCGACGGCGACACCGCCGAGCCGCAGCTGCGGGTCATCGGGGAGCAGCAGGTGGTCGGGGAGGCCGATCGCCTGGTCGCCAACACCCAGACCGAGGCGACCGAACTGCTCTCGATGTACGGTGCCGCCGCCGACCGTATCGACGTGGTGACCCCGGGTGCCGATCTCGACTGTTACACACCGGGTTCCGCCGCTGTCGCCCGCGCGGAGCTCGGCCTCGACCCCGACGAGATGATCGTGACGTTCGTCGGGCGCATCCAACCGTTGAAGGCCCCGGACCTCCTCGTCGCCGCGGTCGCGCCGCTCATCGGCGAGTCCGCCGCGACCGGGCGGAGGCTGCGGGTGCTCATCGTCGGCGGGCCGTCGGGATCGGGGCTGCAACGGCCCACCGCGCTGATGGATCAGGTCGCCGAACTCGGGATCGCCGATTCGGTCACCTTCCTGCCGCCCCAGCCGGCGAACCGTCTGGTGCAGGTCTACCGGGCGTCGGATGTGGTTGCCGTGCCCAGTCATTCGGAGAGTTTCGGACTGGTCGCGATCGAGGCGCAGGCCTGCGGGACGCCCGTCATCGCCGCGAATGTGGGTGGCCTCGGGGTGGCGGTCGACGACGGCCGGACCGGTGTACTGGTCAACGGGCATCGGGTCGGGGACTGGACGAATGCGCTGGAAAAGCTTCTCGCGCAACCCGATCGACTCGTCGAGCTCGGACAGCACGCCCGCGCCCATGCCGAGCAGTTCTCCTGGGAACACACGGTCGATCAGCTCCTCGAGAGTTACGGCCGGGCGATGCGGTCGTTCGCCGCGCACCAGCGCCCGGCGTCGCCCGAGGTGTCCGCGACGGCCGCGGCCTCGGCTCGTCTCCGACGCCGCTGGCGTCGTCGGCGCAACCGGGTCACCGTCTGACGCTGTGCCGAATTCGCCCGCTGCGCAAGGGGTTTCCGATACCACCGACGAGAGGATGCCGTGAGTCGCAACGAGGTCGTCGACCTGCTGGAGAAGACGCTGGGCGAGAACGAGATCGCCTTCGCACGCAAGAGCGGCGGCGGGGCCGACGTCGACCACGTGGTGGTCGAGTTGCCCGGCGAACGCAAACTCAAGACCACCGTGCTGCTGACGGCGAGCGAGCACGGCGTCCGGGTGGAGGCCTTCGTGTGCCGCCGGCCCGACGAGAACCACGCCGGCGTGTACAAGTACCTGTTGAAGCGCAACCGCCGGCTGTACGGCGTCGCCTACACCATCGACAACACCGGTGACATCTACCTCGTGGGCCGGATCTCCGCCGACGGGTTGAGTTCCGGCGAGGTCGACCGCGTCCTGGGGCAGGTCCTCGAGGCTGCGGACGGGGATTTCAACACCCTGCTCGAACTCGGGTTCCTGACCTCGATCCAGCGGGAGTGGGCGTGGCGGGTGTCGCGCGGCGAATCGCTGCGCAACCTGCTCGCCTTCGAGCACCTCATCGACAAGGAGTCCCTGCCGGAGGCGGGGAAGCCGCTCGAAGGCCGCTACGTACCGGGTGAATCGGTCGTCGACGGTGCGCAGAGCGTGACCGAGGATCCGTCGACCGCCGAATCGGACGAATCGTAGACTCTCTCGAGAGAGGTCCACGTCACATCGTGTCAACATGCGTTGATACGATGCGGTCGAGAAATTCCCCAATGGAGGTGTCATGAGCTTCACGAGTCCGTTCCCCGACGTCGAGATCCCGGACGTCAGTGTGTTCGAGTTCCTGTTCGGCGCGGTGGCCGAGGAGGACCTCGCCCGTACCGCGCTGGTGGACCCGAAGTCGGGGGCGACGACCACCTACGCGCAGCTGATCTCGCAGGTCGAGGCGGCGGCGGGCGCGTTGGCGTCGCGGGGTATCGGCGTCGGCGACGTGGTGGGCATCCTGTCGCCCAACATCCCGGCGTTCGCGACGGTGTTCCACGGGATTCTGCGGGCCGGCGGCACCGCGACGACGATCAACGCACTCTTCACCGGACCCGAGATCGCCAAGCAGCTGCGGGATTCCGGCGCCAAGATGCTGGTGACCATCTCGCCGATGCTGGAGCAGGCCAAGGCCGCCGCCGACGAGGTCGGGCTGGCGGATGCCGACCTGATCGTCCTCGACGGCGAGGGCCAGGACGCCTCCGGCCACCCGAACGCGGCGGACCTCCTGGGCGCCGGACTGGCCGCACCGGAGGTGTCGTTCGATCCGGCCACGCACGTCGCGGTCCTGCCGTATTCCTCGGGTACCACCGGGAATCCGAAGGGCGTCGCGCTCTCGCATCGCAATCTGGTCGCCAATGTCGCGCAGATCCGACCGTTGCAGGGCATGGGCGCCGACGACGTGGTGATCGCGGTGCTCCCGTTCTTCCACATCTACGGCATGACGGTGCTGCTGAACGCGGCGCTCTACAACCGGGCGTCGCTGGTCGTGATGCCGCGTTTCGACCTCGTCGAGTTCCTCGAGAACATCCAGAACCACAAGGTCACCATGGCCTACATCGCTCCGCCGGTGGCCGTGGCGCTGGCCAAGCACCCGATCATCGACAACTACGACCTGTCCTCGCTGCACACGATGATGTCGGGCGCGGCGCCGCTCGACGACGAGCTGGGTCAGGCCGTCGCCAAGCGCCTCGACCTGCACATGCTGCAGGGCTACGGCATGAGCGAGCTGTCGCCGGTGAGTCACATCATCCCGGCCGACACCCCCGGTCTGCTGGGTCAGCAGGACCCCCCGCTGTCCTCGACCGGGTGGGCGGTGCCCAACTCGGAGAACAAGATCGTCGACCCCGCATCGGGTGCGGAGATCGAGCTGCCGAGCGAGGGACTGTCGGAGCCGGGCGAGCTGTGGGTCAAGGGGCCGAACGTGATGCTGGGCTACCTCAACAACGATCAGGCGACCGCCGACACCATCGACGCCGACGGCTACCTGCACACCGGCGACATGGCGCAGGTCGACCCGACCGGATGCGTCTACATCGTCGACCGGCTCAAGGAGCTCATCAAGTACAAGGGTTACCAGGTGCCGCCGGCCGAGCTCGAGGCACTGCTGCTCACCAACGACAAGATCGCCGACGCCGCGGTCATCGGCGTGATCGAGGCGGAGTCGGGCGAGGAGATCCCCAAGGCCTTCGTGGTGCGCCAGCCCGATGCGGAGATCACCGCCGACGAGGTCATCGAGTTCGTGGCGTCGAAGGTGGCCCCGCACAAGAAGGTCCGGGCAGTCGAGTTCATCGAGACGATCCCCAAGTCGGCCTCGGGCAAGATCCTGCGCAAGGACCTCCGCAAGTAGTCTCTGCGTCTGACATCCGTATGACGTTGTGCCCGGAAGCCGGGCACAACGTCGTACTCGTCTGTGCGTCAGGGAATCTCGTGGGGCGGGATGTCGTCGTAGGAGGCCGCTTCGGCGCCGGTTCGCTTCTGATGCCAGTAGGTGAACGCCCACAGCACGACGCCGAGCAGGAGTAGCCAGGCCGCGATCACGTACTGCTGGTTGTCGGCGCGGGCAAACGGGAGGGTGAGCGCCCCGGAGGTCACGGCGCCGAGCACCGCAACCGGCGTATAGGTGCGGAAGTGGTTGTGTCCCACGTGATCCTTGCGCAGCACCAGGACGGAGACGTTGACGACGGTGAACACCGCGAGGAGCAGCAGTGCGGTGGTGCCGCCGAGCAGTCCGACGATGGAACCCTTCGGATCGGCGCTGACGTAGACCAGTAGGCAGAGCGCGATGACGGTGGTGAACACAATCGCGGCGAACGGGGTCCGGCGTCCGGGATGGACGTAGGCCAGGAACTGGGGCAGGACACCCTGCTTGGCCATCCCGTACAGCAGCCGGCTGGCCATCATCATGTTGATCAGGGCCGTGTTAGCGACTGCGAACATCGAGATCCACGGCAACAGCTCGGTCATCGGGAAGTCCGGGGCGGCGGTCTGCACGACGTCCACGAGCGGGGTCTCGCTCTCGGCGAGCACCCCCACCGGCACGATCGCGACTGCGAGGATTGCGATGAGCACGTACACCACCGCGGTGATCCCCAGACCACTGAGCATGACCTTGGGGAAGATCCTGGTCGGTTCCTTGCACTCCTCGGCCATGTTGACCGAGTCCTCGAATCCGACCAGTGCGAAGAACGCCAGCGCCGTCGCCGCCGATACCGCGATGAGGATGTTCCGCTCCTCCGGCGATTCGAAAACCACCACCGCATCCCAGTGATCGGCGTTGCCGCCGAACACGAAGAACAAGGCGATGAAGATGACCAGCAGGAGGCCCGTCAGCTCGACGAGGGTCAGCACCACGTTGGTCCCGACGCCCTCGGCGACGCCGCGGAAGTTGATGAACATGACCAGCAGCAGGAAGCCGATCGCGATGAACAGCAGCGCGGGGTGTGTCGCATCCGGGGACTCGCCGCCGTTGATGCCGGTCAGCATGTTCACCGCGAACGCGCGGGACGCGGTGGTCGCCGAGGTGATACCTGAACACATCACGGTGAACAGCACGATGAAGGTGATGAAGTGGACGCCGAAAGCCTTGTGCACGTACAGGGCAGCGCCGGCGGCCTGGGGATATTTGGTGACCAGCTCCAGGTAGGAGAACGCCGTCAGCGTCGCCACCGCGAACGCGATCAGGAACGGCAGCCACGCCGCGCCCCCGACCTCGCCGGCGACCTGGCCGGTGAGTGCGTAGACGCCGGTGCCCAGGATGTCGCCGATGATGAACAGCAACAACAGCTTCCAGCCCAACACGCGTTTGAGCTCGGGCTGCTTCTCCGCATTCTGGCCGGTCGCGCCGGCGTCTGTACTGGCTGTCATGCGCTAACGCTAGACCCGCCCATGGCCGTTCGCGCGGCGAATCGACCGGTTCATTACCATTTCGTCGTCACCAGGTGCGCGCCGGGGTCCGGCCGGGGGTTCCGGCGCCGGTGAGGAGAGGGTGCGCACCGACTGTGGAAAACTATCGGCCATGAGCAACGGCACCCTGATCCTGATGCGGCACGGCGAGAGCGAATGGAATGCGTCCAACCAGTTCACCGGCTGGGTCGATGTGGCGCTCACCGACAAGGGCAGGGCCGAGGCCGAACGCGGGGGCGAGCTCCTCGTCGAGCACGACCTGCTGCCCGACGTCGTCTACACGTCGCTGCTGCGCCGCGCGATCACGACCGCGCACATCGCCCTCGACCGGGCCGACCGGCTCTGGATCCCGGTGATCCGCGACTGGCGACTCAACGAACGTCACTACGGCGCGCTGCAGGGCCTGAACAAGGCCGAGACCAAGGAGAAGTTCGGCGACGAGCAGTTCATGCTGTGGCGCCGCAGTTACGACACCCCGCCGCCGGCGATCGAACCCGATGCCGAATACAGCCAGGTGGGCGACGCGCGGTATGCCGATCTCCCCGAGGTGCCGCTGACCGAGTGCCTCAAGGACGTCGTCGAGCGGTTCATCCCGTACTACCTCGAGACGATCGTCGCCGACGTCCGGGCGGGGAAGAACGTGCTGCTCGCGGCACACGGCAACTCGCTGCGCGCGCTCGTCAAGCACCTCGACGGCATCTCCGACGACGACATCGCCGGACTGAACATCCCCACCGGCAACCCGCTTCGATACGACCTCGACGACGACCTGAAGCCGCTCAATCCGGGTGGTACCTACCTGGACCCCGAGGCCGCCGCCGCGGGTGCCGCCGCGGTGGCCGCCCAGGGGCAGAAGTAGTCGGCGGGATCCGTTCGGACATCCAGACGTGACACGTTTCGCCATGGCGTCGACGGTGTGGCGCGCGCTACATTGGACGGCATGGCGGACATGGGCACCCTGCGAATCGAGCACTCACCTGCCCGGGAGCGGTACGAGGCGATCCTCGTCGCCGATTCCCAGGGCGACGACGAGATCGTCGGCTACCTCGACTATGTCTCCGAGCCCTACCAGGTGGTCATCACGCACACCGTGATCCGCGAGCAGTTCAGCGGTCACGGGTATGCGGGCCAACTGGTCCAGGCGGTCCTCGAGGACATCCGGCGCGGCGGCAAGCAGGTCGTGCCGGTCTGCTCCTACGTGCAGCGCTTCATCGAGCGTCACCCCGAGTTCGCGGACATGGCGGTTCCGGTTCCGCAATGACCGGTCCGGACACGGCCGCCCCGGTACCGGGGAAGCGCGCCGCCGCGTCGGCAGGGACTCCGGCCAACTCCGCGTGAACAACTGTCGAACACCTTCGTCAGATGTGCGTTCGGTGTTGGTCGAGCCGTAAGCTGCCCCTGTGACCGCCGCAATCTTCGCCGCGACGATCGCGTTCGTACTCGCGCTCTGCCTCGGTGTCGTGATCGGTCGACGCACCCGGGACCGGGACCGGTCCCGAGGTTTCGCGTTCCTCGATCGCATCCCGCGTCGTTCCGCATCCACCGCCGCCGACTTCGTTCCCGAGACGACCCTCGGTCCCCGTGAGGTGCCGGCCTCGGCCGAGGTCCGTGACTCCGACGTGCAGGCGACCACCGACGACGGCCGCATGACCAAGGCCGGTCTGTTGAGCATGGTCGTGCGTAACACCGAGACCGCCATCGCCGTGGTCGACGAGTTCCGCGACGTCGTGCTGTACAACCAGCGGGCCGTCGAACTCGGGCTCGTACGCGAGATGCTGCTGGCCGACCCGGTGTGGGAGGCCGTGAAGGAAGTGCTCGACACCGGCGTCGAACGGCGCTTCGAGTTCAGCCCGCCGATGTCGAGTCTCGGTTTCGTCTCTACCGGACGGACGCCCCGGCCCAGTGTCGAGCACGTGCGTTGTCACGCGCGGATCGTCGCGCAGGGCGAGGAACGCTATGTCGTCGCGTACGGACTCGACGACACCGAACACAAACGCGTGGAGGCCACCCGGCGCGACTTCGTCGCCAACGTCTCGCACGAACTCAAGACCCCCGTCGGCGCGATCGGGCTGCTCGCCGAGGCGTTGCTCGAGTCGGCCGACGACACCGATTCGGTGCAGCACTTCGGTCGCCGCGTCGTCGGCGAGACCAAGCGCATGGGCAACATGGTGAGCGAGCTGCTGGCGTTGTCCCGACTCCAGGACGGCGTCACACCGGAGTTCACCTGCATCGATGTCGACTCGCTCATCGACGACGCGCTGACCGCGGCGACGCTCGCCGCCGAGGCGGCGGCCATCGAACTGCGCGCCGACGGTCCGATCGGCGTCATCATCCGCGGCGACCGTCCGCTGCTGCTCACCGCACTGAACAACCTCATCTCGAACGCCATCTCGTACTCGGCGTCGGACACCGTGGTGTCGATCAGCCGCCGCGTGATCAAGATCGACGGGCGGCCGATGGTCGCCATCGCGGTGACCGACCGGGGGATCGGGATCGAGCCGGAGGATCAGCAGCGGGTCTTCGAGCGGTTCTTCCGGGTCGACAAGGCCCGGTCCCGGATGACCGGCGGCACCGGACTCGGACTGGCCATCGTCAAGCATGTGGCCGCCAACCACGGCGGGACCATCAACCTGTGGAGCAAACCCGGCACCGGCTCGACCTTCACGCTGTGCATTCCGGAGGACCTGTCCGACGCCGGCTGGCCGCCGGCCGCCCAGCAGGCGCTGTCGGATCCCGATGCGCCGCCCCGCGCACTTCCCTCCGCGGAGGGTGACGACCCATCTGCCCGACCCACCGAAGGAAACAAGAGTTGACCCACGTTCTGATCGTCGAGGACGAGGAATCGCTGGCGGATCCGCTGGCCTTCCTGCTGCGCAAAGAGGGCTTCGAGGCCAGCGTCATCACCGATGGCGCGCAGGCGTTGTCGACCTTCGATCGGGTCAGTCCCGACATCGTGCTCCTCGATCTCATGCTGCCCGGGATGTCCGGAACCGAGATCTGCAAGGCCCTGCGCACCCGGTCGAATGTCCCGGTGATCATGGTGACCGCGCGCGACAGTGAGATCGACAAGGTCGTCGGCCTCGAACTCGGCGCGGATGACTATGTGACCAAGCCGTATTCGGCGCGCGAGCTGATCGCCCGCATCCGCGCGGTGCTGCGGCGCGGCGGGGAGGTGCCCGACGACGGTCTGGAGATCGGGATCCTGGAGGCCGGGCCGGTCCGGATGGACGTCGAGCGACACACCGTGTCGGTCAACGGAACGTCGATCACTCTGCCGCTCAAGGAGTTCGACCTCCTCGAGTATCTGCTGCGCAACTCCGGCCGCGTCCTGACCCGGGGTCAGCTCATCGACCGGGTGTGGGGCGTCGACTACGTCGGCGACACCAAGACGCTCGACGTGCACGTCAAGCGCCTGCGCTCGAAGATCGAGCCCGACCCGGCGAATCCGAAGCACCTCATCACCGTCCGCGGCCTCGGGTACAAGCTCGAGGCGTGAGCCGGCCGGGCCGCGGCGCCCCGGGGACTACTCCGAGGGCTGCAGCTCGTACTTGACGTCGGTCTCGCGGCGCTGGGTCGCGGCCTGCGTCGCCGGGTGGATCGCGATGAGCCCCAGCCCGTTCCGGCGTCGGCAGGCCGCTGCCAGCGCCGCATAGGCGGCCTCGCCGAGCAGGGCGGTGAGCTCGGGTGCGTACGACTCCCACACCTGCTTGGCCCCGATGTGGGCGTCGGGGGAACCCGAGCAGTACCACTTCAGATCGTGGCCGCCCTCGCCCCAGCCACGCCGGTCGAATTCGGTGATCGTCGTCTGGAGCACCTGGGTGCCGTCGGGGCGATCGATCCAGTCCTGCTCACGACGGATGGGCAGCTGCCAGCACACGTCGGGTTTGACCGTGAGCGGTTCGAGTCCCTTGCGCAGCGCCATCGAGTGCAGCGCGCACCCGACACCGCCGGCGAACCCGGGTCGGTTCAGAAAGATGCACGCGCCCTTGTGGAGTCGCGTCTTCAGGGCGGGCTCGTCATCGAGGTCACTCTCCTCGAGGTACCCCTTCGGGCCGACCGGATCCTTGCCGGAGCCCTTCTTGTAGAACTGCCAGTCCTCTGGCGTCAGCATCGCGACGCCGCGGGCGAGGGTCTTGCGATCGTCCTTGTCGGACAGATACGCGCCGTGACTGCAGCACCCGTCGGTCTCCCGGCCCGGGAGGATGCCCTGACATGCGGGTGTGCCGAACACACATGTCCAGTGCGAGAGCAGCCAGGTGAGATCGGCCCGGATGACGTGCTCGGGGTCGGCGGGATCGGCGAATTCGTACCATTCGCGCGGAAAGTCGAGTTCGACCTCCGGCGCGGGATCGATGCGAGGCGCGGACGGCGAAATGGCGGTCACCTTTACACGGTAGCCGGGATCGGGCGGTGCGGGCGGCTGCACTACCGTTGACCCGTGCGCTTAGGAGTCCTCGACGTGGGCAGCAACACAGTCCACCTCCTGGTGGTCGACGCCCATCGTGGCGGTCACCCCACCCCGATGAGTTCGAGCAAGGCGGTCCTGCGCCTGGCCGAACAGATAGACGCCGACGGCCGGATGAGTGATCGCGCCGTCGCCAAGCTCATCGAGTCGATCGACGAGTTCACCCACATCGCCCGGACGTCCGGGTGTGAGCAGATGATGGCGTTCGCGACGTCGGCCGTGCGCGATGCGACGAACTCCGACGACCTGCTCGACGAGATCGAGCAGCGGACCGGGGTGCGCGTGCTCGTCCTGTCGGGGCGCGACGAGGCCCGGTTGACGTCGCTGGCGGTGCGTCGCTGGCGTGGTTGGAGCGCCGGCCGCATCCTCGCTCTCGACATCGGCGGCGGCTCCCTGGAGATGTCCAACGGCGTCGACGAGGAACCCGACGTCGCGCTGTCACTGCCGCTGGGGGCCGGACGACTCACCCGCGAGTGGCTGCCCGACGATCCGCCGGACCGGCGGCGGGTCGGCGTGCTGCGCGACTGGCTCGACGCCGAGCTCCGCGCTCCGGCGGCCCAGCTGCTCGCACCCGGCGCGCCGGATCTGTGCGTCGGCACGTCGAAGACCTTCCGGAGCCTGGCCCGGCTGACCGGCGCGGCGCCGTCGAGCGCCGGACCGCGGGTGCGCCGCGAACTGACGACGAGCGGGCTTCGTCAGCTCATCTCCTTCATCTCCCGCATGACCAAGGCCGATCGCGCCGAACTCGAGGGCGTCAGCTCGGACCGGGCGGGCCAGCTGGTCGCCGGAGCGCTGGTCGCCGAGGCGGCAATGCGCGCGTTGCAAGTCGATACACTGGAAATCTGTCCGTGGGCACTCCGGGAAGGTGTGATCCTGCGCCGACTCGACGCGGAGCAGGCCGACGCGCTGGAGCCGACACCGGTGCAGGGCGTTCGCGAGGGCGTCGGCTGACACCCTGGTAGACCCGGACCCAAACGTTCGAGAACGAGGACGGAGAGCCACTACATGCCGAAGGATTCGGAGCCCGAATCCCGACCCATCTCGGTGTCGGAACTTCTCGCCCGCTCGCAGGGGTCCCAGGGGGACTCGCCGGCACGTACCCGTGACGGCCGCGGCCGCCGACGCGCCGGCCGGGACGGATCGTTCTCGGTGTCCGAGCTGACCGGCGAGATCCCGAAGGTCGCCGACGCGGGCGAGGGTTCCGCGGCGCCCGCGGCCCGGCCCGAGCTGGCTGCCCGGCCCGAACCCGCAACCCGGCCCGAGCCGGCTGCCCCACCAGCGAGCACCGCGCCTGCGGAGACGGCGGCCCCGGAGAAGGCAGCTCCGGAGAAGACAGCTCCGCAGAAGACTGCTGCGGAGAACGGTGCCCCGGAGCGGGACACGACCCCGCGGAGCCGTCCGGCCGCGGCCGCCGCGCCGTTCCCGCGTTCGACGAACCCGGTCCCGCGCCGCCCGGCCGACGATCAGCCCGTCGTCGACCGGCCGCGCGCCGATCAGCAGCACCAGGCACGGCCGGGTAACCGCACCGCCAGCGGGATGCCCGGTTACGGCCAGGGAGCCGTCCCGCCGATGTCGACGCGCGACTTCAGCTCCGAGGCGGTGGCACGTCGCCTCGGGCAGACGCCGCCGCGAGATTCCGCTCCCGTCGACCAGGAGTCGGCGAACGCCGTCACCGGCATCATCCCGGTGGTGGGTGAGAACGGGTCGGATCTGTCGGTCGTCGACTCCGACGACGTGGTCACCTACGACCTGACCGAGGTCGACTCGGGCACCGACGGCCCCCGCGAGCGCGGCGACGGCGGGTTCTCCGAGGTCATGGACTTCGACGCCTATCGCAACTTCGCCGACGTGGAGAGCGGGAACGACGGGCCGGGGGGCAAGGGCCGGTCCGGGGGCCCGGCCAGCAAGATCGGGGCGTCGAAGAAGACGGGGCCGTCGGGTGTCGTCGGGTTCGCGCGCAAGCTCTTCGGCGGCAAGAACCGGGACCGGAACGACCCCGAACGCCACACCGACGACCACCCGGACGCACACACCGACGGCAACGAGTCGACACACGACTGGGCAGCCACCGCGGCCGCCGCCGCAACCGCGGGTGGGACGACGGCGGCGATCGCCGCGGCGCACCCCGAGACCCATGAGGCCGACGGTCGGTGGACCGGCTCTGACGAGACCGAGGGTCTCCAGACCGCCGACCGCCCCACCGACGACCACCCGACCGAGGCCATCGAACCGATCGAGTCCGCTTCCGAGGGCAACGAGGGCCGGGTCGACCTGGTGAAGGAGCGCGAGCCGGAGGGTCCCGCCGAGCCCGGGGGCCAGGCGGAGTTCGATGCCCTGCACGACACCACGGACATCGACGAGACCTCCGATGACGACGCCGATCCCGACTCGGCAGCCGCCACGGCGGAGCACGCCGGCCAGGACGTCGTGCATTCGGCCGCGGACGCGGAGTCCGCCGAGCGGACCGGCACCGTCGACACACCGGCACCGGACGGTCGGGCGACCGACGACGCCGAGGAGTCGCCGGTGAAGGCCTGGCTGGTGTTGTTCGGACAGGCGATCGTCGGCCTCGCGGTCGGTGTCGGCCTGTTCTGGGGTTTCACCGAACTGTGGCGTTGGAATCCGTACTTCGCGCTGGTGCTCGCGGTCCTGGTGATCTTCGGCATCGTGACGCTGTCGCATGTGGTCCGGCGCACCAAGGACCTGCCGACGACGCTGCTCGCGCTCGGCGTGGGTCTGCTGGTCACCATCGGGCCGCTGGTGTTGTTGGCCGCGTGAGCCGGTGTGAACCGATGAACCCGTCGGGAGCGGAGCGAAGCGGGCGGACCGGATGAGACCCGACCTCCCGCGTCCGTCCGCCGAGATCCCGATCGGCCTGTCGACGGCGTCGGTCTATCCCCAGAACACCGAGGCGGCCTTCGCCTACGCCGCCGAGCTGGGCTTCGACGGCGTCGAGTTGATGGTGTGGGGTGACGCTCTGAGCCAGGACATCCGGCGCGTCGAATACCTGTCGGATCACTACCAGGTTCCGGTGTTGTCGATCCACGCCCCGTGTCTGCTCATCACCCAGCGGGTGTGGGGACGCGACCCGGTGGTGAAGCTGGCCCGTGCGGTGGAGGCGGCCGAGGATCTCGGTGCGTCGACCGTCGTCGTGCATCCGCCGTTCCGGTGGCAGCGTGGCTACGTCGCCGCCTTCGACGATCTCGTCGACGAACTCGAGGCGGACAGCGGGGTCGCGGTCGCCGTGGAGAACATGTTTCCCATGCGGGCCGACCGGCTGTTCGGCGCAGGGGAGCCCTCGGTCCGGCGACTCAGCAAGCGCGGCGGTGGTCCCGGTCTGGCGGCATCGGCGTTCGGCAAGTCGATCGATCCGACCGATGACGGCTACGCGCACTACACGCTCGATCTCTCGCACACCGCGACCGCCGGCGTCGACGCCCTCGCTCTTCTCGACCGGATGGGCTCGCGCCTCAGCCACCTGCATCTCGCCGACGGCAACGGTGCCGCCACCGACGAGCACCTGATCCCCGGCGACGGGGCGCAGCCCTGCGCCGAGGTGTGCCGGCGCATCGCGGCGAGCGACTTCGCCGGGGCGGTTGTGCTCGAGGTCACCACGGGGAGCGCGCGCACCAAACCCGAGCGCAGCGCGCTGCTGGCCCGTTCGCTAGATTTTGCGCGGCGGCATCTCAAACGGGAGCTGCACCCCGAGCCCACCGGCCAGTTGAGCAGCTGATTCGTCGGGGGACGGGTCTCCTCGACGAAGGCGGGACGATGACCAGCAAGATCACCCAGGTGCAGGAGCTGACCGAGGTCGACCGTGACGGTCCGGACTCGATCACCCTGCGGGCGCACATCGACGAGACGTTCACGATCGGCCCCAAGGTGCACGGCGGCACGCTGCAGATGGTGGTCGCGAAGGCGGCCCGGACCGCGCTGACCGCGCTCACGCCGGACGGCGACCGGCTCGCCGAGTCGGCGGCCGCGATGATCCCGGTGGCGATCTCCAGCGACTACCTCACCGCTCCCGATGCCGCGGACGTCGACCTGGTGATCAGCGTGCGCAAGCGCGGGCGCACCGTCACGGTCCTGTCGGTCGACGCCGTGCAACTCGGCCGGACCGTGGTGTCCTCGTCGGTGACGATGGCCCGTCCCGACAGCGGCCGCCCGCACCACTCCGGCCCCACCGTCCTCGACTCCGTGCCCGTGGAACCGTCGTCGACCGGCATCCCGCTCGACGGTTCGCCCATCGCCGAGGTCAACCACCTCGGCGCCGCCATCGACCTGGTCCTCGACTCGGAGACGTTCCCCGTCGTCCGCGGCGAGACCGGCGAGCCGCTCGTCCGTGGGTGGATCCGGCCGAAGGGCGTCGAACCCGACGAGTACTTCACGGTCCTGGTCGGAGACATCTCGCCCCCGGTCGTCATGAACCTGGCGCTGTTCGGGTGGGCGCCCACGGTGCAGCTGACCACCTACGTCCGGCGCCATCCCGCGCCCGGCTGGCTGCGTTTCGCCGCGACGAGTTCCGAGGTCGGCCCCGGGATGTTCGAGGAGGACCACCTCGTGGTGGACTCGACCGGGACCGTCGTCGCACAGTCCCGTCAGCTCGCCCTCATCCCCGCAGGAAGGTAGACATCCGTGTCCGAACGCATCGCCATCATCGGCGGAGGCAAGATCGGTGAGGCACTGCTCGCCGGTCTGATCGGTGCAGGCACCCCCACCAAGGACCTCGTGGTCGCCGAGCGGGTGGAGAGCCGCGCCGCCGAGATCGCCGAGGAGTATGGCGTGCTGGTCACCGACGTCAAGAGCGCGGCCGAGTCGGCGCAGTATGTGTTCCTGGCGATCAAGCCCGACGACGTCGACTCGATCCTGCGCATCCTCGCCTCGGCGGAGGACAACGCGGAGTCCGAGCGGGTGACCGTGACCCTCGTGGCCGGCCTGCCGCTGTCGCGCTACGAGAGCGCCCTGCAGGCCGGGTCGCCCGTCATCCGGGTCATGCCCAACACGCCGATGCTCGTCAACGAGGCCATGTCGGCGGTCTCGGCCGGCCGGTACGTCGGCGACGAACAGCTGCAGGCGGTGGTCAAGATCCTGCAGACGGTCGGCCGGGTGACGGTCGTGCCGGAGAAGCAGATGGACGCGGTCACCGCGGTGTCCGGTTCTGGTCCGGCCTACGTCTTCCTGCTCGCCGAGGCGATGATCGATGCCGGCGTCGGCCTGGGGCTCACCCGTGCCCAGGCCTCGGAGATGGCGGTGCAGACCATTCGTGGCGCGGGCATCCTGCTGAGCGATTCCGGGCTGTCCGCGGTCGACCTCCGCGCGGCCGTCACCTCGCCCGGCGGCACCACCGCCGAGGCGATCCGGGAGTTCGAGGCCAACGGTCTGCGGCACGCGGTCTACCAAGCGACTCGTGCCTGCGCGGCCGCCAGCGCCCGCGGCGGACGTCGAGTGGAAGTCGAGGGTTTGGCGCAGGGACACGCCGTCACCGACACCCCATGAATTGTGGTCGAACGGCCGACAAACCCCAGCATGTTGGGGTCGAGTCACAGGAATCTCAGAAATACCGGTCTCTCACGTCGCTTTTTTCACATCTGCCACGCTAAGCTTCTTTAAGCACGTGCGTGTCTGATGTCCGCAGGAGGGGAAGCCTGCGGCCGCGACGCGTGCACCGGAGGTATGAGTGATTCATGGCACCTGCAGACACTCCTGGTGACAGGACAGGCGCAGTGAGCAACGCGGCTTCGGCGTCGCAGTTCCTCACCGTCGCCGAGGTTGCATCGTTGATGCGCGTTTCGAAGATGACCGTCTACCGTCTCGTCCACAACGGCGAACTGCCCGCGGTTCGGGTCGGACGCTCGTTCCGTGTGCATGCGAAAGCGGTTCACGACTACCTGGAGACGTCGTACTTCGACGCCGGCTGATCCGGCTCTCGCACCACGCCTGAACAGCAGTTTCTTCGAAAGGTCTCCGTGACCGGCCCACGCCGGTCACGGGGCCTTTTGCGTGTGGGCGTCCCCGGCCGCCGCTCGTCGGCCATCGCGATTTCCCGATCCGGCGTGCCGCCCGGTAGGCTCGGTGGTCGCGTACCTGGATGCGCCGGTGAGCCCTACGTGACGCACCGCCGCTCGTCGCTTCGCTCCCGGCGCCGTACCCGGCTGAAGTGCTGACCAGGGCCGAACAAGTACATCAGTGTCAATCGTGAGGAAGCGCCCCGATGGGTTCAGTGATCAAGAAGCGCCGCAAGCGCATGTCGAAGAAGAAGCACCGCAAGTTGCTGCGTCGGACCCGGGTGCAGCGTCGCAAACTCGGTAAATAGGCTTTTCTTCGACATCAGGACCCGCTACGGCGGGTCCTTTTGTCGTCTCGGGCCTCCTCGGTGCGCCGGAACGCCCGACTGGCGATAGCCTCGGGGCATGGCCGAATCCACCTCCGCACCCCCCAGGGTGGTCCTGGTCACCGGGGCGTCGACCTTCCTCGGCGGCTACCTGGTGGCCCGTCTCGCGGCCAATCCGGACATCGAGAAGGTGCTCGCCGTGGACTCGCGGGTGCCGCGCAAGGATCTCCTCCGCCGGATGGGGCGAGCGGAGTTCCTTCGGGTGGACATCCGGCGTCCCACGATCGCGAAGGCGCTCGCCGCCTATGACGTGGACACGGTGGTCCACGCCGCGACGTCGATCGCCGACACCGCCCCGCACTCCGCTGCGATCAAGGAGTTCAACCTCGTCGGGGCGATGCAGGTGTGCGCGGCCTGCCAGCGCACACCATCGGTGAAGCGTCTCGTGCTGCGTTCCACCGCCATGGTGTACGGCGCGGGCAGCCGCGACCCGTCGCACTTCGCCGAGGAGACGCGCGCTCCCCGGGAGCCGAAGCGGGGATACGGTCGAGATCTACTCGACGTCGAGGGTTACGTCCGCGGCCTCGGCCGTCGCCGTCAGGACATCGACATCACCATCGTCCGCCCGCAGGCCATGTTGGGTCCGCGCATCACCACCCGGATGAGTTCGTACCTCTCCCTGCCGGTCGTGCCGACGGTGATCGGATTCCAGCCGCGCCTGCAGTTCCTGCACGAGGAGGATGCGCTTGCGGCGATGGAGCACGTCACCCTCGCCGGGAAGGTCGGCACCTACAACATCTCGGGCGAGGGCGTGGTGACGCTCACGCAGGCGATCCGACGGGTCGGGCACCTCGAACTGCCTGTTCCGAGCAGTCTGCTGGCGCCGATCGCGGGGGTGTTCCAGGACCTGCGGTCGGCGAAGCTGCGGTCGTCGCAGACGGAGTTCCTCACCTACGGCCGGGTGCTCGACACGACCCGCATGCGGACCGAACTCGGCTTCGTCCCGCGGTACACGACGCTGGAGACGTTGGACGACTTCATCGAACGCAGCGGGGTGACGCCGGTGATCGGGTCCGATTCGTGGAGATCGTTCGAGCGACGGGTCGTGTCGGCCGCCCACCAGTTGCAGTGAAATTCAGGGTCATGATGGCGGCGAAGTCGCCGTGAGCATGCGCAACGTGGGTGCAACCTCTAGACTTGGACGCCAGACCCACATCGCGCCCAGCGCTCCTACGCCGCGACTCGTTCGCCTCGGCGGTCCGAGTGCCGGCAGCAACCCGAGCCCAGACCCGGCCCGGATTTCGAACCCAGGACTCAGCTAGGGGTGAGCACTTTGGCAGGTGGCGGAGCGACAGATGCACGTACCGCGAAAGTCATTCAGCTCTACACATCGCCGACGGGTCCCGATGCCCGGGGTGTCCGGGAGTCGGGTCGCCGACGCCATCCGAGTCAGCAGGTCGGTCGTGAACGATCGAAAAGCGCGGCGGCGCAACGGGGATCGACGCTCGGACACCCCAACACCGATGGGTTCGGACGCGCGCCCGCGCAGGTGACCCCGATCAGCGACGAGATCACCCTTCCCGACGAGGTGCTGGGCGTCGAACATCGCGGTCCGTCGAGATCGAGTCCGCTGTTCAGCCTGGGCGGTCTGCGCGGCGCGGTCGCCGACACCCTCACCTCGACCGCCGGGTTCATCCGGGAACGGATGGCGGGGGAGTACGAGGTCGACGAGTTCGGATTCGATCCCCACTTCACCGAGTCGGTGTGGTTCCCGGCGATCCGGCAGGTCTACGAGAAGTGGTTCCGCGTCGAGGTCACCGGTGTGGAGAACCTGCCGCGCGAGGGTGGGGCGCTCCTGGTCGCCAACCACGCGGGCACGATCCCGGTCGACGCCGTGATCACCTCCCTGGCCGTGCGCGACAACCACCCGGAGGGCCGGTACCTGCGGGTCCTGGCCGCCGACATGGCCTTCGACACGCCGGGCGTCAGTGAGGTCGCGCGGCGGATCGGTGCGACGCTGGCGTGCAACTCCGACGCCGACCGTCTGCTGCGCGCGGGTGAGCTGACCGCGGTCTGGCCCGAGGGGTACAAGGGCATAGGCAAGCTGTACAAGGACCGCTACAAGCTCCAGCGGTTCGGCCGCGGCGGGTTCGTGACGACCGCGCTGCGCAACGCCGCGCCGATCATCCCGGTGTCGATCGTCGGCTCCGAGGAGATCTACCCGATGCTCGCCGATCTGAAGCCGCTCGCCAAGATCCTCGGTCTGCCGTACTTTCCGGTGACCCCGCTGTTCCCGTGGCTCGGTCCGCTGGGCATGGTGCCGTTGCCGTCGAAGTGGCACATCCACTTCGGCCGGCCCATCGAGACCGGCTCCTACGACGAGGCGTCCGCCGACGACCCGATGGTGGTCTTCGATCTCACCGACCACGTGCGCGAGGAGATCCAGCAGACCCTCTTCCGGATGCTGAGCCGGCGCGGAAGCGTCTACTTCGGCTGAGCTCGGTGTGGCGCGGGGGCGTGGCGCGCGTTCGACGCCCGTTCCGGTCCGTCAGCTGATACTCATGGAGCATGCGTGCAGTCGTGTGCCGGCAGGGCGAGCTGACGGTCGAGGAGATCCCCACCCCGGAGCCCGGCAAGGGTCAGGTACTGCTCCGCGTTCTCCGCGCGGGCATCTGCGGTTCGGACCTGCACGCCCGGGTCCATGCCGATGCCACGGCGCAGGTGTCCGCCGAGGTCGGCTACGACGCATTCATGCGGTCCGGGCAGTCGGTGGTCATGGGACACGAGTTCGCCGGCGAGGTGGTCTCCTACGGGCCCGGTTGCCGTAAACGCTGGGCTCCCGGGACCCCGGTGGTGTCGGTCCCGATGATCCGGCACGGCGCCGACGCCCACCTGACCGGACTGTCGGAGTCCGCGCCCGGCGGGTACGCCCAGTTCGTCCTGGTGTCGGAGGACATGACCTTCGAGATCCCGGAGAACCTGCCCGCCGAGCATGCCGCGCTGACCGAGCCCATGGCCGTCGCCCATCACGCGGTCCGGCGCGGGGAGGTGGGACGCCGGGATGTCGCGGTCGTCGTGGGTTGCGGCCCGATCGGGCTGGCCGTCATCACGATGCTGAAGGCCGACGGAGTTCGCACGGTCATCGCGAGCGACCCGTCACCCGGCCGCCGGGTGCTGGCGCACCGCGTAGGGGCCGACATCGTCGTCGACCCGGCGGCGTCGTCGCCGTTCGAACGGTGTGCCGAGGTCGGCAAGTACATCACTCGCGCCCAGGATCTGCTGGGCGCGGCGTTCGACGCCATGCGGACGCTGCGGCGGATCCCCTTGGCGCCGTGGTCCTCGGTCTTCCGCATGGCCGACCGCCTGGGTGCCACACCGAAGGGCCCCGTCGTCTTCGAATGTGTGGGGACGCCCGGGATGATCGAGCACATCGTGACCGAGGCGCCGTTCCGGTCGCGGATCGTCGTGGTCGGGGTGTGCATGGAGCCCGACACCTTCCGCCCGGCGATGGCGCTCAACAAGGAACACGAGTTGCGGTTCGTGTTCGCCTACGACCCCGCCGAGTTCCACGACACGCTGCACATGATGGCCGACGGCAAGGTCGACGTCGCACCGCTGATCACCGCGACGGTCGGTCTCGACGGTGTGGGAGCGGCGTTCGATGCCCTCGGCGGCGCCGAACACCACGCCAAGGTCCTCATCGACCCGATGAGTGAGGTGGACTCGCTGTAGGGGGGAGGGTTCGTCGATCGTGCGCCGGATTCCGTCGACTGTGCGGCCCCTCCGCTGGTTGAGCCGGCCCCGAGCGGAGCGAGGCGCCGTGTCGAAACCACCTGGTGACCCGACGATCTCAGCCATCGCGAACCCGGCCGGCGCCATACCGCAACTCCCAGAATATCTTTCGTCTACGACGATGTCATCTGCGGTATGACTCATCGGTAGCGGTGGTCCATCCCGCAACCACCCCGGCAACGGGTACCGGCCCACCGCGTCGTGCGCCGATTCGTTATGTTTGGGACGGATACCACTCGAACCAGGCTGCACCCGTTCAACATTCGCGAGCGATCTGGACCACGTCACCGAGTACGACCACGCCGACCCAGCCCGAGGCGGGACGACACCGGGTGAGAAGCCTTCTGATCCGGGGAGCCAGGGCCGTCGGCGTCGAACGATCAGCGCTGCCGCAGGAACCGCGCCGCGGCTGCGGCGCCACCGCCCGCGGCGCCCAGCACGATGGCGGTGCCGGCGCCGTACTTCGCGGCCTTGCGCGCGGTGCGGAAGTCGTACATCTCCCAGCCGCGGACCTTGGCGACGTCGCGCAGGTCGGTGTCGGGGTTGATCGCCACCGCGCGGCCGACGAGCGACAGCATCGGTACGTCGTTGTGTGAATCCGAGTACGCCGTACAGCGTTTGAGGTTGAGCCCCTCGCGGATCGCGAGCGCGCGCACCGCATGGGCCTTACCGGGGCCGTGCAGGATGTCGCCGACGAGCCGCCCGGTGAAGACCCCGTCGACGCTCTCGGCGACGGTGCCCAGCGCACCGGTCAACCCCAGCCGGTCGGCGATGGTCTGCGCGAGTTCGACGGGTGTCGCGGTCACCAGCCAGACCTGCTGTCCGGCATCGAGGTGACGCTGTGCCAACGCCCGCGTACCCGGCCAGATCTTGTCCGCGATGTAGTCGTCGAAGATCTCCTCGCCGAGCTCGACGAGTTCGGAGGTCGGCTTGCCCGCGATTAACGACAACGCCTTCTCCCGGCCCTCCGCGACGTCGCGCGCGTTCTCCTTGCCGGTGATCCGGAACTTCGCCTGCGTCCACGCGAAATCCATGATGTCGCCGTAGGTGAAGTACTTCCGCGCGGCGAGGCCACGAGCGAAGTGCACGATCGACGCGCCCTGGACCAGGGTGTTGTCGACGTCGAAGAAGGCGGCGGCGGTGAGGTCGCGCCGCGGTTCGCCCGGGATCTCGGCCGTCGGGCGCGAACGCAGCGAGTCGACGGCGGCCTTCGCGCTCGCCTCACCGGCCAGGGTCTGACGGAGTTCGTGCGCGGTCTGCCGGAAGCGGCCGGTCGCGGCGGTCGCCCGCTGGGAGATCCAGGTGGTGACCCGGTTGGTCTCGTCGTCGACGAGTTCGTGGAGTTCGGCGTCCTCGTCGAAGTCGTCGGTGAACTCCACGCTCGCGGCGTGGGCCTCCCAGTCGTCGCCCGTCGGGCCGTCGCCCTGCATCGGATTCGGCAAGAGAAGTGCGGCGTCGTCGGGCGTCTCGTCGTCCTGCCGGTCTTCCGGGCCCGGGGTCTCGCCCACTGCCCACCTCCCACGCGTAGCGCCAGCACTGCTTGCCGGGTACAGCCTAGTGGTGCGCCTGGGAACCGGGCGACTGGTCTCCGGCGTTCGATCCCCACGCCCGGTGACGGACCGCACACCGTCGGCGGGGGAGGGTCACCCGGCTGATCCCGCGGGCGCTGCGCTGGGAGGATGGTCGGCATGACGGTGGAACTGTTGACCCGTGCGGGGTGCGCGGCGTGCGCGGCGGCCCGCTCCGAACTGACCCGGATCTGCGTCGACATGGGCGTGGAGTTCACCGAGGTCGACGTCGACGAGGCGGCCGAAGGGGGTCGGCCGGACGTGCGCGCCGAGTTCGGCGACCGGCTCCCGGTGGTCCTCCTCGACGGTGACGAGCACAGCTATTGGGAGGTCGACGAACCGCGTCTGCGGGCCGATCTCGCGGCGCGGCGGTGATCGGCGCCCACGTCCGACGCGGTGCCTAACACAGCACGGCCGATCCGGAGGGGCCGTGTGAACAGATTCACAGGGAAGTTATATCCTCCCCTGGTCGGGAAGAGTCGGGTCCCGGTGTCTGGTGACGCCGGCAGATGTGTGGGAGTGCGAGTGGGCGCGGAGAGTGCGAAGTCGGCCGACGCCGACCCTCCTGCGTCCGCCGTCCCTCCGGTCGACGGCCCCGCCACCGACATCCCCGGTCCCACGGTCGCCCGGTTGGCCACCTACCTGCACGTACTGCGCTCGTTCAGCCGTCGGGGCATCCTGCTGGCGTCGAGCGGCGAGCTCGCGACGGCAGCCGGGGTCAACCCGGCCATCCTTCGCAAGGACCTCTCCTACGTCGGCGCCAACGGCGTGCGCGGCGTCGGATACGACGTGGGCAAGCTGACCGCCCGGATCTCGATGACGCTGCACACCGACAGCATCCACACCGTCGCGCTCGCGGGTGCCGGCTCGCTCGGCCGTGCGCTGCTGTCGCACGCCGGCTTCGGACGCGGCTTCCGGGTCGCCGCGATGTTCGACGCCGATCCGGCCCTGACCGGCGCGGTTCTCGAGCCGGGCGGCCCGCGGGTCGCCCCGCTGACCGACATCGCCACCGTCTGCGCACAGGTGGTCCCGTCCGTCGAGATCGCGGTGATAGCCACCGCCGACGACGACGCCCGACGCGTCTTCGACGCCTTCGTGGCCGCGGGTGTCCGGCAGGTGCTCAACGTCACGCCCGTGTCGCTTCCGGCGGAGTCGGATGTTGTCGTCAGACAAGTTGATCTAGCCTTGGAACTACAGGTGTTGGCTTTCCAGGCCTCTCGCGGGCCGCGCGACGACGTCAAGGAGCCGCGCGAGGCGAAGCCGACGCGGGGGCACCGGGGAAGTGCCGGACACCAGGGAAATGTGATGGGTGAAGAAACGGTGACAGCGTGAGTGTTCTGTTGTTCGGGGTATCGCACCGCAGTGCTCCCGTCGAGGTGCTCGAGCGGTTGGCGGTCTCCGACCACGACCGCCCCAAACTGATCGACGAACTGCTCTCCTCGCGGGCGATCTCCGAAGCCATGCTCGTGTCCACGTGCAACCGCGTGGAGATCTATGCCGTCGTCGACGCCTTCCACCCGGCACTCGAGGCGGTCGGCTCGGTCCTCGGCGACCACTCCGGCATGACCGTCAACGAGATGACCCGCCACGCCTACGTTCGTTACTCCGAGGCCGCCGTCGAGCATCTCTTCACCGTCGCGGCGGGCCTCGACTCGCTCGTCGTCGGCGAGCAGCAGATCCTCGGCCAGATCCGCAACGCCTACCTCAGCGCCGACGCCAACGACTCCGCCGGACGAGTGCTGCACGAGCTGGCGCAGCAGGCGCTGCGCGTCGGCAAGCGCGTGCACACCGAGACCGGCATCGACCGCGCGGGTGCCTCCGTGGTCTCCGTCGCGCTGCACCGTGCGAAGTCGCTGCTCACCGATCCCGCGACGGGCGCGCATCGCCTGCGCCGCGCGGTGGTCGTCGGTGCCGGCGCCATGGGCGGTCTGGCGACCGCGCAGCTGGCCCGTGAGGGCGTGACCGAGATGGTCGTCGTCAACCGGACCGTCGACAAGGCCGATCACCTCGCGGGCAACATCGCCGCCAACCACGGCATCAGCGTCCGCGGCGTCGGGCTCGACGACCTGCCGGCCGCGATGGCCACGGCCGACGTCGTCGTCACGTGCACGGGCGCGATCGGCGCGGTCGTCGGCGTCGGGTCGGTACACTCGGCACTCGCGGCCCGTACCGGGGACGCAGCTCCGCTCGTCATCTGCGACCTCGGGCTCCCGCGTAACGTCGACCCCGCCGCGGCCCGCCTGCCCGGCGTGCACATCGTCGACATCGAGGGACTGCGCGGCGACTCCGAGACCCAGGCCGCCGAGAACGACACCCTCGCCGCCCGGTCGATCGTCGCCGCCGAGCTCGCCGACTACCTCACGCATCAGCGTCAGGCGGAGGTCACCCCGACCGTCGCGGCCCTGCGCCAGCGCGCGGCCGACGTCGTCGAGGCCGAGATCCTGCGCCTCGAGACCCGCCTGCCCGACCTCGAGGGCGCACAGCGCGACGAGGTCGCCAAGACCGTCCGCCGCGTCGTCGACAAGCTGCTGCACGCACCGACCGTGCGCGTCAAGCAGCTCGCCTCGACCCCCAACGGGGATCACTACGCCGAGGCGCTGCGCGAGCTGTTCGAACTCAAACCCGGTGCTGCCGAGGCGGTTTCGGCTCCCGACCATCTCGGTGGCCTGCCTTCGGGCGACGCGGCCGGCGATCTGGGTGACCGATGAGCGAACCCTCCACCGCGCCGATCCGGATCGGTACGCGGGGCTCGCTGCTGGCCCGGACCCAGTCGCAGACCATCGCCGACGCCCTGACCGCCGCCGGACATCCCGCCGAACTGGTCATCATCAAGACCGCCGGTGACGCCTCGGCGGCCCCCGTCACCGAGATCGGCGTCGGGGTGTTCACCACGGCGATCCGCGTCGCGCTGCGGAACAACGAGGTCGACGTCGCGGTGCACTCGTACAAGGACCTCCCGACCGCCCCCGAGAACGACCTCACGATCGCGGCCATCCCGCCGCGCGTCGATCCCCGGGATGCGCTGGTGGCACGTGACGGAATGGTGCTCGGCGAACTGCCGCCCGGCTCGGTGATCGGTACCTCGGCCCCGCGGCGGGCCGCGCAGCTTAGAGCACTGGGTCTCGGTTTGGAAATCCGCCCCCTACGAGGCAACCTAGACTCTCGGTTGGGCAAAGTCGCCAGCGGCGAACTCGACGCAGTCGTGGTCGCCCGCGCCGGACTCGTGCGGATCGGACGGACCGACGTGGTCTCCGAGGCGCTCGAACCGGTGGTCATGCTGCCGGCGCCGGCGCAGGGTGCACTCGCTGTGGAGTGCCGCTCAGACGATGCCGAACTGGTGAGAATTCTCGCCGAGTTGGACGACCAGTCCACCCGCGCGGCCATCGAGGCCGAACGGGCGGTACTCGCGGCTCTCGAAGCCGGGTGTACCGCACCGGTCGGTGCGATCGCCGAGGTGGTCGAGTCGATCGACGAGGACGGGCGCATCTTCGCCGAACTGTCGTTGCGTGCGGCGGTGGCGGCCGAGGACGGGTCGGACGTGATCCGCGCTTCGGTGGTGGGTCCGGTCGATCGTGCCGTTCAGCTGGGCAAGGACCTCGCCGCCGAACTGCTGGAGCTGGGAGCGGGCGACCTCGTCAACTCTCCCTAGCAGAGAACGAACTGCAGCCCTCGCCGAGAGGGCAGGAGAGTGCGAACCCATGAGCCGTACGAAGAAGGCAAATCCCGGACGGATCCTGTTCGTGGGGTCGGGTCCAGGGGACCCAGACCTGCTCACCGTGCGGGCACGCACCGTGATCACCAACGCGACCACCGCCTACATCGATCCCGATGTACCCGCGCCGGTGGTGTCGCTGATCGGCAGTGCGCATCGCGACGAACCCGCCGCCGATACTCGCCGATCCACCAAGAAGGCCGAGAAGCCCGCTGACGACGCCGCGTCGACGCCCGCCGCACCGGCCGACGATTCGCAGGCCGCCGGTGACGAGGCCGGCACGGCCGATGCCGGGCAGACCGACGAGGAGTCGGTGGTCCGGCCGGCGCTCGGCGATCCGGCCGAGGTCGCCAAGACCCTCGTGGCCGCGGCCCGCAACGGCGACGACGTCGTGCGCGTGGTCGCCGGCGATCCGCTGACCACCGATTCGGTCCTCGCCGAGGTCAACGCCGTCGCCCGTACGACGGTCACCTTCGAGGTGCTGCCGGGCCTGCCCGCCGCATCCGTGGTCCCGAGCTACGCCGGCATGCCGCTCGGTTCCACCCACACCGAGGCCGACGTGCGCGGCGAGGTCGACTGGGCCGCGCTGGCCGCGGCCCCCGGCCCGCTGGTGCTGCACGCGACATCGGGCCACCTGGCCGAGACCGCCAGCGCGCTCACCGAGCACGGTATGGCCCCCCAGACCCCTGCCGCCATCACCATCAACGGCACCACCTGTGCGCAGCGCACCATCGAGGCCACGCTCGCGACGCTCAACGAGCAGGGCAATGCGCTCACCGGTCCGCTGATCGTCACGGTCGGCAAGGTCGTGGGTGCGCGCGGCAAGCTGTCGTGGTGGGAGTCGCGCGCCCTGTACGGCTGGACCGTCCTGGTGCCGCGGACGAAGGACCAGGCCGGCGACATGAGCGAACGCCTCGTCAGCCACGGTGCGATGCCCAAGGAGGTGCCGACCATCGCGGTCGAGCCGCCGCGGAGCCCCGCGCAGATGGAACGCGCCGTCAAGGGTCTCGTCGACGGGCGGTACCAGTGGGTGGTGTTCACCTCCACCAACGCGGTGCGCGCGGTGTGGGAGAAGTTCGCCGAGTTCGGGCTGGACGCCCGGGCGTTCTCCGGCGTCAAGATCGCCTGCGTCGGTGAGGCCACCGCCGAGAAGGTGCGCTCCTTCGGGATCAACCCCGAACTCGTGCCGTCGGGTGAGCAGAGCTCGCTCGGTCTCCTCGAGGACTTCCCGCCCTACGACGACGTCTTCGACCCGGTGAACCGAGTTCTGTTGCCGCGCGCCGACATCGCGACCGAGACACTGTCCGAGGGACTGCGCGACCGCGGCTGGGAGATCGACGACGTCACCGCGTACCGCACCGTGCGCGCCGCGCCGCCGCCCGCCGAGACCCGCGAGATGATCAAGACCGGTGGTTTCGACGCGGTCTGCTTCACCTCCAGCTCGACCGTGCGCAATCTCGTGGGCATCGCCGGAAAGCCGCACGCGCGCACCGTCGTCGCGTGCATCGGGCCCAAGACCGCCGAGACCGCAACGGAATTCGGGCTCCGGGTGGATGTGCAGCCGGAGAACGCATCGGTGCTCGAACTCGTCGACGCGCTCGCCGAGCACGCCGCCCGACTTCGGGCCGAGGGCGCACTTCCGCCCCCGCGCAAGAAGTCTCGCCGCTCGCGTTCCTGAGCTGCTCCTGCTCCCTGAGGTGCGAGGAGCGATAGCCGTGTCTCCTGCTCCCTGAGGTGCGAGGAGCGATAGCGACGAGCCTCGAAGGGCCCGTGAGACGAAGGAGACCCATGCCACCCGTGATCCGGCCCCGACGACTGCGGACCACCCCGGCCATGCGCCGGCTGGTCGCCGAGACCTCGTTGGAGCCGCGACATCTGGTGCTGCCGATGTTCGTCGCCGACGGCATCGACGACCCGGTACCGATCTCGTCGATGCCGGGCGTCGTGCAGCACACGATGGATTCGCTGCGGACCGCCGCGGCCGAGGCCGTCGACGCCGGTGTCGGCGGGCTCATGCTGTTCGGGGTGCCGCGCGCCGAGGACAAGGACGCCACCGGGTCGGGCGCGGATGCCGACGACGGAATCCTCAACCGGGCTCTGCGCACCCTCGGTGACGATCTCGGGGATGCCACGGTCCTGATGGCCGACACGTGCCTCGACGAGTTCACCGATCACGGGCACTGTGGCGTCGTCGACGGTCGGGGTCGCGTCGACAACGACGAGACCCTCGAGCGCTACGTGTCGATGTCCCTGGCGCAGGCGCGGGCGGGTGCGCATCTCCTCGGGCCGAGCGGGATGATGGACGGCCAGGTCGCCACGATCCGGGCCGCCCTCGACGCGGCGGGCTTCACCGACACCGGGATCCTGGCCTACGCCGCGAAGTACGCCTCGGCGTTCTATGGCCCGTTCCGCGAGGCGGTCGGCTCGTCGTTGCAGGGCGACCGGCGCACGTACCAGCAGGACGCGGCCAACCGGGTCGAGGCGCTGCGCGAGGTCCGGCTCGACCTCGAGGAGGGCGCCGACATCGTGATGGTGAAGCCGGCGATGAGTTACCTCGACATCGTGCGCGACGTCGCCGACATGAGTGACGTGCCGGTCGCGGCCTATCAGATCAGCGGCGAGTACTCGATGATCTCCGCCGCCGCCGAACGCGGGTGGATCGATCGCGACGCGGCGATCCTGGAATCGCTGACCGCCATCCGACGGGCCGGTGCGTCGATCGTCTTGACCTACTGGGCGGCCGAGGTGGCGCAGCGCCTGTCCTGACCTGAGCGTGTAGGGCTCGTCGTGCTGCCCGTTCACTAGGCTGGTCCCATGTCCGCACCGTACGACCCCGCGTCCGACCCCGGCGCGCCGTCGCGACCGAAGATCCCCGACTCCGTCTCCATCGCCGTCGAGCTGTGGGTGGTGGTGATCGTCGGGCAGATCGTGGCGATGTTCGCGCAGACCGGCACCTTCGTCGACATGATCCGCGATCAGGTGAGTTCTGCTCCGCAGGAAGGGGTCCCGCCCGAGCAGATCGACTTCATGACCTCGTGGGGGTTCGTGGTCGGTGTGCTGGTCGTGACGTCGCTGTTCCTCACCGCGATCACGGCCTTGGTCGTCTGGTTCACCCGTAAGGGCTACAACTGGGCGCGGATCGTGCTGTCGGCGATGGGTGTCTACGTCGTGGTCAGCCTGCTCTTCTCGCTGTTCGGTGGCGACACGTCGCCGGCGTGGGCGATGGTCCCGCAGGTGATCAGCGGCGTCGCGGCGCTCGGTGCGACCGTGCTCCTCATGCGCGGGGACTCGGAAAAGTACTGCCGGGAGATGGCCGCAGCGCGGAAGCCGCAGCCGGTCCACCCGCCGTCACCCCCGTACCCATACGGCCAGAACCCGTACGGCCAGAACCCGTACGGCCAGAACCCATACGGCCAGAACCCGTACGGCCAGAACCCGTACGGCCAAGACCCGTACGGCCAGAACCCATACGGCCAGAACCCGTACGGCCAGAACAGGCCGTATGGTGACAGCGATCATCGCGGCGCGCCCGGCCCGTACTCCGACGACGCCCGATCCGAGCCCGTTCACCTCGACAAGCCGCATCCGGAGAACCGGGGCACCGACAACCAGAACGAAGGACCGAAGAACCAGTGACAAGTCCTGATCCGGCGCTGCGTCCGAAACTCGTCGTCTGGGCCTACCGGTGCTGGCTGACCTCCGGCGCACTGCTGATCGCGCTCGGTGCACTGGTCATCGTCGTGTCGGCGGCCAGCGACACCGGGACCGTCACGTCCGGGGTGCTCGGCGCCATGGTCGCCGTCGTGGGTGTCGGGTACATCCTGCTGGGCAGCAAGGCCTACACCGGCGATGCGCGGTGGCGGTCGTCGCTGGCGGCGCTGACCCTGGTCGTCGTGGCCATGCTGCTGTTCCTGAGCCTGGGGATGAACTTCTTCGCGTTCCCGTTGCTCGCGGGCCTCGTCGGTCTGTTCGGGTCCCTGCTCGCCTACCGTCCGCCCGCCGAGACCTGGTACACCGGCAAGGAGCCGGAACCCAAGACGCCGCGGTCGCGCAAGTAGGGCACATGACCGACGACGATCCGGAAGGCCACGACTCCGACCCCGTCGAGCCGGCGGGTGAGGTGCTGTTCGCCGAGTCCGGCGGCAGTTGGTGGGTGGTGCTGATCGGTCCGGTCCTGGTGGGCGCGGTCCTCGCGATGGAGATCGCCGGGCCGGGTCAGGTGCACTGGCCGGTGCTGGCGATCTTCTTCGTGCTGCTGCTGGGGTTCTCGCTCGTGCAGGTGTCGGCAGCCCGTCGGCATGTCAGCGTCGAGCTCACCGAGACCACGCTCCGCCAGGGTGCCGTCACGACGCCGCTGGCCGACATCGCGAAGATCTTCCCGCCCAATCACAGCCACACCCCCGAGGACTGGGAGAGTGCGTCCGCGTTGGGCGAGCTGCACGGTGTACCGCGCCGCCGCAAGGGAATCGGTGTGCAGCTGACCTCCGGGCGGATCGCGCAGGCATGGGCCCGCGACGTCGAGCGGTTGCGCAGCGAGCTCACGCAGGCGCACGAGGCCGTCCGGCTGGGGCTACCGCCTCGGGGGACGTCGAGGACCGAACCGTCCTCGGAGGATCAGGACACTACGGAGTGACGTCCCGCCCGGCTGTCGCGGTAGGCGCGGCGTCGTAGATCCCCGAGCCACGACGGGGCGAACTCGACGCCCTCGGGTCGGTGCAGGATGGGGTCGAAATCCACGTCGAGTCCGGTGAGGACGTGGTCGAGTTCGATCCGGACGACCGGCACGAACCGTCCGGCGCCGGCCTCCAGGACGATCACGATCGGTTGGTTGCGGCGGAGACGGGCGGCCAGGTCCTCGATCGACAGGCCCGACGAGTCCGACGGTTCGAGGATGCGGGCCCGAATCCAGTACAGGTCACCGTGGTACCGGTACGGCGTCAGGCTCGACACCGCGGTGGCCCAGTGCGTCGTCGGCAGCGGTACGGGCAGTCGGCCGTCGAGCGGCGCCGGGCCGGCGAGCAGGAGATCCCACGCGCCGGTGGCGTTGGTCGACGGCGACACCCCGCCGCCGCCGACGGTGCCGGGGTCGGTCGACGGGAAGCGGATGGCCAGCCCGACGATGTCCGGCAGGCCGCCGGGTGTGCCGATGCCCTTGGACACCCGCACCGACACGGGGCCGCTGTGGAAGGGGAGTGGGTGGTCGGCCGACAGCGCGGCCGTGCCCCCACACAGCAGACCGTCGGGGTGGAACACCCGGGCGTGTCTGAGGGCGGCCAGCCAGCGGAACGGGGTCGTGATGAGGTCGGGTAGTGCGCTCATGAGAACTCCGGTTGTCGGTGCGTTCCTAGCCGGACGGGTCCGGATCGACGACGTCCTTGATCTTGCCCATGACACCCTTCTCGGTGCCGAACTGCGGCTTCTGCGGGGTGCCCATCGCGCCGTCGTAGGTCGCGTAGAGCTTCGGGTCCGGCGGTGGCCCCGACTGCCGATCGCCCAGCGGCTGCGGGTCGGCGAGGAACTTGAACTGGTGCGCGCCGTCTGGGGTGGGGCCGCTGGCCCAGCCGCCCTTGTCCGAGTCCTCGCCGTCGGACAGGTGCCACAGGGTGCTTGCGTGCTCGCTGAACTCCTCGTCGAAGAGGTCGTCGGGAGCGATCGTGCCCTCCAGGCCGTCCTCCTTGAGCTCCTCGATCCCCTTCAGCCAGAGGTTCTGATGGAAGGTGTCGCGGGCGAGGTTGAATCGCAGCATCGCCTTGACGCCCGGGTCGTCGGTCATGTGCCACAGGCGGGCCGTCTGGACGCGCCCCTGCGCCTCGGCGGTCACGTTGGCGTGGAAGTCCGCGAGCAGGTTGCCGCTGTGCGTGATGTATCCGGCGTTCCACGGCACACCGTTGCTGTCGGCGAGACGGGGGCCGCCGCCGGAGAAGATGGCCTGGGTGGGATCGGTGCCGCCGAGGACGGCGGCGACCACCGGGTCACCGAGGGCGTTCTCGGTCGAGTTGGTGACCGGCGCGCCTTCGAGCAGACGTGCGACCATGGTGGCGATCATCTCCACGTGACCGATCTCCTCGGTCGCGATGTCCATGATCATGTCCTTGTACTTGCCCTTCATGCGGCAGTTCCAGCCCTGCATGAGGTACTGCATCGTCACCGTCATCTCGCCATAGGCGCCGCCGAGCAGCTCCTGGAGCTTGCGTGCGTAGATGGGGTCGGGCTTCTCGGGTTTGACGTCGAATTGCATGTAATCGGTGTGGCGGAACATGGTTCTCTTTCCGAATCGGCTTGTGGCACGCTGTCGCAGCGCAGATGGACAAGTCGGGCGCGGGCGATTCCCGGACGCGGGCCCGCGCGATCTCGTCGGTGCGTCGCAGCGTGGTCTCCACAGCGGCGTCGGAGGCAGTATGCCCGTGGTGCGCAGGCCCAAACACCGGTGCCGAATCGACAACGCGGCCACCGTCTGTTCGACGGTGGCCGCGATGGTCTCGAGAGCGAGGGTCAGCCGTTCTGGAGCATGGGTGCGCGCAGCAGCTCTTCCGGGACGCCGAAGGCGTCGACGAGCGACCGGGCATGCGGCCGCAAATCCTGGCAGAGCTCGTTCACGCCGCGGCGGATCGCCTTGGCGCGCTCCACCGAGATGTGCCGGTGCATCATGAACCAGGACAGGTCGTCCTCCAGTGCCGAGTAGACGAACAGGTCGCACACCTTGCCCAGAAGCTCTGCCGCCGAACGTGAATCGCAGTTCTCGATCGCCTCGACAAAGGCCTCGAGCACCACGCGTTCGATGTGCGCGTGCCCGACCTTCAGCAGGTGGTCCTGCGCGTTGTTGAACACCTCGAAAGCGTCGTTGTCGTCGTCGAGCGCGCGGCGTAGACGTTGCGCGCACGTCCGGACGAGGTGGTCCTCACGGTTACGGAACAACCGGATCTGGGTGCTGCGGTCGGTGAGCGCCGACTTCTCGGTGTCCTCGTCGGAACCGTCGAGCAGGGTCTGCACGACCTGCCGGACCGCGGTCTTCTCGGCCACCACGTCGCGGGCCATGCCCGCGATGAAGCGCACCCAGCCGCCCGCCGAAAGGCCCTGGACGTCTTCGGAGTACGCGGACAGCAGCTCCTTGGCGATCAGCTGCGTCATGATCGTGTTGTCGCCCTCGAAGGTGGTGAAGACGTCGATGTCGCCCCGCATGATCGACAGCTGGTTCTCGTCGAGATAGCCTGCGCCGCCGCAGGCTTCACGGCTGACGTTGATCGCGTGGGAGGCGTGCCACGTGGCGTAGGCCTTGAGGCCGGCGGCCTGCCCCTCGAGTTGGCGCTGGCGTCCGGCGTCGGAGTCGTCGGGTGCGACCGACTGGACCTCGTGCAGTTCGTCGACGATCTCGTTCTGCGCGAATCCGATCGCGTACGACTTCGCGATGAGCGGCAACAGCTTTCGCTGGTGACCGAGGTAGTCCATCACGGTGATCTCGTCGGTGCCCTCGGGTGCCTCGAACTGCTTGCGGATCAATCCGTAGCGGGTCGAGAGTGCCAGCGCCTTGCGGCCGGCGGCACCCGCGGTCGCCGCCACGCTGACGCGGCCGCGGATGAGGGTGCCCAGCATGGTGAAGAAGCGGCGGTTGGTGTTCTCGATCGGCGAGCTGTAGCTGCCGTCTTCGGCGACGTCGGCGTAGCGGTTGAGCAGGTTCTCCGCGGGGATGCGGACGTGGTCGAACATGATCCGGCCGTTGTCGACGCCGGCGAGTCCGCCCTTGTACCCGCAGTCGCTGGTGGTGACGCCGGGCAGGTCGGAGCCGTCCTCGTCCCGGATCGGCACCACGAAACAGTGGACGCCACGGCCTTCGGGCTCCTCGTCGGGCCCACCGGTGACGAGCTGGGCGAACACCGCGGCGTACCGGGCGTGCGCGGCGGCACCGCCGATGTAGTCCTTGCGGGACGACGGGGTGGGGGAGTTGATCACGAACTCGCGGGCCTCGCGGTCGTAGGTCGCCGTGGTCTCGATGGCCTGCACATTCGAACCGTGCCCGGTCTCGGTCATCGCGAAGCACCCGAGGACGCTCAGGTCGATGATGCCGGGCACATACTTCTCGTGATGCCGTGCGGTACCGAGGTTTTCGACGGCGCCGCCGAAGAGACCCCATTGCACGCCCGCCTTGACCATGAGGGACAGGTCCGCGTAGCCGAGCATCTCGATGGCGGTGATCGACGCGCCGATGTCGCCGCTGCCGCCGTGGTCCTCGGCGAAACCGGCGGCCGCGAAACCCTGCGAGGCGAGCTCGCGCATCACCTCGAGGGTGTGGGCGCGCGCCTCGTCGAGCGTCCGGGACGGGTCGGGCAGGAGGTCGGCGCGGTTCGAGTTCTCCCGTACCGTCTCCCTCGTCGCGCGCCAGCGACCGTCGAGGACGAACCGCAGATTGTCGACGAGCAGTGCCCGCTCGTCCGCGGACAGTTCGTCGTCGGCGGAGACGTCGGTCGGGGCGACCGGGTCGTCGACGGTCGGTTCGGTCGCGATGGGTGTCGGACTCGTCGTCGACGGGGTCTTCTCCGTCGAGGCCTTCTCAGCCGGGGTCTTCTCGGTGGGAGCCGTGGGGGTTGCCATGGCTCCACCGTACGTAGTGACCACGCGTCGGACCCAGCTTTTGTGGCGGTCGCTACTGACGAGTAATGCGCACCGATCCGTTACGCAGGTCGGCGCCGAACTCCTGCTTCGGGACGGCCCGAGGGTCTCGTCGCCTCCATGTGGTGATACTTGACCCATGTCAGTCGCGGACACCGATCCGACCGCCTTCCGCACGCGTGTCGTCGCCGAGTCCATCCGTCTGTTCAGCGAGCACGGCTACGAGTCGACGACCGTCGAGCAGCTCGCGGCCGCCGCCGGGATGTCCCGTCGCACGTTCTTCCGGCAGTTCGGGTCGAAGGAAGACGTGATCTTCGCCGACCACGAGTCGCTGCTCGCGCAGGTCGGAGACCGGCTCGCGGCCTCCGACGACGATCCGTGGCTGGCGGTGTGTGCGGCGGCCGAACTGGTCTTCGGCCACTTCGTCCGGGATCGCGAACTCGCGGTGCGGCGCGCACAGGTGGTGCAGGAGGTGCCCGCGCTGCGCGATCGCGAGCTGGTGACGACGTACCGCTACCAGGGTGCGTTCGAGGAGTTCCTGCGCGCACGGTTGCCCGGCCAGTCGCCGGTGCGCGTCGTCGCCTACGTGGCGGCGGTCACGGGCACCCACAACTTCCTGCTGCGGCAGATGATCCGCGGCGACGCCGAGGCCACCCCCGAACGACTGCGGGACGAGCTGCACCGAGTGGCGATGGCACTCGGTGCCGACGGCGGCGGCGGCGCATCGGTCCCGGGGGGCGGGTCGGGCGGACGGGTCACCGTGGTCGCCTATCCGGCCGGGATGTCTCGGTCGGAAGTCGCACGTCGGGTGGCCGAAGAGCTGGGGGAGGACTGATCCGGCGGAGGGCTGCGGGACATCGGCGTGGGTTTCGAGGACAATCGGCGGGGACGGGGACTACATCGATTGACATGGCACTCAGTGCCGTGCTGAACTGGTTGTCAACATCTGCCGGCACCCCGCGTGCCGGGAACGAACAGGCACTCGCTGTGCCGTGAGGAGTTGTCATGGGCTACGGAAATCCCGACTTCAACGTCTTCGAGCTCCCGGAAGAGCACATCGCGCTGCGGGAGGCCATCCGCGCGCTGTCCGAGAAGGAGATCGAACCCCACGCCGCCGACGTCGACGAGAACTCGCGGTTCCCGCAGGAGGCACTCGACGCCCTCGTCGCATCGGGTTTCAACGCCATCCACGTGCCCGAGGAATACGGCGGCCAGGGTGGCGACTCCATCGCCGCCTGCATCGTCATCGAAGAGGTCGCCCGCGTCGACGCATCGTCGTCGCTCATCCCCGCGGTCAACAAGCTCGGCACCATGGGCCTGATCCTCAACGGCTCCGACGAACTCAAGCAGCAGGTGCTGCCCGGCATCGCCTCCGGTGAGGACATGGCGTCGTACGCCCTGAGCGAGCGCGAGGCCGGTTCGGATGCCGCGGGAATGAAGACCCGCGCCCGTAAGGACGGCAACAACTGGGTCCTCAACGGCTCCAAGTGCTGGATCACCAACGGCGGCAAGTCGAGCTGGTACACCGTGATGGCCGTGACCGACCCGGAGAAGAAGGCCAACGGCATCTCCGCGTTCATGGTTCACAAGGACGACCCCGGCTTCACCGTCGGACCGCTGGAGAAGAAGCTCGGCATCAAGGGTTCGCCGACCGCGGAGCTGTACTTCGAGGACTGCACCATCCCGCTCGACCGCATCATCGGCGACGAGGGCACCGGCTTCAAGACCGCCCTGCAGACCCTCGACCACACCCGCCCGACCATCGGCGCGCAGGCCGTCGGCATCGCGCAGGGCGCGCTCGACCAGGCCATCGCATATGTCAAGGACCGCAAGCAGTTCGGCAAGCCGATCAGCTCGTTCCAGGGCGTCGAGTTCATGATCGCCGACATGGCGATGAAGGTCGAGGCCGCTCGCCTCATGGTCTACACCTCGGCCGCTCGCGCCGAGCGCGGCGAGAAGAACCTGGGCTTCATCTCCTCGGCGTCGAAGTGCTTCGCCTCCGACGTCGCCATGGAGGTCACCACCGACGCCGTCCAGCTCTTCGGCGGTGCCGGTTACACCCGCGACTTCCCGGTCGAGCGCATGATGCGCGACGCCAAGATCACCCAGATCTACGAGGGCACCAACCAGATCCAGCGCGTCGTCATGAGCCGCGCGCTCCTGCGCTGATCGCCTCACCTCTCACGGGATTCGCCCCGTCGGCTTCGGCCGGCGGGGCGAGCTGCGTTCTCGCGGTGCCGTTTCCGTCCCGCTGATGGGATCGAATCAGCGGGATGGAAACGGCGACGCGGGAAGGGTGTTCGTGGGGTGCTAGGCGTACGCGGAGCGGAACTCGATGCGCGCGCCCTGCTGCCGGGCCGCGTCGCGGAAGTTCTTCATCGCGCGTTCCATGTGGAAGCCGTTGGTCACGATGATCGCGCCGTTGGCGCCCATGTGCTTCAGCATCCGCACCGTGTTCTGGGCGTTCTGCACCGTGGAGGTGGAGGCGCCCTCGTTCACCATCTGCCACATGGGAATTCCACGTCGGATGAGCCCGAGGTTCATGAACTGGGCCTCGGTGACGGGCAGCCAGTGGGTGTCGCCACCGGAGACGATCATGCGGTTGAACGGGTGCTTCTTGCCGAGGTTGGCGGCGACGTCGAGACGACGCTTGAGGACATCCGGAGTTTGCCCGAGAACGCCGAACTTGGCGCCGAGTACGACGATGTACCGGGTCCCCGGACTCTGCCAGAGGAAGTTGCTGTTCGGGGTACCGAGTTCGGAGCTACCGAGATCGACGCTGCCGAAATCGGTGCTGATCGCGGCGTTCTCGACCTTCGCCACCGGTTCGGAGGGGGCGACGGCGACCGCCACCGAGGCGGCAGTTGCGATTGCGGCCGCGGCTGCCGCGGTCGTGAGGGTTCTACGACGCATGGTGACCGAGTGTAGGGATCAGTACGGCCGTACAGGTATCGGATTGATAACACCTGCATCACTAGTCACATACGTAACACGGTCAGGTGAGCGCGATGTACTTCACCGAAAGGTACTCGTCGATGCCCTCGCTGCCGCCCTCGCGTCCGATCCCGGACTGCTTGATGCCACCGAACGGTGCTGCGGCGTCGGAGATCACGCCGCGATTGACCCCGACCATGCCGGAGTCCAGGGCGCCCGCGACGCGCATGCAGCGCTCGAGGTCGCGGCTGTAGAAGTACGACGCCAGGCCGTACTCGGTCGAGTTGGCGGCCTCGATGCCCGCGGATTCTTCGTCGAAGGTGCTGATCACCGCGACGGGCCCGAAGATCTCCTCACGTGTCACCGGTGCGTACGGATCGACGTTGTCGAGAACCGTTGCGGGATAGAAGAAACCCCGACCTTCCGGACGTTCGCCGCCCAGTCGCACACGGGCACCGTCGGCCACCGCCTGCTCGACCGCGTCGGCGACCTTGTCCCGCTGGTCGGCGTTCACCAGCGGTCCCAGGGTCACCCCGTCGTCATAACCCGGTCCCATCCGGACCTCCGACATCTTCGCCACCAGTTTCTCGGTGAACTCCTCGGCGACACCGGACTGCACCAGGAACCGATTGGCGGCGGTGCAGGCCTCGCCCCCGTTGCGCATCTTGGCGGCGAAGGCGCCCTCGACCGCGGCGTCGACGTCGGCGTCGTCGAAGACCAGGAACGGGGCGTTGCCGCCGAGTTCCATGGACGTGCGCAGGACGCGGTCGGCGGCCTGGCCGAGCAAACTGCGACCCACCGGCGTCGACCCGGTGAAGCTGATCTTGCGGATGCGATCGTCGGTGATCAACGTCGACGACACGTCGCCGCTCGATGTGGTGGGCAGCACCGACAGCACACCGGGCGGCAAACCGGCTTCGGCGAAGGCCTCGGCCAGAGCCAGCATCGTCAGCGGCGTCTCGCGGGCCGGCTTCACGAGCATCACGTTGCCCGCGGCGAGCGCGGGTCCGATCTTGCGCGTCCCCATCGCGAGCGGGAAGTTCCACGGGGTGATGGCCAGGCACGGCCCGACGGGCTGGTGGGCCACCAGGATGCGCCCGTTGCCGGCCGGCGCCGGACTGAACCGACCGCCGATCCGGACGGCCTCCTCGGCGAACCACCGCAAGAACTCGAGTCCGTAGGTCGTCTCCGCTCGGCTGTCAGGGAGGGCGCGGCCCAGCTCGAGGGTCATCAGCATGGCGATGTCGTCGGCGCGATCGGTGAGCAACTGGAAGGTCCGACGGAGGATCTCGCCGCGCTCCCGTGGTGCGGTGGCTGCCCAGTCCGCCGACGCGGCGACGGCGGAATCGAGAGCGCGGCGGGCATCGGCGACCCCCGCGTCGGCGACCGAGACGAGCGACTCCTCGGTCGCGGCGTCGTAGACCTCGAAGGTCCCGCCGTCGGCTGCGGGTGTGGACCGGCCGTCGATCCAGAGTCCGGTGGGCACGCCGTCGAGCACGGCCTGCGGGTCGAGAATCTCCTTGTCGCTCATGCGCATTCACATCCTCGTGACTCGGCTGCGGGACTCCGCGCGGAGCGGCGATCCCCTCGGCGAACCACGCTACCCGCGTGGGCGGGCGGCCGGTCGGTGGTTGCCGACGGGCTTCACCGGACGCAGGATGGCGGCATGACGGCACGCAGGTTCGACGATCGACGTCCACGGCGGTTCATCCGGTCCGGGCTCGTGCTGCTCGCGGCGGGAGCGGTCCTCGCCGGCTGTGCCCAGTCGACGCAGAACGACGCCCAGTCGACGGAAACACCTGCACGGTCGACGCAAACGCCCGCCCAGTCGACGGAAAACGACACCCAGTCGACGGAGTACGTGAACCTCGGCGACAGCTTCAGCGCCGGGACCGGCGTGCGGCCGCTGGAGGAGGACTCACCGATCTACTGCCTGCGGTCGTCGAGGAACTACGCGCACGTCGTGGCGGCGGACGAGGACTTCGACCTCACCGACGTCAGCTGCGCGGGCGCCGACACCGACGACTTCGGCGAGTCGCAGCACCAGGGCGTGCCGCCGCAGCTCGACGCGCTCGACGACGACACCGACGTGGTCACGATGATGATCGGCGGCAACGACGAGGAGACCTACGGTCGCGCGATCCGGCTCTGCGGCGAACTGGCCGACGCCGACCGCACCGGCTCGCCGTGCACGGACCGTTACGGACGGGCGCTGATCGAGCCGGTCGCCACCGACATCTATCCCGCCGTGCGCCAGGCCCTGCGCGACGTCCGGGACCGCGCGCCGAACGCGCGCATCCTGCTCGTCGGTTATCCCTGGCTGGTCCCGCCGACCACCGGCTGCTATCCCGAGATGCGGCTCGCCGCCGGGGACGTGCCGATGATCCGCGAGCTCCAGACCGCGCTCAACACGTACGGGCGGCGCGCGGCGCAGGACGAGGGCGTCGAGTTCGTCGACATGTCACAGGTGTCCGAGGGGCACGATGCGTGTGCCGGCGAGCAGCGCTGGATCGAGCCGATGACCACCTCGGGACCCGGCGCGGTGCACCCCAACGAGGCGGGTCAGGCGGCGATCGCCGAGCAGGTGCGCACCGCGCTCGCGAGCTGACCAGACACGGTTCGAGCCGGGTCGCACCCCCTCCCACCAGCGAGGATTTGGGTCACCCGGTGCCGTTTGGAACACTGTAGGCCGTGACCCCTTCCGCTGCTGCCACGCCCGCTCCCGGCACGGCCGCCTCCGCCGCGCTGTTCACCCGCGCGACGCAGGCCATCCCGGGCGGCGTCAACTCCCCGGTGCGCGCGTTCTCCGCGGTCGGCGGGACCCCTCGCTTCATCGCCTCGGCGTCCGGATGCCGGCTGACCGACGCCGACGGCAACGACTACGTCGACCTGGTCAGCTCGTGGGGCCCGATGATCCTGGGACATGCGCACCCGGCGGTCGTCGAGGCGGTCCGCGAGGCGGCCACCGGCGGCCTGTCCTTCGGTGCGCCCACCGAGGCCGAGATCGAACTCGCCGAGGAGATCATCGGACGCGTCGACCCCGTCGAGCGCGTCCGGCTGGTGAACTCCGGCACCGAGGCGACGATGTCGGCGATCCGGCTCGCCCGCGGGTACACCGGCCGGTCCAAGATCATCAAGTTCGCCGGCTGCTATCACGGGCACGTCGACGCACTGCTCGCCGCCGCCGGGTCCGGCGTCGCCACCCTGGGCCTCCCGACGAGCCCCGGCGTGACCGGTGCGTCGGCCCACGACACGCTCGTGCTGCCCTACAACGACCTCACCGCCGTCGCCGACGCCTTCGCCGAGTTCGGCGACGACATCGCCGCCGTCATCACCGAGGCCGCGGCCGGGAACATGGGTGCGGTCGCCCCGGTGGAGGGTTTCAACGCCGGGTTGCGCGAGCTCACCCGACGCCACGGGGCGCTGCTCATCATGGACGAGGTCATGACGGGCTTCCGGGTGAGCCCGAGCGGCTGGTACGGGCTCGAGGGCGTCGCCGGCGACCTCTACACCTTCGGCAAGGTCATGAGCGGGGGACTGCCCGCCGCGGCGTTCGGCGGCCGGGCCGAGGTGATGGAACGACTCGCGCCGACCGGGCCGGTGTACCAGGCGGGCACGCTGTCGGGGAATCCCGTCGCCGTCGCCGCCGGGCTCGCGACCCTGCGCAACGCCGATGTCGAGGTCTACCGCACGCTCGACGCCAACTCCGACCGGCTCGCGGCACTGCTGCACGAGTCGCTGTCCGCGGCCGGCGTGGCCCACCGCGTGCAGAAGGCCGGCAGCCTGCTGAGTGTGTTCTTCACAACCGACCCGGAGATCCCGATCTTCGACTACGACGGCGTCGCCGCCACCGAGACCTGGCGGTTTGCGCCGTTCTTCCACGCCCTGCTCGAACGCGGCGTGTACGCGCCGCCGAGCGCCTACGAAGCCTGGTTTGTGTCCGCGGCGCTGGACGAGGATGCTTTCTCGCAGATCGCCGATGCGCTGCCCGCGGCAGCGCAGGCGGCCGCGACCGCAGCCACCCCGGGGGACAACGCCTGATGCACACGATCGTCCACATGATGCGCCATGGAGAGGTCGACAACCCCGACGGCATCCTCTACGGCCGTCTCCCCGGCTTCCGCCTCTCCGGCGACGGCCAGGCGCAGGCCCGTAAGGTCGCCGACACCCTCGCCGACCACGACGTCAAGGCCGTGTTCGCCTCGCCGCTGCAGCGCGCGCAGGAGACCGCCACCCCGATCGCCGCCGCGCACGGCATCCCGATCCTCACCAACGACGACCTCATCGAGGCGGACAACGTCTTCGAGGGTCTCAAGGTCTCTGTCGGCGACGGTGCGCTGAGCAAGCCCCGGCACTGGCCCAAACTCCGCGACCCGTTCACCCCCTCCTGGGGCGAGCCCTACATCCAGCTCGCCCACCGCATGCTCGCCGCCGCGAACAAGGCCCGCGACGCCGCCCGCGGTCACGAAGCCGTCTGCGTCAGCCACCAGCTGCCCGTGTACACCCTGCGCCGGTTCCTCGAAGGTCAGCGACTCTGGCACGACCCGCGTCGCCGGCAGTGCTCCCTGGCCTCGCTGACCAGCCTCATCTACGACGACGACGCCCTCGTCGACATCATCTACTCCGAGCTGGCCGGGTCCTCGGACCCACTGGCCACCGGTGCGTGAAGAAAGCCTGACGTAGTGCGCAAGTTCCTCCTGCCGACGATGTTGTCGGCCCTGATCCTGCTGGTCGCCGGATGCAGCACCGGCGACGACGCGGTCGCGCAGGGGAACACCTTCCAGTTCGTGTCACCGGGCGGGCAGACCGTCATCACCTACGCGCCCGACGAGCGCAAGCCGATCGCCGAACTCGCCGGCGAGGACCTGGTCACCGAGCAGCCGCTGTCGCTGTCCGACCCGCGATTCGCGGACAAGGTCGTCGTCGTCAACGTGTGGGGTTCGTGGTGCGGACCCTGCCGCGGTGAGGCCGACGACCTCGAGCGCGTCTACGAACGCAATCGCGCCGACGGGGTGGAATTCCTCGGCATCAACCTGCGCGATGACCGCGAGTCGGCCAAGGACTTCGTCATCGACCGCAAGGTCGGGTTCCCGTCGATCTACGACTTCCCGGGGATGTCACTGGCCGCTCTGACCACGCCCACCTCGGTGGTGCCGACGACGATCGTCCTCGATCGGGAGCACCGGCCGGCGGCGGTGTTCCTCAAGGCGGTCTCCGACAACGAGCTCGACGAGGTCGTCAAGCGCGTCGCGGCCGAGCCGGCGGGGTCGGTGTGATGGACCCGACCACCTTGGATCCGACCATCGCCCCCACCACCCTGGTGCTCGCCTCCTCGATCGGCGACACGTTCGCCGACACCGTCTCCAGCGGACCGCTGCTGCTCGCCTTCGCCGCCTGCCTGCTCGCCGGGCTCGTGTCCTTCGCCTCTCCGTGCGTGGTGCCCCTCGTCCCGGGCTACCTGTCCTACCTCGCGGGTCTTGTCGGGGCCGAGGCGCCCGCGGTGAAGGTGGGGGAGAGCGCCAAGAGCGGCCGGTCGCGGGTCGCGCTGGCCGCCGGCCTGTTCGTCCTCGGCTTCACCGTCGTCTTCGTCGCCGCCACCGCCACCGTCCTCGGCGTGACCAGTACCTTCGTGTTGAATCGCGAACTGCTGCAACGCATCGGCGGGGTCGTGACCATCGCCATGGGTCTGGTGTTCATCGGCCTCATCCCGGCTCTGCAGCGCGAGGTCCGCTTCGAACCGCGGCGGGTCTCCAACATCGTCGGGGCGCCGCTGCTCGGAGCGGTCTTCGCGCTCGGCTGGACGCCGTGCCTCGGGCCGACCCTGGCCGCGGTGATCGCGACCGTCAGCGGGACGGAGGGGTCGACGGCGGCCAAGGGCGTGACCCTCATCGTGGCGTACTGCCTCGGCCTGGGCCTGCCCTTCGTGATCCTGGCCTTCTCCTCGGCCTGGGCCCTGCGCAGTCTCGGCTGGCTCCGCCGGAACGCCCGCACGATCCAGGTGATCGGGGGCGTCCTGCTGATCGGGGTCGGTGTGGCCCTGCTGACCGGCTGGTGGGACCAGTTCATCGTGTGGGTCCAGGTCCGCTTCGTCACCGACACCCAACTACCGATCTGAGTGCTGTCCTGATGACCGATGTGACCGACCGCCCGCAGGTGGACACCCCCGAACCGGCCCCGAAGCCCCACTGGGCCCGCCGCCGGGTGCTGTGGCCCCTGCGCAATCTGTGGCGTTCGCTGACCTCGATGCGGACCGCGCTGATCCTGCTGTTCCTGCTCGCCCTCGCCGCGATCCCGGGTGCCCTGCTCCCGCAGCGCGAGCTCAACGAGCAGAAGACCCTGGAGTACATCGCCGCCCGCGGTCAGCTCGGCGTGTGGATGGACCGCCTGCAGCTCTTCGACGTCTTCTCCAGCGCCTGGTTCACCGCGATCTACGTCCTGCTGTTCATCTCCCTCGTCGGCTGCCTGACGCCGCGCATGGTCGAGCACTTCCACAGTCTGCGCGCCAAACCCGTTGCCGCACCGCGCAACCTGTCGCGCTTGCCGCGGCACGTGACCCACACCGTCGACGGGGATCCGGAGACGGTCGCCCGACGGATCGACGGCCGGTTGCGCGGGTGGCGTCGCGAGGTCGTGGTCCGCGAGCCGAGCAAGGCGTATCCGGACGGGTGCGTCGAGGTCTCGGCGGAGAAGGGTTATCTGCGCGAGTTCGGCAACCTGGTGTTCCACTTCGCGCTGCTGGCGCTGCTGGTGTCGATCGCGCTGGGCAAGATGTACGGCTACGAGGGCACCCGCAGCCTCGTCGCCGACGGCGAACAGGGACTGTGCAACACCTCGACCGCGGTCTACGACTCGTTCCGCGCCGGCAACCTGGTCGACGGCACCGACCTGTCGCCGTTCTGCTTCCGCGTCGACGACTTCTCGGCGACCTTCCTGCCCAGCGGCCAGCCCGACATGTACGACGCCACCATCCGGTACGCCGCGGGCCGTGACGGCAGCGTGGGCAACCTCGGCGATCCCGCCGGCTGGGACACCGCGTCGGTGCGCGTCAACGAACCGCTTCGCGTCGCGGGCGACCGGGTCTACGTCCTCGGCAACGGTTTCGCGCCGACGTTCACGGTGACCTTCCCCAACGGGGAGAAGCGCACCCAGACCACCCCGTTCGTGCCGGACGAGCTCCAGACGATGCTCTCGTCGGGCGCGGCACGCTTCGACACCCCGGCGGGTCTGTACCCCGACGCCGACGACCGCCGGAAGAACCAGATCGCGCTGGAGGGCCTGTTCGCGCCCACCGCGTCGTTCCACGGCTCGCTGCTGACGTCGTCGTCGCCGACCCCCGACGACCCCTTCGTCGCGATCCGGATCTTCAAGGGCGACACCGGTCTGGACACCGGCAGACCGCAGAACGTCTACTCGCTCGATCAGGACCTCATCGAACAGGGCCGCCTCCAGCGTCAGGCGCAGGTCAACCTCGCGGTCGGCCAGAGCCACACCCTCGCCGACGGCACGACGGTGACCTTCGACGGCTACGAGCGGTGGGTGTCGGTGCAGGTCTCGCACGACCCCGCCCAGATCTGGGTGCTGGTGAGCTCGATCGTCATGCTCGGCGGTCTGCTGGTGTCGCTGCTGATCCGCCGCCGGCGTATCTGGGCCCGCCTGGTCCCGGTGCCGGCAGTGAGCGCTCGTGCCGACGGCGATGGCCAGGACACCTATGGCCCGGACACTGATGGCCCGGACACTGGGCAACGACGTACTGTAGTAGAAATCGCCGGGCTGGCGCGTACCGATCAGGCCGGTTGGGGTGAGGGCTTCGACGAGCAGGCGGCCGAGTTGGTGGCCGACGACTCCGACGGACCTGCCTCGCGGCGGACGACCCGGCGGCTCTAGCGGCCGGCGAAAGGAAGCACATGAACACCGACGCTCCGGCGATGCCGATCGACGAGACTCTCGCGCGGTACTCGGACCTGCTCTACGGCACGGCCATGACGGTCTACGTCGTCGCGGTCATCTTGTTCCTGGGCGCCCTCGCCGCGGTCCGCGGCCGACGCCTCGAGCAGAAGCAGTTGGTCAACGCCGGGGCGAACGGAACCGACACGCGGGTGCCCGGGCGGGTCGACGAGTCGTCGCGCCGGACCCTGGGCGAGAAGCTCGGCAACATGGCGCTCCCGGTCGTCGTCGTCGGCCTCGCCGCGCACATCGGTTCGATCGTGCTCCGCGGCATCGCGACCGACCGTGCGCCCTGGGGCAACATGTACGAGTTCATCTCGATGACGTGTGCCGCGGGCGTGCTCGCCGCCCTGATCATCCTGCGCAAGCGCGAGCACCGACCGCTGCTCTCGTTCGTGCTGTTGCCCGTCATCCTGCTGATGTTCATCGCCGGCCGCTGGCTCTACACCCAGGCCGCACCCGTCGTCCCGGCCCTGAAGTCCTACTGGCTGGCCGTGCACGTCTCGATCATCTCGGTGTCCTCGGGCATCCTGCTGGTGTCCGGTGTGGCGAGCATCCTCTACCTGATCAAGATGCGGTGGGCTCCGACCTCGTCCGACGACTCCACCACAGCCGCGACCCGTCCGGGTCTGGGCGGCGCGGTCCGTCGGGTCGTCGAACATCTGCCGTCCGTCGAGCAGCTCGACCGCCTGGCCTACAAGTGCGTCGTGATCGGCTTCCCGCTGTTCGGCCTCGGGGTGATCTGCGGTGCCATCTGGGCCGAGGCGGCCTGGGGCCGATTCTGGGGCTGGGACCCCAAGGAGACGGTGTCCTTCATCGCCTGGGTGATCTACGCGGCCTACCTGCACGCACGCGCGACGGCGGGCTGGCGCAGCAATGCCGCGGCCTGGATCAACGTCGCCGGATTCGTGGCGATGCTGTTCAACCTGTTCATCATCAACCTGGTCGTCTCGGGACTGCACTCCTACGCCGGTCTGTGAGTACCGCCCGGTTGTGAGGGCGCGCCGGCGGAACCCGTCAGCCGGACGCCTCGCTCGGGGAGTTCTCCTCCGCCCGCTTGGCGATCGCCTGGGCCTTGACCAGTTTGAGCAGGTCGATGAGTGCGTCGATGGTGTCCGGGCACAGCGAACCCATGTCGATCCCGGAGAGGTGACTCCCGGTGACCTGGAGCATCTCGACGTAATTCTGTTGCTGCCGAACGCGTTCGAGGTCTTCGTCGGGGTTGGACAGGAAGTAGGTGACGCTGACGTCGAAGGCGCGGGCGATGGCCTCGACGGTGCGGAACGACGGCGTGCGGGCCTTGCCGGTGCGTAGCTGGGAGATGTACGCGTCGGACAGCGAGTAGCCGAGACGGTTGGCCTTCTCGGCGATCTTCTTGCCGGTATATCGGATGCCGTTCTCGTCACGGCTGTGTTCGAAGAGGTATCCGATCTTCTCGGCGAAGCTCAGGTCGTCATCGGTCGACGCCCCTCGCGGAGATCGTCCCGGGTTCAACGGCGCCTTCTCTCGGTCCGGCCATCGGGGAGTCGATGGTGAAGTGGACAATACCCTACCCACGGGTATGTTCCGCAGAGACGTTCTGAACCTGGTCTCAGCTTTTCGGCCGCGCGTCACGCCTCAGATCTCATCACCGTCGGTGCCGTTGGTACCGCGGGTGCGATTGTCCAGGTCGCGCAGGAAATCGGGGTCGTCGTCGGGACCGAGCGGGCCGCGGGGACGGGATCGACGCGGGCCGGGCGAAGGGGTGTCGCCGGACTCGTCGGAGTGGGGTCCGAAGGCGCGCCACATGAGGAAACCGATGGCCAGCAGACCCAGAACGGCGAACAGATAGATCATGACAACCTCCCGACGACCAGCGTACGTGAGACGCCTGAGAGGTCAGGGCGAAAGCCGACCTGACCCGCACTTCTCCACCGATCGGATGAGGTCCGGCCGGGCGTCGGGTCGTCGGGAGAACTACAGGGCCGCCGGGTCAGTGGGCGCGGCGGTTGAGCAAGGCGACGACGTCCTCCTCGCGGAAGCGTCGGTGGCCGCCCGGGGTGCGGATCGAGCCGAGGATGCCGGAGCTCGCCCAGCGGGCGACCGTCTTGGGATTCACGTTGAACATCGCGGCGACCTGGCCGGGGGTCAACGTGTGCTGGCTGGCCAGTCCCGGGGTGATGTAGGTCGTGGGCGGTGCGGTCTCGATGCTGGTCATGATTCCCCCTGTGCGTGTTGGAGTGCTCGGTCGGTGCGCCGAGATGGCGAAGCGGCTCTGCACGGTGGTGGACGAGTTCCTTATGAATACACGCAAATCGCCCAGGTACTCGAACCGTCAGTGGGAGGTAAAGAGCATGCAAAGGCCCGCGACCTGCGGGAGCGCCGAGACCGCCCAGTACGCTTAGGGGGTGAGTGAAACGCCCGACCCCACCCCCGGCAAGAAGGCCACGCCCGACGCGGCCACCCGCGAGACCACGGCCGGCGACGACACGCCGCAGGCGGGTGGACGCCCGATGACCCTCGCGTTCGCCCTGTTCGCGTACACGTTCGCGCGTCTGCTGCTCGTCACCGCGGTCGTGGTGATCATCATGGTCGGCGGCAACCTGGTGGGCGTCGAGGTGCCGTTCCTCGTGGCGGCGGTGTTCGGGGTGCTGATCGCGCTCCCGCTCGGCATGGTCCTCTTCAAGACCCTGCGTCTGAAGGTCAACAGCGAGATCGCGGCACTGGAGGCCGGTCGCCGTTCCAAGCACGACGACCTGCAGGCTCGGCTCCGCGGCGAGAAGTGAGTTCGGCGACCCGTGGAACCCACGCGAGTCGTCGACCGTCGCGCTGATCGGGCCTGGACCCAGAACGCCGTCCGCCTCATCGAGGCCGACGGCCGGCGCAGTGCCGACACCCATCTCCTCCGCGTTGCGCTGCCCGCATGGTCGCGCTGGACCGTCGCCGACGGCGACACGAGCCGCGAGGTCGGCGTGGACCTCTATGTCAAGGACGAGTCGACCCATCCGACGGGGTCGCTGAAGCACCGGCTCGCGCGTTCGCTGTTCCTCTATGCGCTGTGCAACGGGTGGGTCGTCGAGGGCACGCCGGTGATCGAGGCGTCGTCGGGGTCGACGGCGGTGAGCGAGGCCTACTTCGCCGAGCTGATCGGCGTCCCGTTCATCGCGGTGATGGCACGGAGCACGTCGCCGGCGAAGACGGCACTCATCGAACGCCACGGCGGGCGGTGTCATTTCGTCGAGCACCCCGGTGAGGTCTACGCCGAGGCGTTGCGTCTCGAGTCCGAACTCGGCGGCCATTTCATCGACCAGTTCACGATGGCCGAACGGGCCACCGATTGGCGCGGCAACAACAACATCGCCGAGTCGATCTTCGCCCAGCTGGCCGAGGAGGAACACCCGATCCCCACCTGGATCGTCGTGGGGGCGGGTACCGGTGGTACGTCGGCGACCCTTGGACGGTATGTGCGCTACCGGCGCCACGACACCTGGCTGGCCGTCGTCGACCCGGAGAACTCGGTGTTCCTGCCGGCCTACGCGTCGGCGGACGGCACGCTGACCGCCCAGACCGGTTCGCGCATCGAGGGCATCGGCCGGCCGCGGGTCGAGCCGTCGTTCATCTCGCAGGTCATCGACCGCATGATCGGGGTGCCCGATGCGGCGTCGATCGCGACCGCGCGGCGCGTGAGCGACCTCCTGGGTCGTCGGGTCGGTGGTTCCACCGGCACCAACATGTGGGGGGCCTTCTCGCTCGTCGCCGAGATGGTCGCCGCGCGCACGCCCGGCAGTATCGTCACCCTGCTGTGTGACTCCGGGGACCGGTACGCGACGACCTATTTCGACGACGACTGGCTCGCCGCCGGTTCGTTCGACCTCGGCCCCGCCGAGACGGTGCTCGACCAGTTCCTCGCCACCGGTCGCTGGACCGCCTGAGACCCGGGCCGGCCGCCGCGGGTGGGTTACGATCCGGGAGTGTCGATGGAACCCGGGCGGACGCCCGGCACCGGAAGTGCCCTGGTGGAAGCGGTCGATCTGGTGCGCGAGTACCAGATGGGCGAGGAACGGGTTCGCGCCCTCGACGGTCTGAACCTGTCCATCGACGGCGGTCAGTTCGTCTCGGTGGTCGGCCCGTCGGGAGCGGGCAAGAGCACCCTGCTGCACGTACTCGGAGCTCTCGACACCCCGACGTCGGGCCGGATCAGCATCGACGGTGTCGACCTCGGGGCACTCGACGACACCGCCGCCTCCGAGTTCCGGCGCAACCGCGTCGGGTTCGTCTTCCAGTTCTTCAACCTCGTGCCGACGATGTCGGCGTGGGAGAACGTCGCGCTGCCGCGACTGCTCGACAACCAGTCGCTCCGCAAGGCGAAACCCCGTGCCGTGGAACTGCTTGCGCGGGTCGGACTCGGCGACCGGGTCGACCATCGGCCCTCGGAGCTGTCCGGCGGCCAGATGCAGCGCGTCGCGATCGCCCGCTCGCTCATCATGGACCCGACGATCCTGCTCGCCGACGAACCGACCGGCAACCTGGACTCCAAGACGGGTGAGGCGGTACTCGAACTGCTCTCCGAGGTCGCCCACGACACCCCCGATCGGCTGGTGGTGATGGTGACCCACGACCCGAAGGCCGCCGCGGTCGCCGACACCACCATCACGGTCCGCGACGGGAAGATCGCCTAGTGGCGCGACGGGGTTCTCGGGCCGCCGCCGTCGCCGCCGGTCTGACCCGCATCCGCCTGCTGAACCTGCGCGAGATCCGTACCCACCGGCTGCGCCTGCTCACCTCGCTGGCGGTGGTGGTCGTGTCGTCGGCGTTGCTGATCGCGGTGCTCGGGACCTACGGGTCGGCGTCGGAATCGGTGCGGGACTTCAACAATGCGGTGTCGGGGGTCGCCGACATCGAGGTCGCCGGCATCACCGACACCGGCGTCGACGAGTCGCTGGCCGGCGAGATCCGTCGCGATGTCGACGCGGCGACGGCCGTCGTGCCGATGATCCGCGGGTCGGTCGTCGTCGACGGTTCGGCCGTGCCGCTGCTCGGCTCCGATCAGCGCGTCACCCAGCTCTCGGGCAGTCTGCGAGGCGCCCTGCAACAGGGGCAGGCCGGGACCGGTCCGGGGACCGTCGACCTGGACCGACTGCGCACCGGCGTGTTCGTCGGCCCGGGACTCGGGCTCGACCGCGGAGACCGATTGACCGTCAACGGGATCGAGGTCGAGGTCCTCGAGGTCGTCGGCAACGAGCAGGCCGCCGGTCTCAACAACGGCCGCTTTCTCTTCGCCTACGTCGACCTCGCGCAGCGGCTCGTCGGACTCGAGGGCCGGCTCGACTCGATCCATCATCGTGACCGAGCCCGGCGCCGATGTGTCCGCCGTGCGCTCGCAGGTGCAGGGCATCGTGGACGGCCGCGCGGTGGTGGTCGATCCGGACTTCCGCGCCAAGCAGGCCGAGGTCGCGAGTTCGGTGACCCGCGACGCGACCCTGCTGGTCTCGCTCGTGTCGCTGGTGATCGCCGCCTTCCTGGTGTTCAACACGATGAACATGGCGGTGGCGTCGCGGCGGAGGTCGCTGGCGATGATCCGGGCGTTGGGGGCCAAGCGGTCTCACCTCGTCGGGGACATGCTCGGCGAGGCCGCGCTGATGGGTTTCGTCGGCGGCGTACTCGGCATCCCCCTCGGAATCCTGGCCGGGCGGGCGGTGATCAGCAGCCTGCCCGAACCCCCGGCCGATTCCGTCGGCACCGTCATCAACTACCACCTGCCCGGATATGCGCCCGCGGCGGCGGTGATCGCCTGTGTGGTCGCGTGTGTCGCGGCGACGACGCTGGCCGCGCGGGCGGTGTTCGCGGTCTCGCCGGTGGAGGCGATGGCTCCGGTCGAGGTGTCGGACTCCGCCGCGCGGCGTGGTCCCGCGGTGGTGATCGCCGCGGTGCTCGGTGTCGCCGGCCTGATCGCGTCGTGGGTGGTCGTGGCGACCGTGCCGGGCCGCCCGGCCATCGTGGCCGGCGTCTTCTATCTGGTCGGCGCGCTGCTGCTGTGCTTCGCGCTGTCGAAACCGTTGGCCTGGGCGGTGGTTCGGGTGGCGCGCTGGTTCGGAGGCCCCGGACAGCTGGCCTCGGTGAACACCGAGCGCGCCCCGCGGCGCGCGTGGGCGACGCTGATGACGGTCGCGGTGGCCATCGCGGTCGGCATGGGGACGTCGGGAGCACTGGACAACCTCGTCTCGTCGATGTCGAAATCGCTCGACGGACTGGGTGATCCGGACTTCTACGTGTCGTCGACGTCGGCCGCGAGCCTGCCCCTGGGGCCGATCCTGCCGCCCTCGGTGGCCGAACGCGTCGCGGCGGTTCCCGGGGTCACCGAGGTCGTCGGTGGTCAGTGGGCCGCGGTCAACATCGGCGAGAGCAAGGCGAATGTGCAAGGGCTCGAGCCGGGTTCGCGCGCACCGTTCATGCGCAAGGCGTCGCCGGAAGCGGTGGCGAGCGTCCTCGCCGGCGACGGCATCCTGATGTCGAACGTCTTGGCCCGCGCATTGGGCGTGGGCACGGGCGACACGGTGGAACTCGCGACCCCCAACGGTCCGCGGCAGACGGTCGTGCGTGACACCGTCGACTACGTCTCCCTCGACTCCGGTGTGGCGGCCATGTCGCAGGAGTTGCTGGGGGAGTGGTTCGACCGCGACGGTGACACCTACCTGCAGGTGATCATCTCGCCCGATGCCGACCCGGAGCAGGTCCGCCGGGACCTCGAGGCGCTGGTCGACGGCGTCCCGACGACCGGCAACAAGCCGATCTGGGTCTACAGCGGCGCCGAGGCCCTCGCGGCCACCCAGGCCACCGTCGAGCAGGCGGGCGCGTTCGCGGTCGCCATCCAGTGGATCGTCGCCGGTGCCGCCGCGATCGCACTGCTCAACACACTGCTGCTCTCGGTCCTCGAGCGACGACGCGAACTGGGCGTCCTGCGGGCGATGGGGGCCTCCCGCCGGTTCGTCTCGCGGACAGTGCTCGCCGAGGCGGGAGCGGTCGCCCTGGTCGGGTCGGTCCTCGGCGTCGTCCTCGGTGCCGCCATGCATCTGCTCAGCAACCAGATCCTGACCATCACGACGTCCCTGACGGTGCTGTACTCGCCACGGCCGTCGGCCCTGCTCTTCGTGACCATCGCCGTTGCCCTCTGCCTGATCGGTGCCTTCGTCCCCGCGGTCCGCGCCGGGCGGATGAACATCAGCGAGTCGATCCAGAACGAGTAGTCCGGTCGCGGCTGCGCGGTCGAGCAGATGTGACATGCCCCGCTCGTCAACAATTCTTGACACGCCGTCGATGTCAACATAACCTGACATCATGCACGACGACCACAGCACCGACACCGCACCCGACGCGCCGAGCGCCGAGCTGGCCGGAGACGCCGCGAGCGGCGATCCGGCGAGGGGCCTGGCCGCGGTACGCGCCCTGCGCACCCTGGCCGACCGACTCGAGGACGTGCAGGTGGCCAACGCCCGTGCCCACGGGTGGAGCTGGCAGGCGATCGCAGAAGTGCTGCAGATCAGCCGACAGGCCGTGCATCAGAAGCACTCACAACGTGAGGCCCGCGCGAGTGGGCCGGAAGGAGACACAGATGTTCGAGCGAATCAGTCGCGATGACAAGATGCTGCTGGCTTTCGCCACGCAGGAGGCCGGCGACCTGGGTCACCGGCAACTCGGCAACGACCACCTGATCCTGGGCATGCTCTGCAACGCCCGCAGCCCGTTGTTCGCGCTGCTGGCCGACCAGGGGCTGACGCTGACGTCGGCCCGGGAGGTGGTCCGGAAGTACCACGACGAGCACGCGGAACGGTCCGACACCGCGGAGACCGCCGACGACGAGTCGACTCGCGAACGCTACGAGGCGGATCGAGAAGCCCTGCGCGGCATCGGAATCGACCTCGACAAGGTCCGGGAAGCGGTGCGCGGTCGCTTCGGTGAGGACCTGTCCGATGGCTGGGGCGAGCGTGCCGAGCGCGGCCCCCGGGGACGTGGTCACGGGCGTCGGGGGCACCGGCACCATGGTCGCGGTCGCGGACCCCGGCCGGATTGCGGCCCACAGGGTCTCGGGCCAGAGGGTTTCGGGCCGGGTGGTTTCGGGCCGGGCGGCTTCGGGCCCGAAGGCTTCGGGCCGGGCGGACCGTTCGCCGGCGAGGGCCCCTGGGAGCCGGGGCGCGGCCGGCGCGGACCGCGGGGCCGGGGCGCCCGTCCGCGTTTCGCGAACGACACCCGGACGGTGTTCGGCCGGGCCATGGAGATCGCGCGGGAACGGGGTGACCGCCGCCTCCGCGCGGAGTACCTGTTGCTGGGGATCATCGACACCGCCGACGACGCGTCGCGGGCGCTGATCGAATCCGCCACCACCGCCGACGAACTCCGCGACGCGGTCGTGGCGAGCCTGCCCGACGTCGAGGCTCAGGTCTGATCGTCGGCGCAGGTCTGGCGTCGAGGTCCGTCAGGTGAGCGCGAGCGCGACCGCCGTGACGACCGCCCAGGCGAGCATCGCCTTGCCGGTCGTCCCGATCGACGGGATCAGTCCCGGTCCGGCCGCCCCGGTCCGGACCGGGGCGTAGGCCTGCCACAGCAGCGGGAACGTCACCAGGCCGAGCAGCGCCCAGGGGGTCGCGAACGCCAGGACCACGCTCATCGCGAGCGGGGTCAGCAGAAGCACGGCGAACAGGATCCGGGTCCGGGCGTCACCGAGGCGCACGGCGAGGGTGATCTTGCCGGATTCGGTGTCGCTGGGGATGTCTCGGAGGTTGTTGACGACCAGCACGCTGCTCGAGATCGCGCCGATGCCGACTGCGCCGGCCAGTCCGACCCAGTCGATGCGGCCGGCGGAGACGAACTGGGTGCCGAGGACGGCCACGAGCCCGAAGAAGGTGAACACCGCGACCTCGCCCCAGCCGGCGTAACCGTAGGGGCGTTTGCCGCCGGTGTAGAACCAGGCGCCGGCGATGCAGATCGCGCCGACCAGCACGAGCCACCACGCCGTCGCGATCGCGAGGACGAGCCCGCAGACCGCCCCGATCCCGAAGCACAGGAACGCGGCGGTCTTCACGGCCCTCGGCGACGCGGCGCCCGACCCGACCAGGCGCATCGGACCGACCCGATCGTCGTCGGTCCCCCGCACGCCGTCGGAGTAGTCGTTGGCGAAGTTCACGCCGATGATGAACGCGACGGCCACCGCCAGCGCGAGTACGGACTTCCACCACGTGACTTCGCCGGAGTGCAGCGCCGCGCCGACACCGACCACGACCGGCGCGATCGCGTTGGGGAGCGTGCGCGGACGAGCGCCCTGGATCCACTGCGAGGGGGTAGCCACGGGGTTCATCGTGTCACGGCCGCGCGCGCGAGCCGGCGGCTGCCCGGCAGGTGTAGAACTTCGTAGCGCCTGGCGCGACGACACACTACATCTCCGGGGGACGTCGAGCGATGGAACCGGTTGCGGCGCAGGTGCGTGAAGGTCATGCATCTTCCGCCGGACTTTCGGGCGCTCGCCCTCGAGCAGGACGGCGTGTTCACCGCTGCCGATGCCCGCGAACACGGCATCAACCGGTCGGCGGTGCACCGTCGGGTGCGGGCCGGCGAGTGGGTATCGGTGCATCCTCGTGTCTATCGGCTCGCCGACCACCCCGAGACCGACCGCACGCGAATCCGGACCGCGACGCTGGCCGTCGGCACTCACGGGGTCCTCTCGGGACTCGCTGCCGCATGGTGGCATGGGATCGTCGAAGCCCCACCCGCCTTGCCCACGGTCACCGCTCTTCGCGGACGCCACGGTCATCCGGTGACGGGAGTCCGGATTCTCAACCGCGCTCTCGCCGACGCCGACGTGCTGACCCGGGACGGGCTACGGGTCACCGGGGTCGCGTTGTCGGCTTTGGAGGGTGCGGTAGAGGGCGGCGTCGAGGTCATCGATGCTGCGCTGCAGCAGCGGCGCACCACGGTCGAGCGTCTCGTCGAAGCCTACGAGCGGCGGCGCCGTTGCGTCGGCGCGGCGGACATGGGTCCGATGGTCGAGCTGCTGGAATCGGGTGCGCGGTCGGCCGCCGAGCGTCTCGCTGTCACGATCCTCCGGACCGCGGGTATCGAAGGTTGGGTGGCGAACCATCCGACCTGCGGGTACGAGATCGACTTCGCCTTCCTCGACCCGGATGGTGGCGGTGGAGATCGACGGGTTCGCCTTCCACCGCGACTCGAAGACGTTTCAGCGTGACCGCACCCGACGCAATGCGCTCATCGCGGCGGGTTGGACGGTGCTGAACTACACCTGGGGTGACCTCCGCGACCGAGCGGAGTACGTCGCGACGTCGATCTCCCGGGCACTCGCGACCGCCGCCTGAACTGCAGCTGTCGCACATCGTTGCGCCAGGCGCGACGACACACTACATCTGCGCACCGAAGCGGGCCCGCAACGCGCGACGGTCGTACTTGCCGGGTCCGCGGAGGGGGAGGGCGTCGAGTTCGACGACCCGTCGGGGGGCTGCGTACCGGTCGAGCCGCTCGGTGACCGAATCGCGAATGCGGTTGACGTCGAGGCGTTCTCCGGGACGGACGACGACGAACGCGGTGACCGCCTCGCCGAGCCGGTCGTCGGGGAGTCCGACGACGACGCATTCGGCGACTGCCGGGTCGTCGGCGATCACGGCCTCGACGACCTGCGGTACGACGGTCAGCCCGCCGGTCGAGATGGCCTCGTCGGCGCGGCCGACGATCGAGAGCAGCCCGGCGTCGTCGACGCGGCCGAGGTCGTCGGTGCGGAACCAGCCCGGCTCGGCGAAGGCCGGATGGTCGGGCAGATTGCGATAACCGGAGGCGACGACCGGGCCGCCGAGCAGTACGCGCCCGACGCCGTCGGGTGCCGGATCGGCGATGCGGACCGCGACGCCGTCGAGGGGTCGCCCGTCGTAGACGCACCCTCCGGCGGTCTCGCTCATCCCGTACGTCGCGACGACCGGCAGGCCCTCGGCAACAGCTCTGTCCCACAACGGTTTCGGGGTGGCCGCGCCGCCGATGAGGACGGCGTCGAGCTCGCGCGTGGCGGCGGTCGCGGCGGGCTGGTCGAGAATCTTGACGAGCTGGGTGGGCACCAGCGAGGTGTATCGCCGCGGACCCTCGAAGTCGCGTACGGCACGGGCGTAGATCTCGGGATCGAAACCGGCCCGCATGTCCAGGACCGCCGGCGTCTGCCCGGCGGTCAGGGCGCGGAGCAGGACCTGCAGGCCGGCGATGTGGTGCGGTGCCAGCGCGAGCAGCCAGTTGCCCGGCCCGCCCAGGTGGTCGGCGGTGGCGCGCGACGACGCGGCGAGGGTCGCGGGCGAGTGCTGCGCACCCTTGGGGGTGCCCGTCGACCCCGACGTCGAGACGACGAGGGACACGGGGTCGTCGATGGGTGCGCCCACCTGCAGCGCCGAGGCGAGTTCGGCTGCGGCGCGGGCGTCGTCGGGCACGGGCAGGAACGCCGAGGAACCGGCGAGGATCGCCCGCAGGTCGTCGACATGGTCGAGCACCGCGGGCGTCGACGACAGTGTCAGGGTTCGGAGGGTCCTCAGGGCAGGTCTCCGTCATTCGGACCGCCCCCATCGGGGTCGTCCCCATCAGGATCGCCCCCATCAGGATCGACCCGGTCGGGGTCGTCGCTGAACGGCCATCCGCGGGCGACGAGGTGTGCGCGTACCCGCGCGATGTCGTCCTCGTGCGGCAGTTCATGGGTGTAGTGGGTGATCTTCACCGCCGCGTCGATCCGCGATATCGGTTCGGGTGGCGGCGGGGACTCGCGGGCCAGCTCCGCCGACACCTGGCTCACCTCGTCGTCGGTCAGCTGCCGGCGCAGCAGCGCCACGAGCGGTATGTAGTCGTTGTGCGGGACGCCGTCGGGGTAGCCGGCGCGCAACCACTCCACGACCTTCTGCAGAAGTGTCGGGCGGTCCACGGGGTGTCTCCGATCAGAAGCGGGGACGATCACTTGTAGCCGAACGGGAAGATCTTGACGCCGGTGTAGTAGAAGATCGTCTGCCGGGTGATCCAGAGGATCCCGACGACGATCACCAGGATGACGACGCCGAAGATGAGGTACGCCACGGGCTTCAGCGCGGGATGCGGATCGGAGGTCGTTCCGTCGGCGGCAACGGAACCGTCGGCGAGGGACCGCAGACGCAACCCGACTGCGAACAGCGCGGGCAGTCCCGCTCCCAGGACCAGTCCGACGATGAGGACTTTGCCGATGGCCTCGAACGTCTCCATTCTCAGGCGCTCCTCTCCGGGTCGTGCTGCACGATGATCTCGGCCGGGATGACCGGCGGCAGCGGGAGGGTCGTGTCGTCCGTCTCGGTGGCGACCGCTTCCTCCCACTCCTCGCCCGCGAGGGCCTCGCCCTCCCAGGCGTCGTTGACGTTCTCGTGGTCGACCTTGTTCTCCTGCGCGCGCCAGTACATGTAGCCCGACGCGACCACCAGGATCGCGAAGATGATGAGGGCCCCGGTGACGTCGCCGAACAGGTGCGCGAGGAAGTAGCAGGCGGCACCGACCGCGCCGGCGGCGGGCAGGGTCGTCACCCAGGCGACGGCCATCCGGCCGGCGACCGACCAGCGGACCTGGGCACCTTTGCGGCCGACCCCCGAACCCAGGATGGAGCCGGTCGCGACCTGGGTGGTCGAGAGCGCCATGCCCGCGGCACTCGAGGTGAGGATGATGGCAGCCGATGACGCCTCGGCGGCCATGCCCTGCGGCGAGGTGATCTCGACGAGTCCCTTGCCGAGGGTGCGGATGATCCGCCAGCCGCCTAGGTAGGTGCCGATTGCGATGGCGGCGGCGCAGCTGAAGACCACCCAGAAGGGGAGTCCGTGGCTGACGCTCGACGCCTCGAGGTGTCCGGTGGCGATGAGGGCCATCGCGATGACACCCATCGTCTTCTGGGCGTCGCCGGTGCCGTGGGCCAGCGAGACCAACGATGCGGTGGCGACCTGCCCGTAGCGGAAGCCGTCCTCCTTCTGCCGGTCGGCGATCCGGCGGGTGATCGCGAAGACCAGCCAGGTTCCGCACGCCGCGACCAGACAGGCGATGACCGGTGCGGCCAGCGCGGGGATGAGGATCTTGGAGGTGATCCCGGACCAGTTGATCCCGCTGACACCGATCGCGGCCAGGCCCGAACCGATCAGTCCGCCGAACAGGGCGTGGGACGAACTCGAGGGCAGCCCGAACAACCAGGTGAAGAGATTCCACAGGATGCCGCCGATCAGGCCCGCGAAGATGATGAGCAGCGCCGTCGTCGCCGACAATCCGGCCACCAGCTCCCCGGCGTCGGGGCCCGAGGTCTGCTGGATGTTCAGCACGTCCTTGGTGATGGTCGCCGCGACCTCCACGGACAGGAACGCGCCGACCAGGTTGAGCACCGCCGACAGCCCGACCGCGACCTTCGGCTTCAGGGCGCCGGTGGCGATCGACGTCGCCATCGCGTTGCCGGTGTCGTGGAAGCCGTTGGTGAAGTCGAAGCCGAGGGCTGTGACCACCAACAGCACCAGGATCAGCATCTCGCCGCTCATGGTGACGATTGTGGGACCTACCGCCCTCATTTACCTAAACATCGGGCACAGTTCCGGTGCGCGGGGTCCCCGGCCGGGGCCGACCTATCGAACGTTCAACAGACCCTCGGAAACCGGTCGCCGCTGTGGAAGAATCCGTCGGCATGACATCGATGAAGCTGGGCATGCCGATCAACTACGCGGGCGACTTCCGCGAGACCATCAACAACCTCGCGGACTTCGAAGCCGCGGGCGTGCAGCGCATCGCGGTTCCGGAGGCCTACAGCTTCGACGCCGTCTCGCAGCTGGGGTACATCGCGGCCAAGACCGAGACGATGGAACTGCAGACCGCGATCCTGCCCATGTACTCGCGGACGCCCACCAACCTGGCGATGACCGCGGCCGGCCTCGACTACATCAGCGGCGGTCGCGCGGTGCTCGGTATCGGCGCATCCGGTCCGCAGGTGATCGAGGGATTCCACGGCGTCAAGTACGACTACCCGCTGGGACGCGCCCGCGAGCACGCCGAGATCTGCCGGATGGTCTGGCGCCGCGAGAAGCTGAACTACCAGGGCAAGCACTACACGTTGCCGCTCGACGAGGAGCACGGCGGCTCGGGACTGGGCAAGTCCCTGAAGATCATCAATCACCCCGTACGCGACAACATCCCGTTGCTCCTGGCCGCCATCGGCCCGAAGAACATCGAGTTGGCCGCCGAGATGTTCGACGAGCTGCAGCCGATCCTGTTCCACCCCGAGCAGATCGACGCGGCCTTCGGTGAGTCGCTGGCGGCGGGCAAGGCCAAGCGCGATCCGTCGCTGGGGGATCTGGGCATCGTCGTCCAGGCCACCGCACGCATCTCCGACGACGCCGAGCAGATCGACAACGCCAAGCAGCTCGTGCGCCATCATGCCGCCCTGTACATCGGCGGGATGGGCGCCCGCGGGAAGAACTTCTACAACCAGCTCGCCATCCGCTACGGCTACACCGACGAGGCGAAGCTGATCCAGGACCTCTACCTCGACGGCAAGAAGATGGAGGCCGCGGCCGCGGTCCCCGAGGACCTCGTCACGTCGATGTCGCTGATCGGTTCCAAGGCCCAGGTGGCCGAGCGGGTCGCGGCGTTCCGGGAGGCCGGTGTCACGTGCATCCTGGCCTCGCCCACCGCGCCGACCCACGCCGAGCGCGTCACCGAGGTCGAGCACCTGCGCGACATCTTCGGGGGCTGATCGCGCGATCGGCGATTGTTGTCCGGAAAACGACGGCCCGTGTACGCACGGCCGTCGTTTTCCTTTCTCGGTCATTTGCTCCTCGGGTGCAATTCCGAGACATTTCACTACACTTCGACGATGTTCTGCCGACCGTGAATTCGGATGTGCATTCACGGTGTTTCCGAATCCCGTCGCAGGTCGCGCGAAATACCATTCCGTTCACATCGATTAGCGTCAGTAACGGCGTTCCCCCCGAGTTGTGAGGCGACAACCCGTCCCATAGGCTCTTGTCATCCGCTCGGCGCGCATCGGTTTCACGCCGAGCGGCCGTTGCGATGACAGTGTCGGGAAATGGCCGTTCGCCCCGGTGACGCGTCGATGATGAGAATCACCACGCGACCGGCGGCAACGGATCGGCGTGACAAGAGGACGGCACATGGTGAGTGGTGAGGCAAGGCGTTGAATTCGACGACGCCCGTGTTTCGATCTCGCGGCCGACGCATGCCTTTTTCATGCACGGCTGGGTGTGGCATGGCATTTCTGGGACCGGGGGGATCAGACGGTCGGCCCGGCCCGTGAGCCCCGTTCTCCCCGGCCGCACGCGTAGAGGCCGGGTCGTCGTATGAGCGATTCGTCCAAGCGCGAGTTCGTGGCCCCGTCGGGTCCCTCCGACCCCGACGCCCCGCGTCGTTTCACCCTCAGCGCGGCCCAGCGATCGCTGTGGTTCACCCAGCAGGCGGCGCTCGATGTGCCGATCAACGTCGCCCAGTACGTCGAGATCGACGGTCCGATCGACGCCGAGCTCTTCGTGCGGGCGACCAGCACGGTGGTGCAGCGCGCGCAGTTCACCCAGCTCCGGTTCGTCGACACCGAGGACGGGCTGGTCGGCGTGTACGACCCCGCCCTGCACTACTGGGCCGACATCATCGATCTCCGTGACCGGCCGGACCCGCGCGCCGTCGCCGAGGAGATGATGGCGCAGGACTATTCGCGACCCCTCGACCCCCGGGTGGACCGGACCGCACGCGGGTGCCTGTTCCGGCTGTCCGACGACAAGGCGCTGGTCTACAACCGCGGTCATCACCTGCTCTCGGACGGGATGGGCGGCAAGGACCGGATGGTCGAGGCCCTCGCGGCCTATCACGCGGCGGTCACCGGCGAGCCCGCGCCGCCCCAGAAGCCGGTCGACCTGGACCTTCCGGCCCGCGCCGACGCCGAGTACCGCCAGTCGAAGCGCTTCGCCACCGACCGCGCGTACTGGCGGGAGAACATGGCGGGCGTGGGGATCGCCGCGACCCTGGCGCACCGCCCGGGACGTCCCGCAGCCGTTGCCAGACGCGTCGCCTCCGCGGTGCCCGCCGACACGATGGCGCGGTTACGTGCTGCCGCACAACGCGGTTCGACGATCCTGCCCAACGTTCTCGTCGCCGCCTTCGCGGCCTATCTGGGCCGCGCGGCCGCGCAGGGCGACGAGGTGATCTTCCAGTTCCCGGTCGCCGCGCGCACGACCGCGGCGCTGCGTGCCACCCCGCTCCCGGTCGCCAACATCGTGCCGCTGCGCACCGGGGTCACCGGATCGGGCAGCGTCGCCGACGCGCTCGCGTCCACCCAGGCCGCGCTCATGGGCGCGCTGCGGCACCAGCGCTACCGCGGCGAGGACATCTGGGCCGACCTCGCCGCCGACGAATCCTCCGGGGCGACACCGCGCACGGCGGCTCAGGAACGCTCCGGCCCGATGCTCAACCTGATGCTGTTCGACCGCGAATTCCCCTGCGGCGAAGCACGAGCCACGTTTCACATCCTGACCGTCGGCCCAGCCGACGACCTGACGATCAACATCTACCCGGTACCCGGCGAGGATCAGGATTCCTCGCTGATGATCGGCGTCGAGGCGAACCCCAACCGATACGACGACGCGGAGGTCGCCGAACACCACAGGCAGTTCCTGTCGATGCTCGACACGTTCGCCGATGCGCTCCTCCGGGCGCCGGACACCCGCGTCGACGACCTGCCGCTGCGTTTCTCCGACACCTCGGCCGGAGAGGCGCGTGAGCTGCCGACGAACGAGGCGCCGGACGCGGGCACCGTCTGGACGGCCCTCACCGACGTCGCGCTGCGGCACCGGCATGAACCCGCCGTCGAGTCGGGTGGAACATCCCCGGACGCAACGCTGCTGACCTTCGAACAGCTGCACGCGCGGGCTCGCGATCTCGGCGCACGGTTGCGCACGCTCGGAGCACGACCCGGCTCGGCGGTCGGCGTCCTGGTCGGGTCGGACGCGGACCGGGTGCTGTCGTGGTGGGCCGTCGCGGCGACAGGGGCCGCCGTGATCCTGCTCGATCCGGCAGCACCGCACTCGGTGCCGCCGGATGTCCCGGGGGTGTCCGGCGTGCTGGTGATCGCCGACGACGATGCGGACGTGCCGGCCGGCGTCCGCGCGGAGGACGTGCACACGCTGTCCGCACTGACCGGGGTCGCGCCGTCGGCGGAGCCCGCGTCGTCCCGTTCGGAGGACACCGCCTGCTTCGCCGTCGGCGCCGAGGGTCTCGTCGCACTCCCGCAGCGGGCCGTGGCCGCGCTCATCGTTGACGGCCTGTTCGCGCCGGAATCGTTCGGCCACAACACATCCGATGCGGGACACGGACAGCTCGCGGTCACGGCGCCGATGGCCTCCTGGGCGGCCCACCTCGAGATCGTCGCCGGTGCCGCCCACGGGTTGCGGCACGTCGAGCCCGACGCCGCCGGAGTGACGCACCGGATCGTGCCCTCCGGGTTACTTGCCGACGACACGGGGCGCGGCGCCGCCACGACGGTGCTGATCGTCGACGCCGGCGCAGCGCCGGCGCCGGCCGTCCGATACGCCGCCGGCCGGGATGTGCGGACCGCCTACAGCCCTCGGGGCGTGCTGGGCCCCTACACCGCTGCGAACCGTGTCCGTCCCGACCAGCCGATCGACCGGCCACTCCCGAGCGGACACCCGCGCGAGGGCGTCGGCATCGCGATCCTCGACCGCCGTCTACGACCCCTGCCGCCCGGCATCACGGGCGACGTGTACGTCGTGGGAAGCGTTGTGCCACAGCACTTCGCTGGGGAAGGCTCGCGTACGTCGACGACCCTCGTCGCCTGTCCGTGGCATCCCGGCCGGCGCATGCTGGTCACCGGCGACCGCGGGCATCTCGAACCGGGGACGGGACTTCTCGTCATCGATCACCGCGCCGGCGAGATCGTCGAGATCGACGGCATCCGAGTCGATCTCGCACTGCTCGAACGTGCCGCCGCGGAGGTCCCCGGTGTTGCGGCCGCGACCGCGACCGTACTCGGCGACGGCGACGGCGACGGCGACGGGCTCGCGCTCGGACTCGTGCCCGCCCGTTCCGCGTCGTCGGAGGCGACCGAACCCCTTGATCCGCAACGGATTCGGGCGGCGGCTCGGCGCCGGGTCAACGCGGAACTCCCGGCGGTGCTGTGGCTTCGCCGGGTCACGATCCTGGATGCGGTACCGCTCGACGGGTTCGGCGGCGTCGACCGGTCTGCCGCCGCCGGGCTGATCGCCGCGGCGCCCGAAACGCCCGCCGCGCGCCGCCGTCCGTCGACGCCGATCGAACGCGCCGTTGCCGACGCGGTGACGTCCGTCCTCGGCGTGCCCGACCCGTCCCTGGACGACGAACTGGTCCAGCTCGGCGCCACGTCACTGGGATTCATGCAACTGGCCACGCACCTCGGTGACACCTTGCAGGTCGTCGTCAGCGTGCGCGATCTCGGTGATGTCACGACCCTCGCCGAACTCGCCGCCGTCCTCGAGGCCTCCGCGCCGCGCCGCGCCGCGCCGGGTGATCCCGCGGGCACCGTCCGCTACCGGCCGACCCGCGCGCAGCAGGAGATCTGGCTGCTCAATCGCGCCGACCGGCAGGCGACCGTTTATCACCTGCCGGTGCATGTCGTTCTCGCCGAGGGTATCTCGGCCGAAGTCGTCCGCGCCGCACTCATCGACGTCGCGGCGCGGCACGAGGCGCTGCGGACCGTGTACCCCGACAACGGCGGGGAGCCGGTCGCGGTCGTCCGCGGAGTCGACGAGGTGAGTGTGGCCGCGCCGATGACCGCGGCCACCCTCGACGCGACCGGCATCGACCTCGCCGTCGTGGCCCCCTTCGACCTGACGGTGGACCTGCCGTGGCGTGCGGTCGTCGACGAGACCGGCGAACGGACCGAACTCGTACTCGTCGCCCACCACATCGCGATCGACGAGTGGTCGCTGCACACCGTCGTCGACGACTTCGCGCATGCACTGCGTGCTCGTCTCGACGGTGCGACTCCGGTGTGGACCGAGGACGCGGTGGCCTTCAGTGCCGCGCTGTCCGCGCGGCCGGCCGCGGTGGATGCGGCGGCCGAGGTCTATTGGGCGAAGACATTGCGGGAGGCCCCTTCTCGCATCGTGCTGCCGGAGCCGGCGCAACCGGTGCCGGCGGGACTCACCTCCGGTCCGGCGACCGTCCTGCGTCGTGACGTCGACCGTGGGGCCCGGGACCGTGCCGCTGCTCGTGCACGCGACTACGGGACGACGCTCAACACGATGCTGTGCGTGGCGCTCTCGGCCGTACTGGCCGAGTACTCGGATTCCGACGACTTCGTGTTGTCGGTGCCGGTCTCAGGACGATTCACCACCGAGGAACTACGCCCGGTCGGCATGTTCGTCGAGACGGTACCGGTGCGGATCACCGGGGTGCGGCGCCGCAGCGTTGCGGAGGCCCTCGCCCGCGTGGGCGCGGACCTGACGGCGGCGATCACCCACGCCGACGCGGCACCGACGGGGCTCGCCGATGTCATCTTCGCCTATCACGCCTCCCGGCCCGACGTCGCCGACCCGGCGGTGTTCGCCGAGGTCCAGACCTTGTCCGCCGGCCAGGCGCGAACCGCGTTGGAAGTAACCGTCTTCGACGAACCGGACGGGTTGTCGATAGCGCTGACCGTCGCCGAACGCCGGGTCGACACGATGGCTGCCGGCCACCTGCTCGACCGATTCGTCGAGACGGTCGCCGCGCTCGGTGTCGCGACGCCCGACTCGGTCGTCGCGGGGTGCATCCCGGTTCCCGCCGACCGGGCGCTCTCCAACCGCAGCCGCCGGACCGCTCCCGTCGACCCGATCGATGCCCTGCGACGCCGTGCGCAGGCGAAGCCGGACGCCGCCGCCGTCATCGCCGACGACACGGCCCTGACCTATCGGGAACTGCTCGGTCGCGCCGAGGCCCTCGCGAAGACGTTGCGGGAGAACGGGGTACAACCGGGCGACCGAGTCGCGCTGTCGCTGCCCCGGAGCGCCGAGGCCGTGATCGCGATCGTCGCGGTGCTCTTGGCCGACGCGGTGTACGTGCCCATCGAACCCGACGATCCGCCGTCGAGGACGGAGCTGATCGCCGACGCCACCGCTCCCGTCGCGGTCATCGAAGCCGGGCCGGCGGTGCGCGCCGTCGCGACGGGCGAACGTGCACAACCGGTTCCGGGTGGCGCCTACGTGATCCACACCTCCGGCTCCACCGGTGTCCCGAAAGCCGTACTGGTGACCCGCGCGAATCTGGCGGCCATGCTCGGCGCCGCGCTGGACACGATCGCCGCGTCCGACGACGACGTGTGGAGCTGGGTCCACTCCTACGCGTTCGACTTCTCCGTCTGGGAGATCCTGGGGCCGTTGGCCTCCGGTGGTGCCGTCGTCGTACTGGAGCGCGCCACTGTGCTCGACCCGCGCTTGCTGGCGGCGGCGATCGACCGGTACGGGGTCACCGTCTGCTCGCAGACCCCGACGGCGTTCGGCAACCTCATCGACCCGACGGTGGCCGCCGTCGCCCCGGACGCCGGATCACCCGCGTTGCGAGCCGTCGTCTTCGGTGGCGAACCGTTGTCGCCGGGGCTGTTACGGGAGTGGTCGGCCGCGCATCCGGACGTCCGGCTGGTCAACATGTACGGCATCACCGAGACGACCGTGCACCTCACGGCGGTCGACGTCGATGTCGACGACGCCCGCAGCGACATCGGTGTCCCGCTGGACGGCGTCTCGACGGCGATCCTGGGCCGCGACCTACGCCCGGTTCCGGTGGGCGCCATCGGCGAACTGTACGTGAGCGGCGATCAGGTCACGCTCGGCTATCACAACGCCCCGGCCACGACCGCCTCGCGGTTCGTCGCCGACCCGAGCGGCATTGGCCGCCGGATGTACCGTACCGGCGACCGCGTTCGCGAGATCGCCGGCGGCCGCATGGTCTATCTCGGCCGCAGCGACCACCAGGTCCAGATCCGCGGGCACCGCATCGAACTCGGTGAGATCACGTCGGTGCTGCGCGAGCACCCCGGCGTCGGTGACGCGCGCGTGCTCCTCGACCCGGGCAGCCGCCGCGGCGAGGAACGGCTGCTCGCATTCGTCACCGAGGACGGCCTCGCCGACTTCGATGTGCTGGACGCCCTGTCCGCGGAGCAGATCCTCGTGTCCTGTGCGAACAGGCTCCCGGCGCACATGATCCCGGCGCGACTCGCGATCGTCGACGGCTGGCCGATGACCCCGACCGGCAAACTCGACCGCCACCGGCTCACGGATCTGCTGCCCGAGGTGCCGACGGGATCGACCCGAGCACTGACACCGGCCGAGCAGACCGTTGCCGACGCCATGCGTGCCGTGATCGGCACGGATGCCGTGCTCGCCGCGGACACCAATTTCTTCGCGACCGGAGGGACGTCACTGTCGGCAGCGCGACTCGCGGCCACGCTGACGGGCATCGGCGACCATGTCTCCGTCGCCGATGTGTTCGCCCATCCGACGGTGGCCGCGCTCGCCGCGCACATCGAGTCCGCGGCGAGTTCGGGACGCACGATCGCCGACGGCTCCCGGACCGGTCTCGCCGACTTCGCAGCCGCTGACGGGGTGGATCTGCCGCTCACCCCCGAGCAGATGGATCTGTGGCTCCGATGGCGCACCGAGCCGGCCTTCACCGGGTATCTGATGCCGCTCGCCCTCCCCATCGACGCCGGCCCCGACGAGCTGCGCCGTGCCCTGCTCGAGATCGTGACGCGGCACGACGCGTTGTGCACGGTGTTCCCCTCGGGTCCCGATGGCCCGGTGCAGCGTCGCCGTCCCGACTCCCATGTCGCAGGTGAACTGAGAGCGCAACTGGCGCAGCCGGTCTCGGTCGCGGACATCGACTCGGTCGATGCCGCGCTGCGTGCGCTGCACACGCCGATCGACCTGGCCGCCGAACTGCCCTGGCGGGTACGGATCTGCGCGGTGGACGGGCAGACCTGGCTTCTCGTCGTCGCGCACCACATCGCGGTCGACGGCGAGTCGTTCGGCATCCTGTCCGCAGAGCTACGATCCGCCCTGTCCAGGACCCTCCCGGCGCCCGCCGACGTCGACTACCAGGAGTACTCGGCGTGGCGAGCCGGGTCACTGGCCGCCCGGCGGACCGAGCTTGTCGCGCACTGGGTCTCGGCGTTCGATCGGGCCGTCGAACCACTGCGCCTGCCCGAACTGAACCCGGCGGCCCCGCATCCGTCCGCGCGGGAACGAGCGGTGGTGCACCGTGCGCATCGGACGCTCGACCGCGCCGAGACCGGAGCACTCGACGAACTGGCGGTGGCCAGACACAGCACTCCGTTCATCGTCGTGCACACCGCGCTCGCGGCGGTGTTGACAAGGCAATCCGACGCCGAGGTGGTCACGATCGGCACCGCTCTGTCCGGGCGGATCGACCCGCGCCTGGTCTCCGTGCCGGGACTGTTCGCCCGTGCCGTACCCCTGCACACCCCGATCGACGTCGACCTGCCGTTCGTCGACCTCCTGGCCTCGGTCACCGCGGTCGACCTGGGCGCGTTCGCGCACGCCGACCTCCCGCTCACCGAGATCACCGAGATCGCCGATCCCGGTCGGGTCAAGGCGGGCACCCCGCTGTTCGAGGTCTCCCTCGGCGCCGTCCCGGACGAGCTGGTGGCGGCGAGTCCGGCTGCGGCAGTCGGTGTCCCATCGGACGCGAGTCCCTTCGGGGGAGTGCCGCTGTTCGGTGTGGACGTGTCGATGTACCGCCGGGACGGTGCACTGCATCTGATGATGACGTGCACGGATGCGGTGGCGAGTGCCGCGAGACTGAACGCGCTGTGCGACCTCGTCGTCGAGACGATACGGCGTGGGGTGCGCGAACCGAATCGGACGGTCGCGGCGCTGCTCGCTCGGTCGTACTCGACGACGGTCCCGAAAACCGCGCCGGAGAATCGGATTCGCGAGTTCGAGACGCTCGACGAGCTGCTGACCGTTGGGCTCGCTGACGATCCGGATGCGATCGCGATCGTCGACCGACGCCATCCGGTGCCCGGGCCGGGTGTCTCGCTCACCAATTCCGACCTCGACCGGCTCGCGACGTTCACGGCGCGCAGGCTCATCGACGCGGGTATCGGCCCGGGGGACGTGGTGATCGGCCTGCTGCCGCGCTCGGCCTTCGGTGTGGTCGCCACGGTCGCGATCGCCCGCGCAGGAGCGGCGTTCGTGAACGTCGACCCAGCCGACCCCGCGGGGCGCCGGCAGATGATCATCGAGCGGTGCCGGCCACGAGCGGTGCTCACCCTCGCGGCGACCATGGAGTCCGTGACCGGCGGCATCCCGGTGCTCGCCCTCGACGACTTGCTTGCGCGCCATGCCGATTCGAGTGCGAATACGCCGGATTCGCCGCCGTTCGACGCCGCCGAGCGGGTGCGCCCGCTGTCGGTGGACGACGTCGCCTACATCACCTTCACCTCGGGGACGACCGGACTGCCCAAGGGTGTCCAGGTGACTCATCGGGGCCTGACGGACTGGGCGCGCGACACCGTGGCCCGATTGCGGCTCGACTCGTCGGACGCGGTGTTGCACACGTATGCAACCGGATTCGACGCACATCTGATGGGACTCGTGCCCCCGCGGGTCGCCGGCGCCACGATCGTCGTGTGCCCGCCCGATGTCATCGCCGCGGACGAGCTCGCCGAGTTCGTCGATGCCGAACGGGTCAGCGTCCTGCTGACCACCCCGTCGGTGCTCGCGACCCTGCGTCCGGACGAACTCCCCGGTGTTCGTCACGTGGCGGTCGGCGGTGAACCCCTCGGCGCCGGGCTGGTCCGGGAGTGGACGGCCGGCCACACGCTGAGCAACGAGTACGGCCCGACCGAGGCCACCGTCGCGGTCAGCAGTGCGCGGTACACCGCAACTCCGGGCGGGCCGGTTCACATCGGCGCTCCGCTGCCGGGTGTGGGGATGTATGTGCTCGACGGTGCCCTGCGGCCGGTGCCCGACCATACGGTCGGCGAACTGTATCTTTCCGGGAACTGCCTTGCTCGTGGGTATCTCGACGACCCGGCGACGACGGCCGGGGCGTTCGTCCCCGATCCGTTCAGCACCGACCCGTTCATCGCCGGCGGGCGGATGTACCGGACCGGTGACCTCGTCCACCGGCGTCCCGACGGCACGTTCGTGATCCACGGTCGCACCGACGATCAGGTGAAGATCCGCGGCGTGCGTCTGGAGCCGGGTGAAGTCGACGCGGCGCTGTCGGGGTTGCCCGGCGTGGCGACCTCGGTGACCGCGACGCGGACCACCCCGGCGGGCGAGAAGATCCTCGTGTCGTGGGTCGTGGTCGACGGAGACGATGCGGAAGTGGCCGACCTGCCTCGTCAGCTCGCGCACCTGTTGCCGCGCAGCATGATCCCGAGTGCGATCGTCGGTGTCCCGGCGTTGCCGTTCGGACGCAACGGGAAAATCGACGTGGCGGCGCTGCCCGATCCCGATTTCGCCGGTGCGGCAGCGGGTTCGGATGTCCGCCCCGGACGCCCGCCGTCGGGGGCCACCGAGGAACTGGTGACCGCGGTGTGGGCGGAGGTCCTCGACCGTCCCGTCCAGTCGCTGGACGCCGATTCCGATTTCTTCACCGAGGGCGGTACCTCGCTGTCGGCCACGCAGGTGACGTCGAGACTGACGGCGGCGACCGGTGCGGACATCGGGGTCCGCGAGATCTTCGAGGCACGCACGGTCGCCGCAGTCGCGCGACGTGTCGACGAACTGTTGGCCGGCGCCGGGAGCGGAGCGGGCGGGCCGAGTGATACCGGGCCGGGTGACACCGGCGCGGCACCCGCCCGACTCCCGGTACCGGAGTTCCTGCCGCTCGCATATCCGCAGCGCCGCATGTGGATTCACCATCAGTTCGATCCGCGTTCGACGGCCTACCATGTTCCGCTCGTGTTGCGGATGAGCGGCCGAGTCGACCTCGCCCGCCTGCGGAAGGCGGTCGACGAGGTGGTCGCGGCTCATGCCGTCCTCCGGACGGTCCACCCGGATTCGCCGTCGGGTCCACGGCAGCGCCGGATCGAGCATCGGAGTCCGGTGCTACGGCATCGCCTCGTCGACGCCGCGACGGGTCCCGAGGGTCTCCGTCGGGACATCGACGACTTCCTGCGACGGCCGTTCGATCTGGAGTCCGAGACCGGGTTCCGGGCCGCGGTCTTCGAGCTCGACTCGGCGGAGGATCCGCACACCCATCTGGCGGTGGTCCTGCATCACGTCGCGATCGACGGGTGGTCGATCCGGGTGCTGCTCACGGACCTGCTCCGTGCCTACGACGGCCAGCGGCTCTCGGTCCCCGCCGACGAGGCGTTCACCTACGCCGACTTCACCCAGTGGCAGATCGCCCGCCTCGGTGACCCGTCCGATCCGAGCAGCAGATACGCACGGCAACTGCGTTTCTGGACGTCGACGCTCTCCGATGCCCCCGGCCCGCTCCGGTTGCCGGGCATCGCGGACACCGGCGGGCGGCCGCGCGACGCTGCCGCCGGGCGGTTGTCGGCGTCGATCGTCGGCACGGATTCACTGCACCAGACCGCGAAAGCGATGTCGGCGAGTGTGTTCCAGGTGGCGCACGCCGCGCTCGCGACGGTGTTGGGCCGGTGGACCGGTGAGTGGGACCTGCTGATCGGCGTACCGGTGCACGGCCGGCACGCGCCGGAGTGGGAGTCGGTGGTCGGCATGTTCGTCAACACCGTGGCCCTGCGGACACGGCTGCATCCGGGGCTCCCGATCCGCGAGGCCGTCGTGCGGGCTCGCGATGCCGCCCTGGCCGCCCAGCCGCACAGTGAGGTCCCCTATGAGGACGTCGCCCGCACGGTCCGTCCCGACGGCCGGGAGGCCGGGGACCCGCTGATCTCGGTACTGCTGGTCAACCAGGACGTCGTGCCCCAGTCCTCCGGCGAGGTCGTGCTCGGCGGAGCGTCGGCGGGTGGCCCGGGTCCCGAGGCGGATGCCGTGATCGCCAGGCTGGTCCCGGAGTACACCGAGACCGTGGACGCCAAGTTCGACGTCGAGGTCGTGCTCGCCGAACGCGACGACGAGTTGCACATCACGGTGGTGCACTCCGCCGCCGTCCCGACCGTGGTCGCACAGGCGCTTCTCGACGACTTCCGCAGATCGGTCGTCGCGGCGGCAACCGATGCCGATCAGCCGTTCCCGGAGGTCGACGGACCGGACGTCGACGTCATTACGGCCGAACGGGTATCGGGCACCGCGGTGGCGCCGGCTGGTGCCGGGGCGCCGTCGCATGCGGTGTCCTCGGCTCCACTCGTCGCGGCGATCGCCGACGCGATGGCCGAGGTGCTGGAGGTCTCTCCGGATTCGGTGGGGGACGCCGACGACTTCTTCACGATGGGCGGTACCTCGCTCTCGGCCACACGGGTGACCTCCGCGCTGGGGCGCCGGCTCGGCGTCCGCGTGCCCACCCGGTTGCTCTTCGAGAACCCCAACCCGGTCGCGCTCGCACAGGCGGTGACCGAACTCCCCGCGGAGGGGACGGACGCGGGAGGCGGCGCGCCGGCCGGCGCGTCGGAGTCCGACCTCGGCGACCTCCCACTCGCTCCGACGCAGCGCCGGATGTGGGTGGGCGCGCAGATGCTCGGAGCGGTGCCGATCTACGCCGTGCCCGCGGTGGTGCCCGTGCCGCCCGGAACCGACGAGTCCGCGGTCGTCGGCGCGGTCGAGGCCCTCGTCGACCGCCATCCCGCGCTCCGTACCCGGTACCTCGCGACACCTGACGGTCCCCGGCAGCGTGTTCTCGACGCGTGGCGCCCGTCCCTGCGGCGGGTGGGTGCGGCCGAGCTCACGACGCCCGCGGGGATCGGGATGCTCGGGGAGGCCTTCGATCTCACCGGTGAGCCACCGGTCCGGGTGTGGCTGGTCACCGGCGACGATCGGGTGACCCCGGTGGCGGTCGTGGTGATCGCGCACCACATCACCATGGACGGTGAATCCGCCGGCATCGTGCAGCGTGAGCTCGCGTCGCTGCTGGTGGGTCACGACCTCGGCCCGGCGCCGACGGGTTTCGCGGCGGTCGCCCGGCAGATGGCTGCCGACGACGAGCGATCCCGGGTTGCACTGGTGGACTTCTGGCGGCGCGCGCTCGAGGGGCACAGCGGCGAGCTCGACCTCGCCCAGCGCCGCCCCGTTGTGCGGGACCTGCGGACCTCGACGACCGAGTATCTGCTGGAAGATGCGGTCGGACAGGCGATTCCGGCGGCCGCGCGCCGGGCGTCGGCGAGCGAGTTCCACATCCTGCACGCGGCGCTGGTGCTGGCCCTCGCGGTGCAGTCGGGGTCCGATGACATCGCGCTGGCCACGCCCGCCTCGATGCGCCGCGACTCCGACACCGCCGGCACCGTCGGCATGCTCATCTCCACCGTCGTGTTACGCACCCGGATTCGCCCCGGCATGACCGTCGGCGAGCTGATCACGGCGGTCCGCGACGACGACCTGGCGGCGCTCGATCATGCTGCGATCGCCTTCGACGATGTGGTCGCCCTGATCGATCCGCCGCGCGTCCCCGGGCGGCATCCGCTGGTACAGGTGGCGTTCTCGATGGCCGATCCGGAGATGCCCGGGGCCGACCCGACAGACACCGGCGCGCCCACGTGGATGTCGCCGCGCAGCGAGTTCGACATCCACGTCGAGGCGGTGCCCGACGCCGGCGGCTGGCGGTTGCGCGTCCACCACGGCCGGGAACTGTTCGACGAGGGCACGATCCGCGCTCTCGGCGAGCGAGTGGTCGCCGCGGTCGCCGCCGTCGTGGGGGAGCCGTCACGTCGCCTCGCGGCCATCGAGCCGCTGACCGGCGCCGAACGACGCTTCGTCGCCGACCGGGCGCGGGCGTCCTCGACGACGGGGGCCGAACCGCTGCTGGCCGAGCTGTTCACGACGGCTGTCGCGGCGTACGGCGACCGTCCCGGCATCGCCGACGAGCACCGGTCCCTCACCTACCGCGAATTCGACGGGTGGGTCTCGGTGACCGCCCGCGCGATGCGACGTCGAGGGCTCGGTGCCGGCGACGCGGTGGCCGTCGTGGTGCCGCGGTCGATCGAGTCGGTCGTCGCCATCTGGGCGGTCAGCCGGATCGGCGCGGTGTGCGTACCGGTCGACGTCACCTACCCGACGGCCCGGATCGACCACGTGGTCGCCGGCGCGTCCGCGAGTGTGATCACGCCCGCCGACATCCCCGCCCAACCGACGGAACCGGTTGTGTCCGAGCCCGTCACACCGGTGTCGCGCGACGCGCTGGCCTACGTCATCACCACGTCGGGTACCACCGGGACCCCCAACATCGTCGGGGTCACCCATCGCGGGGTACACCGCGTGGCCTCGCTCGGCGACGTCGAACCAGACGACCGCGTCGGGATGGCCATCAGTCCGGGATTCGACGCCACGTTCCACGACATGCTGTTGCCACTCGCCGCCGGCGCGACCCTGGTGGTGGTCCCGGCCGGGATCACCGGCGGGGACGACCTCACCCGGTTCCTCGACCGCACCGGGGTCAGCGTCTTCACGGCGACGCCTTCGGTCGTCCGCACACTGCGACCGGCGGCGATCGGTGCGCTGCGTCTGGTGTACATCGGCGGCGAGGCGCTCTCGGCCGATCTGGCCGCGGTGTGGTCGGAGCACGCCCAGGTCCTCAACATCTACGGCCCCACCGAGACGACGGTGACCGTGTCCACCAGTGCGTTCCGGCGCGGCGACCCGATCCGGCTGGGGCATCCGCGACCGGGCATCGGCGCCGAGGTGCTCGACGCCCAGCTGCGCCACGTCCCGCCGGGTGTCGTCGGCGAGTTGTACATCGGCGGAACCGGGGTCGCCCGTGGCTATCTCGGTGATCCGGCGCTCACCGCTGCAACCTTCGTCGCCGGCGCCGACGGCGTTCGCCGCTACCGCACCGGGGACCTGGTGCGGTGGGATCGCGACACCGGCGAGCTGGTCTACGTCGGCCGGGCGGACCGTCAGGTCAAGATCCGGGGTCAGCGAGTGGAACCCGCCGAGATCGACGCGGTGATCGTGCGGGCGGGCGCCGAGCGCTCGGTGACCGTCCTGCGGCCGGGCCCGGTCGGACCAGCGCTCGTGTCCTATGTGGTGGCACCGTCGGTGCCGGTCGCCGAGCTCCGGGCCGCGTGCCGGTCGTCGTTGCCGCGGCACATGGTGCCGAGCCGGATCGTCGTGCTCGACGACCTGCCGCTCAGCGGCGCGGGCAAGATCGATGTGCGCCGCCTGCCCGAACCGGCCTGGTCGGAGTCCGTGCGCGAGCCGGGAACCGCCACCGAGGCAGCGGTGCTCGACGCCTTCCGGACCGTGCTGGGCGATGCGGCGGCCGGTCCGTACGCGGGCGCGGACGGTGCCGGGACACCCATCGGCATGGACGACGACTTCTTCGCCGCCGGTGGGCATTCGCTCGCCCTGCTGCAGTTGCGGGACGAACTGGCCCGCCGGACGGGCCGGGTCGTCGATGCGGCGGAACTCTTCGGTCATCGCACCCCGGCCGAGATCGCCCGGCTGCTCGACGACCCGGAAGGCGTCGATCCCACCGGCCGACGCGTCGTGCCGCTGTCGCCCGAGGGCACCGGCCGACGACCCGAGGTCTGGTGTGTGCACACCGCGACCGGGATCGTCGAACCGTTCCGGGCGCTGGGCGAGTCCCTGCCGTCGGCATCGGTGTTCGGCCTGCAACTGCCCGAACTCGTACTCGCCGAACGGGATCTGCCGACGACGATCGAGGGCATCGCGGCACTGCACGTCGAGGCCATCCGGGCGACTCAGCCGCAGGGACCGTACCGGGTCGTCGGCTGGTCCGTCGGCGGTGTCGTCGCCCACGAGATCGCGCGCCGGCTCGTCGAACTCGGCGAGGAGGTCGCGCTGCTGGTGCTGCTCGACGCGCGGACGCCGGCCGAACTGACCACGGTGGACGACGCGGAGCTGCGAGCCGCCGATCACCCCCTGCGTGCCCTGGCCGAGCAGCACGACCCCGACGCACTGCGGCGGTTCGAGGACCGGACGAGGGGCCTGGCCGCGGCGGCGCGCTCCTACGACCTGCGTCCGGTGGCCGCCGGTAAGGTGCTCTACGTTGCGGCGCAGGACAACCCGGACCCGGACGCCTGGACGCGTGCGGTCGATCCCGGCGGTCGGGGCGTCGTCGACGTGCTGCACGCCGGGACGACGCACGCAGAGCTGGGGCAGCCGGACGTATTGGCGCGGGTTGCCCGCAGAATCGAGGAGGAATGGTGACCGGATCCGAAGCGGCGACGCCGCAGATGTCGATCCTGTTCGTGTGCACGGGCAACATCTGTCGTTCACCGATCGGCGAACGCGTGCTGACCGGCCTCGCCGGCCGGGCGGGTGTCCCCGTGACGTCGTCGAGCGCCGGGGTCGGAGCGCTCAACGGGCAGCCCATCCATCCGCACGCCTCCGCTGTCCTGGTCGAGAACGGTTACGACGCAGCGGGGTTCGAGTCCCGGTATCTGCGTCCGCCGATGCTCACCGAGGCCGACCTCGTGCTGTGCATGAGCCGCGAACACCGTGCCGCCGCGCAACAGATGGCCCCGGCACGTTGGAAGCGGGTGTTCACGCTGACCGAGTTCGCGGCGCTCTGCGACCTCGGCGCGCTGCCGGAGATCATCGCCGGGCGTGGACGCCTCGATCCGAACTCGGACCTGCTCGACATCGTCGACCCGATGGGCCGCCCGCGCGAGGACTTCGACCGGGTTTTCGCCGAGGTCGAACCGAAGGTCGAGGCGTTGGTCACGTGGCTGGCGGCGCCGGGAGCGAAGCGAGCGGGCCAATCGTCCGCCGAGCAGGCCTCCGCCACTCGACCGGGCCGGCACGCGACGGGGGAGAGCCGATGATCCGGCGACTGGCGGGTAACCGCGTCGTCCAGGTCGTCGCGGTGGTGCTGCTGCTCGTCGCCGCCGCGCTGATCTGGCTGGCGTACTCGGCATTCCAGGTCCGCGACGACCTGGAATCGGTGCGCGCGGATGCGAGCAGGGCCCGGGCGTTGATGCTCGACGGCGATCAGGCCGGCGCCCGTCAGGCGGCCGAGGCGGCGTCGGTGCGGGCCGAGGACGCCCAGGATCGTGCGAACGGTTTCCTGTGGTCGGCGGCTGCGGCGGTGCCGGTCGTCGGATCGCCGCTGAAATCGGTGCAGCAGATGAGCGATGCCGTCGCGGCGCTGTCGGCCGACGTGCTGGTGCCGGCTGCCGACCTCGCCACCGTGCTCGACCCGAATCGCCTGCGCACCGGCAACACCGTGAACCTGGCACTGCTGCGGGATGCGCAGCCGGCGCTGAAGTCGGTCGCGGAGGAGTCGGCGGCGGTGGCCGCCCAGGTCTCGGCGATCGAACCGAGTTGGCTGGGCGTCGTGGCCGATGCCCGGGATCAGCTCGCCGAGCAGGTCGAGGCTGCCGACTCGACGGTGCAGGCGACGAGCATCGCGGCCGAACTCGTGCCGTCCATGCTCGGCGCCGACGGTCCGCGCAACTACTTCATGGCGTTCCAGACACCGTCCGAGGCCCGCGGAACCGGCGGCCTCGTCGGTGGTTTCGCGGTACTGAACGCGACCGGGGGCCGGGTGACCATCCCCGAGCTCGGTGCGAATTCGGAGTTCCGCGACCCGGCCACCCCGCAGATCAACCTCGGCCCCGAGTACGACGCGATCTACTCCTACTACCGCCCCTACACCGACTTCCGGAACGGCAACCTCAGCGCCCACTTCCCCGACGCCGCGCAGATCTGGCTGGCGAACTGGCGCGCCCAGACCGGCCGCCAACTCGACGGGGCGATCGCGCTGGATCCTATCGCGCTGAAGTACGTCCTGGAGGTCGTCGGCCCGGTGTCGGTGGGGCGGGAGAAGATCACCGCCGACAACGTCGTCCCGATCACGCTGTCGACGGCGTATCAGCGCTTCGCCGACGACAACGCCGCGCGAAAGGACTACTTGCAGGCCATCTCCCAGGCTGTGGTGAACAAGCTCGTCACGTCCGGCGGCAGCACGCGGAATCTGCTCGAGGCGCTCGGTCGCGGCGTGCACGAGCGGCGGATCATGGTGTACAGCACCGATGCCGAGGATCAGAAGATTCTCGAGTCGACGAAGCTGGGTCACCAGATCTCCGACACGTCGTCGCCCTATCTGCAGGTGGCCATCGGCAATGCGTCCGGAACGAAGCTGGACTATTTCCTGCGGCGCGAGATCAGCTACACCTCCGGTGGATGTGACGGCGACACCAGGGAGTCGACGATCACGGTGAAGCTCACCAACACCCTCGACACCACGGACACCACCGACTACGTCGCCGGCAACCTCGGGACCGAACTGTCGGTGAAGAAGGGCACCAACCTCGCCAACGTCGAGTTCCTGGCGACGAAGGGCGCGGTCCTCAAGGAGATGACCCTCGGCGAGGGCGGGGCCTTCTACGTCGAGCAGGCCCTGCACGATCGGCCGTACTACTCGACCCGCGTGGGCATCGCACCGGGCGAGACCGCCACCATCGTGCTGAAGATCGACGAGCCGACCTCAGCGCACGGGGACGCCGAGGTCCCGATCCAGCCGCTCGTCGACGATCCGACCGTCACCGTTGACGTCCCGGCGTGCGGGCCGGAGAACTGAGCACCCGGAGCTTGCGGAGGGCGCGTCCGCCCCTGCTCCCTGAGGAGCGTCCGGAGCTTGCGGAGGGCGCGTCACGAAGGGTCTTCGCAACTCGTCTCGCCAAGACCCTTCGTGACGCTCGCAAGCTCGCTCCTCAGGGAGCAGGAATTGGGCTCGCAAGCTCGCTCCTCAGGGAGCAGGGGCTGACGCTCGCAAGCTCGCTCCTCAGGGAGCAGGGGCTGACGCTCGCAAGCTCGCTCCTCAGGGAGCAGACGGGGACGCTCGCAAGCTCCCTCCCAGAGAGCGGAGCTCTCTCGTGGTCCCGACGACCCGTCCCCGGCCGACGATCTGACCGGGTACGGAACCGACTGGGATATCACTGTGGAGTTGTCAAGGGACAGATGCGGTCCCGGGCTATGCCCAGGTGCGGAAGGTGCTGCGCGAAGTCTGGTGGTCTGCGGCGGCAGCGGTCAGGCGGCGTCGTCGAGTCGCATGGTGCGTCGGTTGTATGCGGGTAGCGGTCGGCGTTGCGGATCGATCGACACGGGCGGTACGAGCCAGGGGTGGCGGTCGAAACCCATCACGATGTCCCACCCGTGGTGGTGGACCTGTGTGTGGCAGCGCTGGCAGAGCAGGCAGCCGTTGTCGAGGTCGGTGGGTCCGCCGTCGGCCCACGGCCTGATGTGATGCACCTGCGTATGGGACGGCGGTGCACCACATTTGACGCAGCACGTGTCGCGGACGATGATCGCTTTGCGTAAGTGTGACGGATACAACCGGCGGGTGTGACCCATTTGAAGCGGTACGCCCTCACTATCGAGGATGATCTCCGTGAGCGAGCCGTCGCACGACACCTGTTTCGCGGTGGCGTGGCTGACCGATCCGGTCCACGGCAGTGTTGCGAGGTCTCCGGTGGCGGGGATGGTCAGCATCAGTTGCGTGCGTGGGCTTCCGACGGTGTTGATGCTCGCGCCGATCGCGGCTTGGTCGAGGATCAGTTCGAAGGCGTCGGCGCGGCGTTGCTCGGTGGTGCGTCGATCCTGTGCGCCGTCGGGTTCGGGCCTGGGGCAGGAGCGTTCGTCGATCATGGCCTGGAACTTCTCTCCCACGATTTGGGTGAGGTCGGCATGTACTTCGACGCGGCCGTCGTCGGTGGTGTGTGCGTGCACCGAGTTCAAGCTTGCATCGTCCGACGCTGGGGTTCCTGCGCCACAAGCATCGGCGAGTGTGTTGCCGATAGTCCGCGCATGCTTGAACACGTCTGTCGGTGTTGCGCCCGAGAGTGCTTGGGCAATCAGTTCGATCTCATAGCGGGAGCGCTCATCCTCGGAAAGCGCCTCACCACAACGCTTGTCGATCTCGTTCATGCCGCGGACGATGGCATCGACGATCTCGCTCGACAGTCGCCCGTCGGCAGCGTGACGCGCCACAGCGGGCAGGTTGGGCAGGGCGTCGACGCTTCGCATGGTGCGAAGAGCAGCGGCCGGTGCATGGCCGGACTCGATCAGCAGTCTCTTGGTGGTGCTACCGGCCTTCTGGGCGACGCCTAGTTCGTCGAGTTGCGCTGCATGCAGGGCGATCTGATGATCTGCAAGGTTGCGGATCAGACGCCACGTGTCAAGGGCGTCGAATGTCGCTCTGCCGGTTGAGTCGTCGGCGGGCGGGGTGGTCTCGATGAGTTGCTCGAGGAGAGTGGCTAGCTCTGGCATGACTCTAAGGTACAGGAACGTGCGTTCGATCTCGAGGAAATTCCACAGGCTCGGTAATCGCGAAAATGGCTACTGTGCAGCATGTTTCGTTGACTGTGCCTCGATCGTCGTCAGTAGTTTAATCCTGTCACATACGTACCGTATTCTGTCCCAGAACGGTAGATGTGCTGCTGACCAACGACTGTCGTGTGACCGAAGGTCGCGCGTCGTTCTGCTGCAGAAGTTCCTGCTTGTCCAGGAAGCGGTCGATTACTCCTGAGCACAGGCGCTGCTCGTCGGGTGATTGATGGTGGACGGGCCGGTCACCGAGGTGCCACGGGAACTCAACGTCCACGAGATCGCAAGGTGCCGCCCGACCGAGACGGCGGGTGAGCGCGCGGAACGGACCAGACTGCGTGCCGAGCTCGCCGAGAAGGACCGTGATGTCGCGCTAGGGAAGAAAATTTCGGCGTCCTATGCGGCGCAGCATCATCGGTGAGTCGTTTCGAGCTCATCGCCGCGGAGTGCACCGGCCATCATGTCACGAAATGCGATGCGCCTCTCATCATTTCGCGACCTGGATTTCTGCGCATGCAGGTCGGCAACGCCGCGTCGAGTTGACGCCACGACAGCGGCGGCGCCGCGATCTGGAAGTGTCTGGCGCACTGGCAGGCCACGCGACGTACCTACGGTTCACCGCGTACTACTGCTGCACGCCGAGGCGGTTGCGGTCTCTCAGCTCGATTCGGCGGCGTCGTTCGGACCGGACCTGGTTGGCCGCCGGTTCGATCAGGGCATCGACGGGGTCGAACCCGCTGAAGAATGATCGCCCACATCCAACGTCGATCTACGTCAGACGAGCGACGCTGGTCGTCACCCGCCCTCAATGAATGCCCCGTGCGTTCGACACTCTCGGGCACCCGGCTCAGTAGTAGTACGGGTAATCGTCCCAGCGCGGGTCGCGCTTCTCGAGGAACGCGTCACGTCCCTCGACGGCCTCGTCGGTCATGTAGGCCAGGCGGGTCGCCTCCCCGGCGAACACCTGCTGACCCATGAGGCCGTCGTCGGTGAGGTTGAACGCGAACTTCAGCATGCGCTGGGCCGTCGGCGACTTGCTGTTGATCCGGCGCGCCCAGTCGATGGCGGTGGCCTCCAGCTCGGCGTGCGGGGTGACGCGGTTGACCGCGCCCATCCGGTGCATGGTCTCGGCGTCGTAGGCCTCCCCGAGGAAGAAGATCTCGCGCGCGAATTTCTGCCCGACCTGCTTGGCGAGGTAGGCGCTCCCGTAACCGGCGTCGAAGGAACCCACATCGGCGTCGGTCTGCTTGAACCGGGCGTGCTCGGCCGAGGCGAGGGTCAGGTCGCACACGACGTGCAAGGAATGCCCGCCGCCGGCCGCCCAGCCGTTGACGACCGCGATCACGACCTTGGGCATCGTCCGGATCAGGCGCTGGACCTCCAGGATGTGCAGCCGCCCGCCCTCGGCCTTCACCCGCGCCGCGTCGACCGTCTCGGCGCCGGCCGCCGCGACGTCGTCGTCGTGTGTCGTGGCGTACTGATAACCGCTACGCCCGCGGATGCGCTGATCGCCGCCGCTGCAGAACGCCCATCCGCCGTCCTTGGGGCTCGGGCCGTTGCCGGTCAGCAGGATCGTGCCGACGTCGGGCGACCGCCGCGCATGGTCGAGGACCCGGTACAGCTCGTCGACCGTGTGCGGGCGGAAGGCGTTGCGGACCTCGGGACGGTCGAATGCGACGCGCACGATCCCGTACTCGCGGCCCTCGCCGACGTGGCGGTGATAGGTGATGTCGGTCAGGTCGTCGAAGCCGGGCACCACCGCCCACGATGCCGGGTCGAAGGGTTGGCCGGAGGGTCCTTGGGTGTCGGGCGTCGCACTCATGGGGTCAGCCTATCGACGCGACGACCGGGCGCCTCGAATGCCCGCAGGCGGCGGATTGGTCGGAACAGGTCACGAAGTCGTGACGGGTTCGACGCGGATTGCATTCAACTATTGGATGCCTGCCGGTCTTTGGCTCGAACATCACCGAAATCTCAGTTTCGGATGCTTAGCTGTCCGTATGGCTGTATGGGGGTGGATTCTGATCCTCGGGGGCGCGTGGTGTGTCGTGTCCGCGGCGGTCGCGGTGATCGTCGGGAGGGCGGTCCGGATCCGGGACGAAAAGGAACGCGGTCCGCGTGGCGTGCCGGACTACATACCCGAGTCCACGCGCCGGCTGGCCCGGGGCGGAGTGTGTGTGGATCTCGCCGACCGCCGTCGGACCGATCGGCACACCGACACCGACACCGGCTAGGGCGCGGCACCGCCGGCTCTTATACGGTTGGTCGGTGAGCGAAGCGAACGATCGCGCCGTCGAGACCGTCGACGAGGACCCGCACGAGGGTGGTTTCCGGGCCCATGCGGCCATCACCACCGACCGCGGCGGACCCCGCTACGGCGAGTTCAGTGAGCAGGTCCGCCTGCTGATGGACAACGCCCGCTACGCCTGTCCCGACGACGAGCTCGTCGACGAACTCATCGAGTCACTGAAGGCGCTCAACGACCGGCTCGCCGATTCCCGGATCGACGAGTGGCACTCACCGGCGGGGACCCGCATCGACCTCCCGTCGCGCGGCAACATCACCCTGCCGCCGTATGTGGTCACCGAGGTGAACGACAACGGGGTCGTCGCCGAACTGACGTTCCGCGATTTCCACCTCGGCGGGAACAACGCCGCGCACGGCGGTCATGTCGCGGTCGCCTTCGACGACGTGGGCGGCTTCGCGTCGGCGGTCGCGATCCAGCATGTCAGCCGGACCGCGTACCTGACCGTGCAATACCGGTCGATCACACCGCTGAACACGCCGCTGCGAATCCACGCCTGGGCGGACCGGATCGAGGGGCGCAAGGTCTTCATCAAGGGCACCCTGCACGACGGCGACCGCCTCTGTGCGGAGATGGACGCCCTGTTCATCAAGCTCAACCCCGGTCAGGCCTGACCAGCACTCGTCGGCGGGCGCACGGGCAGACGACGGCTCACCTCCACCGGCGCATCCGTGCGCGACAGGCGCAGCACGATGGTCGGCGCCTCGCCGGCGTCGAGGGGCCACGTCTCGAGCATCTCGCGGCGCAGGGCGGCCAGTTCGTCGCCGTGATTGCTCGACAGTGTTCGCGCGGTCGCGTCGTCCCCGGCGTAGAGGAACGTCGGTGTCATGGGGTGAACCGCGAAGCCGAGACGCTCGGCGGCCACCCACAGCTGCTGCGCGACGATCCCACCGCGGAGGTAATCGGCGGGGGTCGTGCCCTGCTGCACCAAGACCAGGATCGCCGACGACGACGCGGCCCGGGCGCCGGCATCGGCACCGAGTGCGGCACCGCCACCCCATTCGTCGAGCAACGCCATGACATCGGCACGCCGCAACACGTCGAGCATCCCCGCCATCGCCGGCGGTAGGTCGAGCGAGGCGACGTCGATGCCCTCGGTGGCGGCCGGATCGGTGGTGAGCTCGGCGAACATCTCCCGGTGCAGTTCGGGCGTGAGGAACCGGGCGCGATCCGATCGGGCGATGATCGAGGCATATCGGTCGATGTCCGCGCGGTCGTCGAGCGCCACCAACCGGGTCCGATCACTCGTGGCGGCATCGTGCAGTCGGACGAGATCGGAGGCCGACAGCGGTGATCCGTCCCCGACTCCACGTCGCGTGCCGCGGGCGAGCAACGCGTCGAGTTCGGTCTCCGCGTCCGCAGAGCGCGACCCGGTGTCGATGCCCTTGAGGCGTGCCCGGCCGGCCAGCGTGTCGGCCGCGTCGACGATCTCGATGTCGTCGAGCACCCCGCGCGCGACCGCCGCGACCTGCGCGTTGTACAGGGCGGCGCCGACCGCCACCGCAGATGCCCGGTGCTCCACGTCGAGGGTCGAGGTGCGGGTGCGGTCCAGGACGATCGTGACGGCGTCGTCGTCGGCGATGATCTGCCAGGGCTGCTGGTTCCCGGCGGACGGCGCCCGGCTCGCGGCGTACACGACGAGTTCGCGATCGGTCATCGCCTCGATGGCGGGCTGCACCTGCGGGCGGAGCGGTTCGGCGTCGGCCGGTGGTTGTGCTGCGGGTATGGAGGTATGGGTGTCGATCGGGTCCTCGAGGCCGTCCAGCCAGGCGTCCCGGTCGAATCGGACGCGACCGGACGACAGGGACTTGCCCTGGACGAGGCGGCGGACGGCCGCGGCCACGGTGGCGCCGCCCAGGAGGACGTCGCCGCCGAGCTGCGGCCAGGCGGTGACCGTGTGCCCGAGCTCGATGGCCGACGCCGCCATCGGCGCGGTCACCTTCGTCGGCTCGAGTACCCGGACGGCGAGCGGGGTGAGCGACGCGCGGTCGAGTCCGACGAGATCTTCGATCCGCAGGTCGCCGGCCAGGCCGTGGAAAAGAGGCCGATCCGGTTCGAGGTCGAATCTCTCGACATCGAGGGTTCCGCCGTCGCTCGTCTCCATGAGGACCGGAATTCCTCGCTCGCGACATTTCTGGCGCACGAGGACCTTTACATCGAAAGAATCACATTCTTCGACGACGAGATCCAGGCCGTCGAGGAATTCATCGATGTTCTCGATTGTTATGCCGTCCACATGTACGACGGTGGTGAGATAGGGGTCGATCTCGGAAATGCGTCGAGCGGCGATCACGGCCTTGTTGTCGTGAATATCCATGAGGGTCGCCGCAATTCGATTCATATTCGTGAGTTCGAGATCGTCGAAATCGGCAAGGCGTAATTCGCCGGTAAGACCTTCGAGTGCGAGCGTGAGTGATATCGCGTGTCCCACACTCAAACCGACGACACCGATCCGGAGCTCGCCCGCAGCGGCTTGCTGCGACGCGGTCAGTTTGTGCCGGTTGCGGTCGAGCCGAAGGCGTCGGAACGTGCGCGGACCGGGGATCTTGACGAGGGCGTTACGCCAGGGAAAGTGCGCGTAACGAGGTGTCTCGTCCCGGAGAGCGGGTTCGGCGGGCGGGAGGAGTTCATCGAGTGCGCGGGCGGCGCCGGCCGTGATGTCGGACACAGTGAGGGACGGCTCCGCGGTCAACGCGGCGGGTAGTTCGTCCGGGAAGTAGAGGGTGGCGGCGGCATCCGGCGGCGTGTGCATAAGCCCATGGTGTCGCACGGGATTGCACGACGCCAACCGTCAAAGCGGCGGTCGGGCGAAAAGAACTGCGCTTGTGGGAGTGCATAAATGTGGCCTTGTGGCAGCATTACACGCGGGGTCGGGGGAGATCTCGTCTCTAAATTTACTAATTCCTGGAAGGCAATACTGCGATGAATAAGATGTCAGTCACCAATGATCAGGTTCGCACCGGGATGTTGCGATCGATCGCACCCGAAACCGGGGCGGAGTACTCGGTGGTCGTGGCGAGCCCGCGGTCGGAGCCCGAACTGTGGCGCGAGTACCTCGCCGGCGCGGACGCGTCGTACCACCGGCACGGGTGCGCGGCCGCACTCGAATACGACGAGGTCGCCGGCGGCGAGGGCACCGCGATGTTCTTCGCGGTGCTCGACACCGAGGGCAAGGTCGTCGGCGGGCTACGGGTCCAGCCCCGGCTGGAGGCGGCTGCGCAGTCGCACGCGCTGGTCGAATGGGCGGGTCAGCCCGGTCAGGTGCAGCTCGTCAACGCCATCGAAGAACGTCTGCACGACGGCATCGTCGAGGTCAAGACGGCCTGGGTGGACGAGCGATCGGCGATCGCGGGGTCGGTGGCCGGCCAGTTGTCGCGGTTGGGGCTGGTCATCATGGAGATGTCCGGGGTCGAGGCCATGATGGCGACCGCGGCCGACCACGTCCTGCGCCGCTGGCAGTCCGGTGGTGGACGCCTCGACGAGTCGGTGTCCGCGACCCCCTTTCCCGACGACCGGTACCGCACCCGGCTCATGTGGTGGGATCGTGCCCGGCTCGACACCCTCACCAGCCCGGAGACCTGGCGTCGGATGCGCCGGGAGGCCGACGCCCTCCAGGCCGCGACGACTCAGCGCCCGCTGGTCCGGCTGTCGATGTCGACGAAGTCGGCCGGGCGTCGGTAGAAGACCTCGTACAGGCTCGCCGACGGCGGAGACACCGTCCGCTCGGCGTCGGCGGCATGTGCGCTCGGCGCGCCGTCGTTCCAGGTCACCGCGTCGATGGATTTGATGACCGTCGTGTCCCGGCCGTTCTCCTTGGCCTGATACACGCAGGCGTCGGCCTGGCCCAGGAGGTTGCCGATCACGTCGTCGGTCGAATAGGCGGTGTCGAAACGGCCGGAGACCAGTGGGTCGCCGGCGACGCGCAGCGGCGCGCAGACACCGCCGACGCTGATGGTGACCGGCGCTGCGGCGGCGACGGCGGCCCGTAGGCGTTCGGCGCTGAGCCACAGTTCGTCCGCGTCGTGGACGACGTGGAACATGAGGAACTCTTCGCCACCGTAGCGGCACACCTCCGAACCCACGGGGGCGTGCTCGCGGATCGCGGCCGATGCCGCCAGCAGCACGCCGTCACCGGCGAGGTGGCCGTACTGGTCGTTGATCTTCTTGAAGTGGTCGACGTCGAGCAGCAGGATGCCGATCCATCCGGTGGACGACCGTGCGGCCGAGAGGAGCTGCGATGCGCGGATCAGGAAGCCGCGCCGGTTCAGCAGGCCGGTCAGCGGGTCGATCCCGACCAGGCGGGTCTGCTGATCGAGCACGGCCTCCATCGACTTGCGCAACGCGACGACCAGGAAGACCGGCACCACGATCAGGCCGAGCATCGCGCCGAAGCTGATCAGGTACTCCGGCAGCGAGGGCGTCGTCACCGCGAGGACGGTTGCCGCACAGACGACCGCCAGCGCCAGATGGGACAGGATGAGTCGGGTGGTCGCCGAGATCGCGCCGATCGCCGGGATGACCGCGACGATGGCGAGGACGAGCGTCGACGATCGTGGCGAGGCCAGGATCATCGAGGTGCCGCAGATGCCCACGATCCCCAACCCGCCCAGGAACGCGAACTCGAGATCGGTCAGCCGGGCGCGGATGGCCGTCACCGCGAAGACGACCGCGATGAACGACCAGATGGTGAGCAGGATGGGCATGCCGCCCGGGTACAGTGTCTCGGGCGCGAGCACGCTGATGACCGGCAGCGGGATGACACCGCCGGTGCTGATCAGTGTCGCCATCGACCGGGCGTCGTAGCGCCGGAGCACCCTCCTGATCAACGACATCTACCACGACCGCTTTCCGTCGGCGGCTGTGGAGACAGCCGCTTGTTCGCCGAGATTCGCATTAATGCCACTGCGACTGCATTGGCGGAAACCGCGTAATCTTTCGTGTCCTACGCATAGGCAATGAAAGCACCTTACCAGCAGTTTTGCCGCACCTCGCGGAATCGTTAGCAGCGCTGCCGAGAATAGTGGCGAATCGCCCGCCGCGCCGGTCCCAGATTTTGTGAACATCTGTCAAAAGAAATCGACGTCTCGACCCGGGCCCACAAAAATTGCACACGGTTTCGTCGAACCGTCGCGGCGGGCATTTGTGAGAACGGTCATAACGGCCGGCCCTGGTCCGCCAGCGGTGGCGCCTCGTCCTCCTTCCCGGAAGCGGACCGGCTGAGTAGTATCTCCGCGATGGAGAACTGCGGCGCCCCAGGCGTCGCCCTGGGGGGATCGGACCAGCGAATGACGTCGTGTTGACGTTGGGAACCTCGGTGATCGCGGTGTCGGTCGACCCGTACCACCGAGCTGTCGTCGCCTATGGCTACGAGACGTCGGCCGCGGCCGCCGAGCGCTTCATCGAACAGGTGCTGATGCCCATCAGTCCGCGGGCGCGTTTCCAGCGGCGGTCGGACTTCGACTGGCTCATCCACCTTCCGTGGACCGGCGCCGGTGACGACGAGAGTGGACGCAACGCACTGATCGAGGCGGCCCGCACCAAACTCGGTGCGCACACCGTGAGCGACGGGGAACGCAGCTGGTTCCTCGACGTGTGCATGGGCGTCGCCGTCGGCGATGTGCACCTCGCCGCCGAGTCCGAGGACGATCTGGTCCGCCACGCCGACGCCGCCCTGTGCATCGCGCTGAGCAGCCGCACCGCCGTCGCATTCGCATCGCCGACGATGCTGCGCCACATCCGGGCCGAGGTCGACCTCGCGGGTTGGCTCACCAGATCGGTCGAGCGCGACTTCTCGGTCTTCTACCAGCCGATCGTCGCGGTACCCGACCGGCGGGTCGTCGGGTACGAGTCGCTGCTCAGGTGGCACACCGAGTCCGGCGTGCTGGCTCCGGATGCGTTCCTGTCTGTGGCCGAGGGGATCTCGCTGCTCGCCCCCATCGGACGGCATGCCATCGGCGAGGCCATCCGGGACCTGTCGGGGGAGATCACCCGGCACGTCGGGCCGAGCACGTTCGTCTCCCTCAACCTGTCCGGGCAGCAGTTGTGGGACGACGGGCTCGTCTCGTACGTCCACGGCCTGATCGACGGTCACGGTGTCGAGCCGTCGAGGGTCTGGGTCGAGGTGCGGGAGGACCAGGCGATCCGGGTCGACACCTCCGCGTCGCGGGCGATCGACGCGCTCCACGACCTCGGCTGCACGATCTGCATCGACGACCTCGGGGCCGGGTTCTCGGCCCTGCGCTACGTCCGCGATCTCCCGGTCGACGTCCTGAAGGTCGATCGGACGCTCATCGCGCAACTGGCCGACAGCTCGCCCGACCGCGCCGTCGTCCGCGCGATCGGTGAGATGGCCGCCGCCACCGGGGTGAAGATGGTCGCCGAGGGTATCGAATCCGAGGCGATGCTCCCGATGCTCGAGGAGTTCGGGTTCGACTACGCCCAGGGCTTCCTGTTCGGCCGCCCGGCGCCGCTCGTCGAACTGTTCGGGTCTGACCGCTAAGCGGCCCGAACATATTGTGGCCCAACCTGCTCCCTGAGGAGGCCGGAGCTTGCGGAGGCCGTCACGAAGGGTCCTGGCGAGATGCGTCGCCAAGACCCTTCGTGGCTCGTCGCTATCGCTCCTCGCACCTCAGGGAGCAGAGGGAGACGGCACCGCTTTACCCGACAGACCAACGGTTCTACGGTTCGTTCGGACTAGGGAGCGGGATGATTCGTCGTCGATGGCACCTCCCGTTCGAAATGTGACTGTTTCCTCAAAGGTGTTGCGGTCGTTGATGATCGGCTTATGTGACCGTACTGGTCTCGATCGCCTGTGGTCGGCCGGCCGACTCCACCTCGATCCGCCGCGGCTTGGCCTTCTCGGCGACCGGGATGGTCACGGTGAGAACGCCGTTGTCGTAGCGCGCCGAGATGGCCGCGCTGTCGATGGCGTCGCCGAGAGTCAGTTGGCGGCGGTAGGTTCCGGAGAATCGTTCGCTCGTCAGCCACTGCACGCCCTCGTCGGACGGCGTGCTCCGCTGGGCGGAGAGGGTGAGGACCCCGTTGTCGACGCTGACGTCGATGGAACCGGGATCGGCGCCGGGCAGATCGGCGATGAGCAGGTAGTGGTCCTCGACCTTGTACAGGTCCAGGGGCATGAAGCGGGGAGTGCGGGCAGTTCCGGCCGCTGAACCGGTCATCATGCCTCGGGTCCAGGCATCCATGTCGGAAAAGGGATCGAAACGAAGCACAGCAGTTCACCTCCTGATTCTCAAGGCTGCTCGCCACCCGTTAGACGAGCAGTTCATCGCTGTACTGCCAACGAAGATAGCACCGGATCCGGCACTCGTCTAGCACTCTGGAGGTGAGAGTGCCAGAATTTTCCGGGCCCCGGAGGCGACGCCGCCCGACCGCGAGTTCGACTGTGCCGGAGTGGGTCCGGTCGGCGCCGGCGTGGCTGCCGGAGGGTCGAACGACGCGATCGGGCGGGGTCGGGTCAGGGTCAGTCGGTGAGCTCGGTGGCGTCGATGCTGAACCCGGCGTTGCGGAGACGGTCGATGAGAGCGTCACCCATCGCCACGGCGGTCGTCAGCACTCCGGCCCGCTTGGGCAGGTGGTCGCGGTCGAGGGCCAATGCCAGCGCGCTCTCGGCGAGCATCACCGCGGTGGCCTTGTAACCGGGATCGCCCTGGGCGCGCATACGGGCCTTGTAGCGTCGTCCTGTGGTCGTCCGCGTGAACGTGTCGACCACGAAATAACCGTTCTCGCGGGCCTTTTCGCTGGGTCCGTCACCGGGCTTCGGCAACACGCGGTCGAGGACACGTCGCGTGGGGCCGAAACTCATCGCTCCCATGAACGCACCGGTGCCGACCGCGACGGCGCCGGCGATCAGGGTCGACACCGCGGGGACGCCGCCGACGCTCATCGTCTCCGCGTAGTGGAAGTCCTTGCCGTAAGCGTTGTCCAGCAACGCATTCGAGCGCCGCACGATCCGGGTGTTGTGGGCGGCCATGAAGAAGGGCGCGAGGGTGCCGCGCAGCGATGGGTCGACCTTCTTGGCGTTGATGATGGACAGGTCGCTCGGTTCGTCGGACAGGCTGACCCGCGGGACCTCGCCGGGGCCGCCCGAGAGGGCCTGCGGGTTGAGCATGAGCCGTCGGGACTGGGCGTTGCGGGCCTCCTCGGCGATGACCCGCATCGAGTCGATCGTTCCGCCGGAGATCCCGCCGCGGAACGACGCGACGACGAGGGTCGTGTCGGTCATCTCGCCGGCGTCGTCGTCGGAGACCTTTCGATGCAGCGCGTAGGTGGTGATGTCGGAGGGCACGGAGTCGAAGCCGCAGGAGGGCACGATGCGGGCCCCCGAGGCGGCGGCGACGTCGTGGACCTTGTCGATCGCGTATCGCACGAACGGCACCTCGCCGGTGAGGTCGACGTAGTCGGTTCCGGCGGTGGCCGCCGCCACGATGAGGGCCTCGCCGTACTTGAGGTAGGGGCCGACGGTGGTGCAGACGACCTGGGTGCGCGCGACCATCGCGTCGAGGGCCGCGGGGGATTCCGCGTCGGCGATGATCAGCGGCCAGTCGTGTGCGCGCAACGGCAGCCGCTTGCGGGCGTCGGTCAGCTTCGACTCGTTGCGGCCCGCCAGCGCGATCTTCGTGCCGATCGGCGCGTGATCGGCCAGATACCGTGCCGTGAGTTCGCCGACGAAGCCGCTGGCGCCGTAGACCACGACGTCGAACTCGCGGCCGTGGGAGGTGGATGATGTCGTGTCGGTGTTCGATTCCCCGCTCATCTTCCCGACCTTACGTGGGACCGGGGTCACACGTAACCGTCGAGTCGGGCGAGACGGTCACGACGCCCGCCGAGCGGCGAGGCGCGCGGCGAAGGGCGCCACGAACAGCATGAGCAGGACGCGCAGGATCTGGGCGGCCACGACGAACGCGACGTTCCCGCCCGCCCCGGTGGCCGCGGCGAGGACGGCGTAGATCCCGCCCGGAGTGGTCGCGAGATAGCAGTCGAACATCGACTCGCCGGTCCACGCGGACAGCACGACCCCCAGCAGGGCGCAGCCGGCGCCGATGACGAGGATCAACACCAGCGCCAGCGGCAGGACACGGCCGATCGCACGCAACCGCGGCATCGTGAATCCGAGGCCCGCCTGCCAGCCGATCACCGCGTAAGCGACCGCGAGAAGTGCGGGGGACACCTCGGCGGAACCGGCGATCCCGGTCAGCTCGGCCGCGGTGGCCAGCGCCAGCGGACCCAAGAGACCGGCTGCGGGCATGCGCAGCAACCGGCCGAGCGGGATCCCGACGCCCAGGCACACCGCCAGCAGCAGCAGTCCCCAGCCCTGATTCTGCAGCGTCTCCGCCGACCAGGCGTCGGATCCCGGTGCGACGGCCCCGTTTTCGGCACCGAACACGAGTGAGGCGACCACCGGGATGGTGACGGTGACCAGCGCGACGCGCAGGTACTGGATGACCGCGACCATCCGTTCGTCGCCGCCGAACTCGCGGGTCAGCGCCACCAGCCCGGACGCGCCGCCCGCGACGAGCGCGAGCGAGCCGGTCAGGGAGTCGACGTCTCGGTGCAGCCCGAGCAGGGCGCCGCAGGCGATCGAGATGACCAGTGTCCCCAGGCCGATGACGAGCACCGGGAACCACGACGACCCGAGTCCGCCGACGGTCTCGGGCTCGGCCATCGTGCCGATGAAGACGCCGAGGACGCCCTGCGACGCCACGAACGCCCATCGCGGGACGATCGGGTCGTCGGATTCGTCGGCGTCGGTGTTCGTCCGGCCGGGCGCGCGGCCGGCGATCGCGAGAGCGCCCGCGACCACGAGCCCCGCGAACAGGGCGGCGGCGTCGACCTCGAGGAGTTCCAGAACGAGCGTCGCGACCGCGGTGAGGAGTACCAGCACTGTCCAGCGACGCACTGGCTCCACAGTAGGGCCACGGGCCTCAGGCCGGCCGCGCGGTCCCGACGGTCAGCGCGCCGAACGGTTTCGGTACGCCGGGTTGATAGAACGCGTCGACCGGCCCGAGTGCGAAGCCGGCGGCGGTGAGCTCGGCGCGCACGTCGCGGGTGAGATGGCAGCCGCCTGCGACGCGTTTCTGGATCGGTTCGAGCCGGCGCTGCCACCGGCGGACGCGGGCGTCGGGGGCGGACCCGTGCTCGAGGAATCCCAGTTGCCCGTCCGGGCGCAGCACGCGGCGGAGTTCGGCGAGCGCCGCCTGGTGGTCGGGGATGGTGCACAGGGTGAAGGTGGTCAGCGCGGCGTCGAACGAGTCGTCGTCGAACGGCAGTCGTTGGCCGTCGAGTCCGGCGCGTTCGATGGGCACCGGGGAGGTGGCGACGCGATCGGCGGCCATCGACCATCCGACGGTTGACGGCTCGACGGCCGCGACCTCGGTGAGCCCGGCCGGGTAGACGCCGACGTTGAGGCCCGAGCCGAAGCCGATCTCGATCATCCGGCCGGACAACGACGCGCAGGCCCGCGCCCGCAGCGGCGTCAACGCCGCCATTCCGCAGGTGCGCTCGATGAGGTGCGGCAGGACACGATCGTCGTAAAAGCCCACGTGACGAGGGTAACGCCGCTCCCCGCCGCGATGTGGGGACTCGGGAGAGCACTAGGCTTGTGGGATGAACCGACCGGCCCAGAACGCCCCCGGGCCCAATCCGTCCACACTGCAGGCCCGGGTCATCGTCGACGAGATGATCCGCGGCGGTGTCCGCGAGGCCGTGCTGTGTCCGGGGTCGCGCAACGCGCCGCTCGCTTTCGCCCTCCACGCCGCCGACGCCGCCGGGCGGTTGCGTCTGCATGTGCGGATCGACGAGCGCTCGGCGGGCTATCTGGCACTCGGGCTCGCGGTGTCGTCGGGGCAGCCCGTGCCCATCGTGATGACCAGCGGCACCGCCGTGGCGAACATGGGACCGGCGGTCTTCGAGGCCAACTATGCGCGGGTGCCCCTGGTCGTCGTCAGCGCCAACCGGCCGTACGAGCTGCTCGGTTCCGGCGCCAACCAGACCGTCGAACAGTTCGGCATCTTCGGGACCCAGGTGCGCGCGGCGATCAGTCTCGGCCTCGCCGAACAGGATCTCGACACCAACAGCCAGTGGCGCTCGGCGGTCGGTCGCGTGCTCGCCGCCGCCCGGGGCGCGCGTACCGGCAACGCCGGACCCGTTCAGTTCGACATCCCGCTGCGCGAACCGCTGGTCCCGGACCCGGACGAACTCGCCGGCCCCGACCCGTCGACCGACCTCGGCTCGTTCTCCGGCCGGCCCGGCGGACTGCCCTGGACGCAGGCGCCCGTCGGCAAGCTCGACGTCCCGCTGCCGATCGACCTGTCGCTGGACACCGTGGTCGTGTCGGGGCACGGGTCGGGCATCCACCCGGGTCTGGCCGGGATCCCCACCGTCGCCGAACCGACGGCACCGCGGCCGGCGACGCCGCTGCATCCGCTGGGCCTGAACTCCGTCCGGCCCCAGCAGGCGATCATCTGCGGCCGGCCGACGCTGCACCGCGGGGTGTCCCGCCTGCTTGCCGACCCCGAGGTCCGCGTCTACGCGCTGACCACCGGTCCGCGCTGGCCCGACGTCTCCGGCAACGTCTACGCGACCGGCACCCGGATCGAGGTCGTCGGCGAGCCGCGCGAGGACTGGCTCAAGGAGTGCGCGGCGGTACAGGAGCGGGCGGCCTTCGCCGTCACCGCCGAACTCGACGAGCCGGGCCCGGCCACCGGGCTCCACGTCGCACGGGCGGTCAGCGACGCCATGGCCGCCGGCGACCAACTCGTCGTCGGCGCCAGCAACCCCATCCGGGACATCGCCCTGGCCGGCCGGATCACCGACGGGGTGCGGGTCCTCTCGAACCGCGGGGTCGCGGGTATCGACGGAACCAATTCGACGGCGATCGGTGCCGCCATGGCACGTGACCGGGATCAGGCCGGCGCGCGGACCATCGCCCTGATGGGCGACCTGACCTTCGTGCACGACGCGACCGGTCTGGTCATCGGCCCGGGCGAGCCGCGCCCGACGTCGCTGCGGATCGTGGTCGCCAACGACGACGGCGGCGGGATCTTCGGTCTGCTCGAACAGGGCGACCCGCGCTACAACACCGGGCTGTACGCCGGGGCCTACGAGCGGGTCTTCGGGACCCCGCATCGGACCGACATCGCGTCGATGTGCGCGGGTTTCCACATCCCGCATCGTCGGGTCGGGGTCGGTGAGCTCGGCGCGGTGCTCGCGGAGGAGCCTGCTCCCGGCGGGATCGAGGTCGTCGAGGTCGCCACCGACCGCGAACGGCTGCGATCCGTCCACGCGGCGATAGCAGCGCGACTGCGGTAGGGCTGTCGGTGCGTCCCGGCGGTGCGCGACCGGTCGGGCCGAGCGCCGGCGGATCGGTGCCCGCTAGTCTGAACGGCATGAATCCGGTGATCCAGCGACGCGTGCAGCTCGGCCTGCTCGTCGTCGGCGTGACGATCACCTTCATGGCGATGACGCTCATCGCCGGTTGTTTCAAGAACGATGCGACGATCGAGGCCAGCAAGGCGACCGTGATGGCCGAGGTCGTGTCCGTGGACAGCCTGCACGCCGCGGTGAATTTCCAGACACCCGACGGCTCGTTCCACAGCCCCCGCTTCGGGCTGCTGTATCCGACCGAGCTGAGCGAGGGACAGCGCATCAGCGTCGACTACGCGGTCTACAACCCGGATCTCGCCCGCCCGACCGGCCGCACCGCGGTGCTGTCCATCATCCCCGCCCTGTCGGTGATGGTCGGAGCGTGGCTCGTCATCGGCCTGCTGATGGTCGGGGTCGCGGAGTCCAGTCGCCGCTGGGCCCGCCGCGGCACCGCCGACGATGCTGTCGCCGAGGACTCCGACGCCGAGGACGCCGGCAGCGACGCGGCAGACCGGGACCCGGCCGCGGCCGACCAGGACGAGACGGTCAGCCCGGGATCACCCTGAGGTCTCCGCCGGCGACGACGATCGCCTCGGCGTCGGTCAGGAAGTGCAGCCGGTGCTCGGCGCCGAACCGTTGCCTCGTCGCCTCGATCGGTCCGCGACCCCTGACGGTGCCCTCCGCGTGCGGGATCACCGTGGTGTCGATGAGTCCGAGGCCCGCGGTCGAGGTCAGGGGTGCGGCCTCGGCGGGATCGTCGAGCAGAGACAGGGGAGCGATGTCGGGGCCGACGACCGCGGCGCCCGCGCTGACCCCGATGTAGGGGAGGCCGGCGCGGACCGCGTCGACGAGGGTGCGGTCGGCACCCGCCAGGCGCAGCGCCCCGAGTAGATGGAAGGTGTTGCCGCCGGCGACGAACACCGCGTCGACCCCGGCGAGCTCCCGGGCGAAGACGGCTGACCCGGTCAGTTCCGGATCGAGGTCGGTCACCTCGAAACCCTGCTGCCGAAGGGTGTCCCGCTCGAGGTCGAGCCACGCGTGATCGGGATAGATCGACGACGCGGTGGGGACGTAGCCGATGCGGCAGCCCGGCCTGGTCAACGGGGCGAGGAACTGCGGGACCGGGGTGAGCCAGCGACTCAGCAGCAGGAGGTGGGTGTCGGCCACCCCTCCACTGTGCCCGGTCGGAGGGCAACGCACCGTTCATCCTGAATTGGGTGGGCCGACACGTGCGCCGTGTGGTCCGGTCAATTCTGCGGGGGACGATCGCGATCATGCGCGTCGCGATCGTCGCCGAGAGCTTCCTGCCCCAGATGAACGGGGTGGTCAATTCCGTCCTCCGGGTTGTCGACCATCTCGAGTCCACCGGCCACACCGTGGTCGTCATCGCACCCGACACCCCGCGCGGCGTGCCGGGCGGGCCGCGGATGGTCGGCCGCCGGACCCCGGTGCACCTGCTTCCCGCGGTGCAAGTGCCGCGGGTGTCCTCGCTCCCGGTGGGCGTGCCGTCGCCGCTGCTGTACCGCACCCTGCGCGACTTCGAACCGGATGTCGTTCACCTGGCGTCACCGTTCGTGGTGGGTGCCGCGGGCGCCGTCGCCGCCCGGGCGCTCGGCGTGCCCGTGGTGGCCGTGTTCCAGACCGACGTCGCCGGGTTTGCGGCAGCCTATCGGCTGGGCGCGGTGGAGAAGCTGGCCTGGCGCTACACACGCCGGCTGCACGAGATGTGCGACCTCACCCTCGCGCCGTCGACCGCGACGCTGGAGGTCCTCGCCGCCCACGGCGTACCGCGACTCGCGCGCTGGGGTCGCGGCGTCGACGTCGGACTCTTCTCGCCGGACAAGCGCGATCCGTCGCTGCGCGCGGACTGGCTGGGAGCCGCCCGCGACGCACTGGTGGTCGGGTTCGTGGGTCGGCTCGCGCCGGAGAAGCACGTCGAGCGCCTGGCCGGACTGTCGGGGAACCCGCGCGTGCAGTTGGTGATCGTCGGGGACGGCCCCGAGCGGGACCGGCTCCAGCGCGCGATGCCGGATGCGGTGTTCACCGGTGAACTGCGCGGGGAGGCGCTGGCCCGCGCGTACGCGAGCTTCGACGTCTTCGTGCACGCCGGCGAACACGAGACGTTCTGTCAGGCCATCCAGGAGGCGATGGCCAGTGGCCTGCCCGTGATCGGCCCCGACGCGGGCGGCCCCCGCGACCTGGTGTCGGCGTTCCGGACCGGATATCTGCTGGAGGTCGGACGCTTCGCCGCGGAGCTGCCCGCGATCGTCGAATCCCTGCACGACGAGTCGGTCCGGGCGGCGTTCGGCCGAGCCGCGGTACAGGCCGTGCGTGCGCGCACCTGGCCGTCGGTGTGCGCGGAGCTCGTCGGCCACTACGCGCGCGTGACGGGCCGCGGAGTCGTCACCGAGGTGGGGCGGCCCGCCTGAGGCGGCGGCCGACCGCCCGGCGAGGCGACGCACCTCACGGCGGTCCTGGCCCGAACGACCGGTAGCGTGATCGGCATGTCATCGACGGGCGCGACACCACCGGAACGAGCGGGTCTGGGCCGGAGTGTGGGCCGGGCGAGCCTGGAGAAGGACCCGGCCGAGGTCGCGGCCATGTTCGACGGCGTCGCACGCCGCTACGACCTCACCAACACGGTCCTGTCGTTCGGCCGGGATCGCGGCTGGCGCAAGAAGACCCGTAGGGCACTCGACCTGCGTCCGGGCGACGTCGTCCTCGACCTCGCGGCGGGCACCGCGGTGTCGACCGTCGAACTCGCCTCCTCGGGGGCGCACTGCATCGCCGCGGACTTCTCGCTCGGCATGCTCAAGGCCGGTGCGCATCGGGACGTGCCGAAGGTCGCCGCCGACGCCCTGTCGCTCCCGTTCGCCGACGATTCGTTCGACGCCGCCACCATCTCCTTCGGTCTGCGCAACGTCAACGACGTCCCGACGGCGCTCGCCGAGCTCCGCCGGGTACTGAAGCCCGGCGGACGGCTGGTGATCTGCGAGTTCTCCACGCCGACGCTGAAGCCGTTCCGCACTGTGTACATGGAGTACCTGATGAAGGCGCTGCCCGCGGTCGCGACGAAGGTCTCGAGCAGCCCGGCCGCGTATGTCTATCTCGCCGAGTCGATCCGGGCGTGGCCGGACCAGTTCGCGCTGGGCGATCTCATCCGCGACGCCGGGTTCACCGGGGTGCGGTGGGAGAACATGACCGGTGGGATCGCCGCGATCCACTCGGCGCGGGCCTAGTGGTGTGTCTCGGAAATAAGTGACTGGTCTCCGGCGCTCGATCGGCGCCTGGCTGCGTTGTCGTCGGTCGAGATAGCTCCGCTATCCCTCCCTCCTCCGCCTTGCCAGACCACCGATCGCTCCACCGGATACCGGCCACCTATTTCCTAGACACACCACTAGGAGGTCGCGGCCCGCGGGGTCTCGTCGTGCGACACCGGGCACCCGGGCGCGAAGGTGCCGAGGTCGTCGATGCGGAAACCGCCGGGGTAGCTGCGAACCTGCTTCGTCTGGCGACCGAAGAGCGGTTCGGTGCGGGGTGACGCGAAGAGGCGGATCGCGAGCCCGCGAGCCTTGAGCCCGCCGCGCACCAGGACCCGTTCGACCGCGGTCGGTTTCGGATATCCGAACGCGCCGAGGAGCCGATCGTCCATGAGCGCGAACGACATCCGACGCACCACCGTCCGCGGCAGCAGCTTGTACGGCATGAACGTGCCCAAGAGGTCGAGGGTGGCGTCGGCGACGGCGAGCGAGTCGGGACTGAACGCGAAATGGGCGGTCTCGTACTCGTCGTAGAACGTCTTGAAGTCGTCGTAGGTCTCGGGGATGTCCTTGATGCCCATCAACTGGCCGAGCCGGCGGTAGTAGTTGGTGAGGCCGAGGATTTCGTGGTTGGTCAGTGAGCGCCACTCATAGGAGTTGACCCACTCGACCGGGCAGACGACGAAAGTGGCCAGCACGTAGAGGAAGTCGCTGTTCGGGATGTCGTACATGCCGTGCATCTGGTTGATGCGGCGGATGCCGGCCCGGCCGGCCGGGCTGTCGACCCCGTGCTCGATCGGGGCGTCGAGCAGCAGGACCGTGTCGTCGTAGCGCTTCTGCGTCGACTCGGTGAACTGGCTGGTCTTGTAGAGAAGGTCGCCGATCGACGGCACCGCGTAGGTCCGGAACAGGGCGAAGCTCAACGCCTGCGTGATGCCCCACGGGAATTCCTGCGTGCCCAGGGCGCGGGCGATCGCGGTCGGGTCACCGACGGCATCCATGCGGTCGATCTCGCCGCGCAGGTGGTAGCGCTGTGCCAGGCGGTTCTGGACGGCGTGCTTGGCTCGGGTGGCGAGAGTGGATGCGGCGGACATCTTCCATCTCCTGGGTCGACGGTGGCCTGATTCTGTCACAGCTGTGGCCGCGGCCACACGTGTTGGAACACTACAGCCCGATCGTCTCAAAGCGCCACCGGGTTGGCGGCCCGGCGGCCCCTCTCACGAGAAGGGCGGGCGCGGGTCGACCTGCCGGGAGACCCGCCCGGCGGTGCGCCAGGCCCGGGCCACGAGGTCGGCATCCTCGGCGGTGATCAGGTTGCCCATGACCCGCACCACCATGGACATCAGTTGCGGCGACCGGATGCCGGGCCGGCCCAGGGTGGGGACGGTCTTGGGCATGGTGAGCAGGCCGGCGAGACGGCGGGCGGCGGAGAAGGCGAGCCCGTAGTGCTCCACCAGCACATCGCGCCACCGGTCGGTGTAGTCGTCCGTGCCGAGGAGTTCGACGGCGAGCCGGGCGGTCTCCAGGGCGTAGTCGATGCCCTCGCCGTTGAGCGGATTGACGCACGCGGCGGCGTCGCCGATCAGCATCCAGTTGCGACCCGCGACACCGGACACCGCACCACCCATGGGCAGCAGGGCGGACGTGATCCGGACGGGTGGGCCGTCGAGAGCCCACTCGTCGCGCACCATCGCGGCGTAGTGCTCGAGGATCGGTCGAAGTGCCATGTGCGCCGGGCGTTTCGACGTCGCGAGCGCGCCCACGCCGACGTTGACCTGTCCGCCCCCGGCCGACCCGAGGGGGAAGACCCAGCCGTACCCGGGCAGCAGTGCGTCGTCGGGTCCCCGGAGTTCGAGGTGCGACCCCATCCAGTGCGAGTCGGCGCGTGCCGACGGTGCGTACGCCCGGGCGGCGACTCCGTAGGCGGTGTCCCGATGCCATTGCCGCCCCAGCGATTTGCCGATTCCCGAACGGACGCCGTCGGCCACTACGAGGTCGGTGACCCGCATCGTGTGTGTGCCCGCCGGCGTCGCGAAGGTCACCGCGCCCACCCGGTCACCGTCCATCTCGACGCCGATGGCCTTGGCGCCCTCGATCATTCGCGCTCCCACCGACACCGCATGCGTACGGATGGCGTCGTCGAACTCGGTGCGTGCCACCGCGCTGCCGTAGGCGGGGAACCGGCCGGAGGGCCACCGGACCTGCTGGCGTGCGCCCCAGCCGTTGAGCAGGAGTCCGTCGATGCGCGGACGATCGTCGAGGAGTGCGCCGAGCCCCAGCGCGTCGAGTTCGGCGACGGCGCGCGGCGTGAGGCCGTCGCCACACGTCTTGTCGCGCGGGAACACCGCGGCGTCGGCGAGGACCACGTCCCGGCCGGCGGCGACGGCATGGGCGGCCGCCGCCGATCCACCCGGTCCGGCACCGACGACGAGGACATCGGCGGAATCGGGAAAAGTAGGCGTCGTGTCCGTGCTCACCCGACCAGTATGTCCGGACCCCCGACGGGCTAGGCTCGCAGCAGGTGGGGTCTACGCGGCAGTCGCGTGTCCGCCGTCGAGTAGTTGCCGGATCAGACGAGATGGGGCCGCGTTTCCGTGAAGTCCACATTCGCCGGGGTTGACCTGGTGTCGGATGAGTTCGCCGATACGGTGCGCTCATCGCTGCAGCGGGTCGAGGATCTGTTGCTCGCCGAACTCTCGTCGGGTGACGAGGTCATGACCGAGGCGGCGACCCACCTCGCGAAGGCCGGTGGCAAACGGTTCCGGCCCATGTTCGCGATCCTGGCGGCCCGGTTCGGTCCGCGCCCGGATTCCGACGATGTCATCACCTCGGCGACGGTGGTGGAGATGATCCACCTCGCCACGCTCTATCACGACGACGTGATGGACGAGGCCGCGATGCGCCGCGGTGCGGCGAGTGCCAACGCGCGCTGGACGAACAGCGTGGCCATCCTGTCCGGTGACTTCCTGTTCGCGCGCGCCTCGCGACTCGTCTCGACGCTTGGCCCCGAGGCGGTGCGCATCATCGCCGAGACGTTCGCCGAACTCGTCACCGGCCAGATGCGGGAGACGGTCGGGGTCAAACCCGGCGCCGACCCCATCGAGCACTACCTGCAGGTCGTCTGGGAGAAGACCGGCTCGCTGATCGCCGCCGCCGCCCGCTTCGGCGCGATGGCCTCCGGGGCCGAGCCCGACGACATCGAGCGGCTCTCCCGCATCGGCGACATCGTCGGAGTCGCCTTCCAGGTGTCCGACGACATCATCGACATCAGCTCGGTGTCGGTGGAGTCGGGCAAGACTCCGGGTACCGACCTTCGCGAAGGCGTCCACACGCTGCCGGTCCTCTACGCGCTCACGGGCGACGACGCGACGTCGGCCCGGTTGCGCGAACTCCTGGTGGCCGCCGACGGCGCCGCCCGGCCGCTCACCGACGACGCCGAGGTCGCCGAGGCGATCGAACTGCTCGGTTCGTCGGCGGGTATGACCGCCGCCCGGGCGAAATTGCAGGAGTTCGCCGACGAGGCGCACGCGATGCTGGCCGAGCTGCCCGAGTCGCCCGCCCACCGGGCACTGGCGTCGCTGGTGGATTACACGATCGAACGCGTGGGCTGAGGGGTCGACCGGCAGGATCTCTGCTCAGCCGGCTCAGCGACCGTCGCGGGCCATCTCCTGCAGGCGGCGGATACGTTCCGCGGTCGGCGGGTGGGTGGCGAACATCTTGGCCATCCGGTCGGTCGCGCGGAACGGGCTCTCGATCATCATGTGCGACTGGGCCGCGATGTCGGGCTGCGGCGGCAGCGGCGCGGCCTGCACCCCGCCGGAGATCTTCGCCAGCGCTGATGCGAGTGCGAGCGGATCCCCGGTGAGTTCGGCCCCGGACTGGTCGGCCTGGAACTCGCGTGAGCGGGAGACGGCCAGCTTCACCAGGGTGGCCGCGATCGGTCCCAGCAGCGCGATGAGCAGCATCGCCAGCGGGTTCGGCGCGTTGTCCCGCCCGCCGAAGGCACCCATGAACATCGCGAAGTTGGCCAGGCCGCTGATCACCGCCGCCATCGCGCCGGCGATCGAGCTGATGAGGATGTCGCGGTTGTACACGTGGGACAGCTCGTGGCCCAGCACGGCGCGCAACTCTCGCTCGTCGAGCAGATGCAGGATGCCGGTGGTGCAACACACCGCGGCGTTCTTCGGGTTGCGGCCGGTCGCAAACGCGTTGGGCGACTCGGTGGGGGAGATGTAGAGGGCGGGCATCGGCTGGTGTGCCGTGGTCGCCAGCTCACGCACGATCCGGTACATGACCGGTGCCTGCAATTCGGTGACCGGTTGCGCGTGCATCGCCTTCAGCGACATCTTGGCGCTGTTGAAGTACACGTAGGCGTTCATGCCGACGGCGACGATCACCGATCCCCACAGGATCAGCGGGCTCTGGAACAGTGCGCCGATGCCGACGATGATCGCCGACATCAGACCCAGCAGAGCCGCCGTCTTCAATCCGTTGAAATGCATCGGGTCCTCGTCTGTCCGGCGCCGCGGGTCTCGGGCTCCGCGGGCGGCCCGGGCGAACCCGGTGCCGGCCGCGGAGTGCGGGCGCCTCATCCGGTCAAACGACGCAGCGCCCGTCTGGGTTTCCGACGGTCGGGGTTCGGTGCGGCCGACCCACCGACCGGGCGCGTCAGCGGTAGTTGACGAACTGCAGGGCGATACCGAAGTCCTCGCCCTTGAGCAGCGAGATGACGGCTTGCAGGTCGTCGCGCTTCTTGCTCGACACGCGCAGCTCGTCGCCCTGGATCTGCGCCTTGACGCCCTTCGGCCCCTCGTCGCGGATCTTCTTGGAGATCTTCTTGGCGTGCTCGGAGTCGATGCCCTGCACCAGCGAGCCGGTGATCTTGAAGGTCTTGCCGGAGCCGACGACCTCGCCGGCGTCGAAGGCCTTGAGCGAGATGTCGCGTCGGATCAGCTTCTCCTTGAACACCTCGAGGCCCGCCTGCGCGCGCTCCTCGGCGTCCGAGGTGATCACGATGTTCTCCTCGCCGGACCACTCGATGCCGGTGTTGGTGCCGCGGAAGTCGTACCGCTGCGACAACTCCTTGGCAGCCTGGTTCAGGGCGTTGTCGACCTCTTGCCGGTCGACCTTGCTCACCACGTCGAAGGATGAATCAGCCATGTCCGACAGGGTATGTCATGGCGATCAGCGACAGTGGGCGGCCGCGGGAGCCTACCGGGGCGTCCGACGCTGTGCCTGCTCGGCGAGGGCACGACGTGACTCGTCGTGGAGCACCTCGAGCAATTCTCGCTCGAGGGCGACGAACTCGGGAGCGGTGAGCCCCGCCGGATCGCGCGGGCGCGGGAGGTCGACACGCACCTCGTGGACCACGGTGGCCGGGCGGGCGGACAGCACGATCACGCGGTCGGAGAGGTGGACGGCCTCGCGGACGTCGTGGGTGATCATCAGCACGGTCCACCGGTAGCGCTGCCACACCGACTGCAACCACGTCTGCATCTCGGTCCGGGTGAGTGAGTCGAGGGCGCCGAACGGTTCATCGAGCAGCACGAGGTCGCGATTCTGGACGACGGTGCGCAGCAGTGCGGCGCGCTGCCGCATCCCGCCGGACAGCTGGAACGGGCGGGCGTCTTCGAATCCGGCGAGTCCGAAGGCGGGGAACAGGTCCGCGGCCCGGCGTCGGGCCTCCTTCGTCGGCACGCCCTGCACCTGGAGGCCGAGGATGGTGTTGTCCAGCACGGTGCGCCATGGGAACAGCAGGTCCTTCTGCGGCATGTACGCGCAGTGTCCGGCGACGGCGGGTTCGGAGCCGACGGACGCGCTGCCGGAATCGGGGACGTCGAGTCCGGCCAGCAGGCCGAAGACGGTGCTCTTGCCACATCCGCTGGGCCCGATGACGGAGACGAACTCGCCGGGCTCGGCGGTGAACGACACCCCGTCGAGGACCTCCCGGCGAGGTTGTCCGCGTCCGGGTCGGGGATAGGACTTGGTGAGCCGGTCGACGACCAGTCGGTGGTCCGGGACCAGCCGGTGGTCAGTCATGGTGGCTCCGGTCCTCGGCGCGAGCCCAGGGCGCGACGATCCGCTCGACGGCGAAGGTGAGCAGGTACAGCGTGACGCTCAGGAGCGCGGTCACCAGCACCGCCGCGAGCACCAGGTCGGTGCGGAACGAGTTCTTCTGCAGGCTCATGTAGATGCCGAGCCCCTGGGTGGCGCCGACGTACTCGGCGAACACGGCGCCCACCACCGCATAGGTGATGCCGATCCGCAGCGCGGTGAAGAACCTCGGTATCGCGGACGGGAGCCGCACGTACCGGAAGACCTGGCGGCGGGTGGCCCCCATGCTGCGCATCAGCGCGCCGGCCTCGCGGTCGGTGGCGGCGAATCCCTCGATCAGGCCGATCGCCACCGGAAAAAACGTGACCAGGGCGATGACCAGCACCTTCGGGAGCAGGCCGAAGCCGAACCAGATGATCATCAGCGGTGCGATCGCGATGATCGGCAGGGTCTGGGAGGCGACGAACAACGGCACGAACGCCCGTCGCAGCGCCGGCGAGAAGTCGACGACGATGGCCAGCAGCCAGGCCAGGACCAACGAGACCGTGAACCCGATCAGGGTCACCTGCAGCGTCGCCGCGGCGTGCACCCCGATCTCCGCGCGGTGCGACCAACCCTGCGCGACGACGCGCGACGGCGACGGCAGCACCTGCGGCCGGATTCCGCTGACGTCGACGTAGACCTGCCAGACCGCCACCAGGACGACCACCGCGACGAGCGCGGGCGCGATGCGACGGAGGCCGGTGCTACCGAGGGGCGTCGAGGTAGTCATTGGTGAAGTACGTCGACCAGTCCGGCTCGGTCGTGAGGGGCGCCCCGTCCGGGCCGGTCAGCAGACCGCTGCGGTACAGGAATCCGGAGTTCCCGGCCCACTGTTCGAGCGTCTGCCGGCCGACCCGGCCGTCGGCGTCCTTCATGTATTGGCCGGCGAGCAACCGCTGGCTCTCGAACACCAGTTGCTCGTCGTTGAACGCGCCGGGGTTGGCGGCGAGGAGGTCGCGGGCGGCCGCGTCCGGGTCGTCGGCCGCCGCCTGGTAGCCGCGCTGCAGCGCCGTCACGAAGGCCGCCGCCCGGTCCGGGTTGTCCGCCAGCCAGTGCTCGTTGGCGTCGACGACGATCGCGTATGCCTCCGGGAATCCGAAGTCGGTGTAGTGGAAGTACCTCATCGGGGTTCCGCGATGCTCGGCCTCGATGCCCTCCCACGCGAGATAGGAGACGGTGAAGTCGGCCTGACCGGAGTAGACGGCCTCGTATGCCGAGGTCCCGAGGGTCACCGAGGTGAACTCGCCGGTGCCGCCGTCGTTCCGGATCACCTGCTCGAGGGTCTTCTCCTCGCCCGGGTCGCCGAAACCGGCGTATGTCTTCCCGTCGAGGTCCTTCGGGCTCGTGATGTCGCGGCGGTCGGCGCGGACACCGATGCCGGTGGCCCACTTCTGCAGCGGCGCGAACACGGAGATGGTGTGCGCGCCCGATGCCCGCGAGAAGGTCGACGAGTTGTGGGTGCTGATCCCGAACTCGGCGTTGCCCGCGTCCACGATGGTGTCCACGGCGGTGTTGTTGTACGGCAGGATCTCGACGTCGAGTCCGGCCTCCTCGAACCAGCCGCGCTGCTGCGCCACGAACAAGCCCGTGTGGTTGGTGTTCGGGGACCAGTCGAGCGCGAATCGGATGGTGCCGTCCGAACCGGCGCCCGAACCGCACGCGGTGATCGCCGACGACGCGACGACCGCGGCGGCGAGCACGGTGAGGAGGCGGCGCGCGCGGGCGCTCATGCGGCGGGCCACGGCTGCGGGTTCAGCGCGGTGTCCCAGAACAGGAGCTCGAACCGCGTGGCGACGGTGAACGCCGTCGCCATCGCGGCCCGTTCGCGCTCGCCGGCGTGCTCCGCAGCCGCGTCCACGAGTTCCCTTGCCCGCGAGGCGGATTCCTGGAATTCCGGGGCGTCGTAGGTGGTCACCCACTGCGCGTAGGGGTGGTTCGGGTCGGCGGCGAGCACCTGGGCGGCACTCGCGGCCAGGGCCCGGCCGACTTCCGCGTAGATCCAGAAGCAGGGCAGGGCCGCGGCCGCGCCGACCGCATACGACTCGGTCGCGGCGACGGCCGTCAGGTAGGACACGTACCCCAGGCACGCCGGCGACGGCTCGGGTTCGCCCTCACGCGGAGGCAGCTGGCCGCCGTTGAGCAGGTCGCCGTGGAGAGCCGACTCGACGGTGGCCGCGGTGGCCGACGAGTTCGCCCAGAACCCCGCGGTCTGCGGGTCGGGGGACTTCGACGCCAGGATCGCCAGCGCCTTCGCGTACCCGGCGAGGTACAGCGAGTCCTGCTCCATGTAGGTGCGGAACACCTCCAGTGGCAGCGTCCCGTCGCCGAGCCGCCGCAGGAACTCGAGGTCGTCGATCGCCGTCCGCAACCCCTTCGTCTCCTCCCAGAGGTGGTCGGAGAATCGGCCGGAGACCGGCAAGTGCGCATGCACAGACATGACATCCCTTCGTCAGCATTACCTGGACAGGTTCTCGGGTCTCATCTCAGCCCCGCGTCGCGGAGCACCCCGTGTCAGAACGCAGCCACAGTAGCAGGAGTGGGGGTCGCAGTGGGACGCCTGTGCCACGACCATGTCCCGGCCTGTTGACCAGCCGGTTTGCGCGTTGATGCGGTGTTCGTTGTATTCTTCACGGCGTTGTTCGTACGGCCGTCACGGTGGCCGGAAGAGCGGCACGGCAGGTTGCCCGAGCGGCCAAAGGGAGCGGATTGTAAATCCGTCGCGCAAGCTACATAGGTTCGAATCCTATACCTGCCACAGCGTGGTCCATTCTCGCGAAACTGCTCTACAGACGGTCTCCGACCAGCGATTTGTCTAGCGCAGACGCGAGTGTGTAACCTCGTTAAGGCTCTCGGGCACAACCGCCCGGGGCACGCCCCCTTAGCTCAGTCGGCAGAGCGTTTCCATGGTAAGGAAAAGGTCGACGGTTCGATTCCGTCAGGGGGCTCGCTGGACGAGAAGTCCGCGGGGCGGTGTAGCTCAGCTGGTTAGAGCGCACGACTCATAATCGTGAGGTCGAGGGATCGAGTCCCTCCACCGCTACACATCGGGTCCGACCGGAACCGAGCGCAAGGGTCGCAAGCCCTGAGGGAACTTCCGAACCCGACCACGTACCACCCGAAAGAAGGCAATCAAGTGGCCTCCTCAACAGATGTTCGCCCCAAGATCACCTTGGCCTGCGAGGTGTGCAAGCACCGTAACTACATCACGAAGAAGAACCGCCGCAACGATCCCGATCGCCTCGAGATCAAGAAGTTCTGCCCGAACTGCGGCAAGCATCAGGGGCACAAGGAATCGCGCTGACGCTGTCGTCGGCCGTTTCGAAGTACCACCAGCAGCGGGCTGCCTCTCGATGAGGCAGCCCGTCTTGTTGTGTCGGGCCCGAAGGGAGTAGAGCTCAATGTCACAGGTAAGCGGAGCCGAGATCCAGGATCGTCCGGACGAGGCGTCGAACGGTGGCGCGAAGCCGACCCCCGACGAGATCGCCGCCCACACGCAGAGCCTCGTCGGCTTCCACTACACGGTCGACGACTACTACGAGATCGGCCGCGAGGAGATCCGTAAGCACGCGATGGCCGTGCAGGACGCGCACCCGACCCACTGGAGCGAGGAGGGCGCGCGGGCCTTCGGTCACGACCGCCTGATCGCCGCGCCCACCTACGTGTCGGTGCTCGGGATCATCGCCCAGCGCAAGCTCTTCGAAGACGTCATCACCGGCTACGACATGTGGCAGATCATGCAGACCGATCAGCGGCTGGTCTACCACCAGCCGATGAAGGTCGGGGACCGACTGATCTGCGACGTCTCGCTCGAGTCGTTCCGGCATGTGAGCAGTCCCGAGATGATCGACCTGATGGTCACCAAGAACGTCATCTGGAACCAGCACGACGAGCCGGTCATGACCACGTGGACCTCCCTGGCCGCGCGTCCCGGCATGGACGTCGACCCCGAACTCGAGGCGTCCCTCGACCACGTGATGATCAAGGTCGACGCCATCGGCGAGTCCGGGCACACCGTCGAGCCGAAGGCGGGTCGCTACGACCTCCCCGATCCGACGCAGTCGCCTGGCGCCTTCGGTGCCGTCGACTTCGACACGCTCACGGTGGGTCAGGAACTCACGCCCAAGCGCTACCTGCTGACGCGCGGCAACCTCGCGAACTATGCGGGCGTGGCCGGCGACCCCAACCCGATCCACTTCTCCGACCACGTCGTGAACGCGGCCGGGATGGACGACGTCGTCGCGCACGGCATGCAGACGATGGGGCTCGGCGCGAGCTTCGTCTCCGAGTTCATCGGCGACCCGGCGGCCTTCTGCGAGTACAACGTGCGCTTCACCAGCCCGGTGTACGTCCCGGCCGACGACAGCGCGGCCGTCGACTTCACCGGCAAGGTGAAGTCGCTCGATCCCGCGACCCGCCGCGGGACCATCGCCATCACCGCCAAGCAGGGCGATCGCCGCATCTTCGGACGCGCGCAGGCCGTCATCCAGTTCAACTGATCGACCGGTCGCGAGCCGTTCGGGCGGCTCACGGACGGGTGGCGTGTACGGTCGTCGGGGGAGCGGAGGCGAGCCCGTTTTGGGTCCACCGCCCCGGTGATCTACACTGAAGTGTCTGATTGATTCAGACTTGCGCGCTACCCATAGGGTGGCGCGTTGGTTTTGTCGGCGACGAAACGTCGACGGGCCGCGAGGCCGGATCGAGAAGCACGGCAACGCCGACCACTCCGGTGGCGGGCGTCGCAAAGGGGCGTAGCTCAATTGGCAGAGCAGCGGTCTCCAAAACCGCAGGTTGCAGGTTCAAGTCCTGTCGCCCCTGCCCTGGTGAAGGGCACACGCTGACGAGAGGACCGCGAAGTTGAGCAAGCGAGACCGGGCCGCCCGCGCCAAAGACGCCGCAGAGGGTTCTGCGGCCGATTCGGCCGCGGCTGAGCTCGACGGTCGCGACGAGGCCACCGACGCGGGTACGGACGACGACACGTCGACCGGAACCGCGAAGGAGCTGCGTCCGTCCGGTAAGCGCTCGGCTCGCGGACGTCGCTCGGCGGCGGGTGCAACCGACGGTGACACCGACTCCGACACGGGGTCCGTCGCCGTCAAGGAACGCAAGACCAAGAAGAAGGCGTCTGCCGAGGAGAGCCGGAATCCGTTCGTACGGATCTGGGTCTTCCTGACGCAGGTCGTCGCCGAGCTGAAGAAGGTCATCTGGCCTACGCGGCGCGAGATGATCACCTACACGATCGTCGTGCTCGTGTTCGTCATCGTGATGACCGCGTTCATTGCCGGCCTCGACCTCGCCTTCGCCAAGGGCGTGCTCTGGTTGTTCGGCTGACCCACGCGGTGGGCTCGGCCGGCGACGAGGAACACGACCGCCAGATGAACCATAAGGAGCGTGGGCTGCAGTGAGCACCCCGGAGAACGAACTCGCCTCGACCGATTCCGTCGACGTGGCTGCTGCCGACGTCGACGCTGTCGACGCGGCCGTGACCGACGCGGTGGACACCGAGGGTGACGCGGTCGCCGACGACGCGGTCGTCGATGGTGACGAGGCCCCCGCCGAGGACACCGTCTCCGAGGATGCCGACGAGGCCGCGGATGCCGCCGACGACGCACCGGCGGAAGAGGCCCCGGTGGAAGAGGCGGAGGTCGATCCGGTCGAGGAACTGCGTAAGCAGCTCCGGCGCGCGCCCGGCGACTGGTACGTGATCCACAGCTACGCCGGTTACGAGAACAAGGTCAAGGCCAACCTCGAGACCCGCGTGCAGAACCTCGACGTCGGCGACTACATCTTCCAGGTCGAGGTGCCGACCGAAGAGGTCACCGAGATCAAGAACGGCCAGCCCAAAAAGGTCAACCGCAAGGTGCTGCCGGGCTACATCCTCGTCCGCATGGAACTCAACGACGAATCGTGGGGCGCCGTGCGCAACACGCCGGGCGTCACCGGCTTCGTCGGGATGACCAGCAAGCCGTCGCCGCTCTCGCTCAACGAGGTGCTGCAGTTCCTGATGCCGCGGACCGAGGCCAAGAAGCCCGCCGCGTCGCGCGGTGCCGCCGCCGAGGGCGTCGAGGCCGCAGCGGCCGCCGCGTCGAACGTCATCGAGGTCGACTTCGAGGTCGGCGAGTCGGTCACCGTCATGGACGGCCCGTTCGCCACGCTGCCCGCGTCGATCAGCGAGGTCAACGCCGAGCAGCGCAAGGTCAAGGTCCTCGTGTCGATCTTCGGTCGCGAGACGCCGGTCGAGCTCGGGTTCAACCAGGTCGAGAAGATCTAGCGCGCCGGCGCCGACGAGGAGCGGGCGACAACCGAGTACACACAGACTTTCACGTCTCCAGCGGGCGTGAATTCGCAAGGAAACAAGCAAGGAACAGAAGATGCCTCCCAAGAAGAAGAAGCTCGCCGGGATCATCAAGCTCCAGATCTCGGCAGGCCAGGCCAACCCGGCCCCGCCCGTGGGTCCGGCGCTCGGTCAGCACGGCGTGAACATCATGGAGTTCTGCAAGGCGTACAACGCGGCGACCGAGTCGCAGCGCGGCAACGTCATCCCGGTCGAGATCTTCGTGTACGAAGATCGCTCCTTCGACTTCAAGTTGAAGACCCCGCCGGCTGCGAAGCTCCTGCTGAAGGCCGCCGGCCTGCAGAAGGGCTCCGGCGAGCCCCACACCAACAAGGTCGGCAAGGTGAGCATGGACCAGGTCCGTGAGATCGCCAAGACCAAGGCCGAAGACCTGAACGCCAATGACATCGACCAGGCCGCGAAGATCATCGCCGGTACTGCTCGGTCCATGGGCATCACCGTCGAAGGCTGACAGACCTCATCGTCACCGTGGGAGGGCCGGCTCGGCCCGCACCACACACCCCGCCGACTGACGGCGGAGAAGGAACAGAGCAATGAGCAAGAAGAGCAAGGCCTACGCGGCCGCGGCCGAGAAGGTCGACAAGACCAAGCTGTACAGCCCGCTGGAGGCTGTGGAGCTGGCCAAGGACACGTCGTCGAAGAACACCGACGCGACCGTCGAGGTCGCGATCCGGCTGGGCGTCGACCCCCGTAAGGCAGACCAGATGGTTCGAGGCACCGTCAATCTGCCGCACGGCACCGGTAAGACTGCCCGCGTGATCGTGTTCGCCGCCGGCGACAAGGCCGCCGAGGCCACCGCCGCCGGTGCCGACGAGGTCGGCGCCGAGGATCTGATCGAGCGCATCCAGGGCGGTTGGCTGGACTTCGATGCCGCGATCGCCACCCCGGATCAGATGGCCAAGGTCGGCCGTATCGCGCGTGTCCTCGGACCCCGCGGCCTGATGCCGAACCCGAAGACGGGCACCGTGACCACCGACGTCACCAAGGCCGTCAACGACATCAAGGGCGGCAAGATCAACTTCCGCGTCGACAAGGCTGCGAACCTGCACTTCGTCATCGGCAAGGCCTCGTTCGACCCGGCCAAGCTGGCCGAGAACTACGGCGCTGCCTACGACGAGATCATGCGCGCCAAGCCGTCGGCCGCCAAGGGCCGCTACATCAAGAAGGTCACCGTCTCCACGACGACGGGCCCGGGCATCCCGGTCGACCCGGCGGTCACCCGCAACTTCGCGGAGGCACCGCAGGCCTGATCTGATCAGGCGCACTGACACCCACGAGGGGCCCGGCATTCCGATGCCGGGCCCCTCGTGTCGTGTGCAATCACGCGTGGTCGGTGAGTATGCGTGCGAGTGCGGCTTCGACCGGGGTCAGCGGTGGGGTGGTGAGGTGCTCCGGCGGTGTTCGCGGATGGACGAGTTCGCGGTAGGCGAGTTCGAGGCGCCGGCCGCGGTCGCCGTAGCCGACGGCGTCGGGGCGCGACTGGTCGCCGGGCCTGGTGGCAGGTCCGTGGATGTCGTTGCGCACGGTGTTCAGGTGTTGTGCGAACTGCCGGGGTATGTCGGGTCGGCGGTTGATGTGTTCGGGGTTGGGTGGGGCGCCGGGTTCGGCGTTGAGTCGCCAGACGCAGCGGCCTTCGTCGGGTCCGGATCGGGCGATGCGGGTGGTGTATTGGCCGGGTTGGTCGCCGACCATGCGGTTGTGGCGTGGGCAGGCGGGTGCGAGGTCGTCGATGTCGGTGAGTCCGCCCTTGGCCCAGTCTCGTTCGGCGTGGTGGAGTTCCACTTGGGTGGCGGGTTGATCGCAGCCGGGTGCGGAGCACACTTCCCCGTCGGGGCGGGCGAAGGAGACGAGGCGTTGTTCGCGGGTGGCGAGGCGTTTGCCCCGTCCGAAGTGCAGGGGGACGGTGGTGGCGTCTTTGAAGAGCGCGAGCCACGGTTGCATGTCGGCGGCCATCGCGATCAGGTCCCGGATGGGGAGCAGGGTGCCGGTGGCGGTGGTCGCCAGTCCGGCTTCGCGGATCAGGTCGGAGAGGTCGGCTTTGATGATCAGTTGCACGGGCAGGCCGCGGTGCGAGGTGCCGAGTGTTCCGTCGGCGAAGCCTGCGGCGAGTGCGGCGTCGAGGGCGTCGTGATTGGTCTGGGCGAGGGTGCGACCGTCGCGGTCGGCTGCGGCGGTCAGGGCGTCGGGGTCGGCGGTGCCGGCCGGGCCTTGGGGTGAGGCGGGGTCGTCGGGGTTGTTGAGTCCAGGTTTGCCCCAGACCGCGAACATCATCGACAACCTGGCGTGGAGTTCGGGAGTCAGCGTGCCCGAGATCTTTGCGGTCCCGTCAGCGCGTTGCCGACCGATCCACAGGCCGCGGCGCCTCTTGCGTTCCGAATCGTCGGCCAGTGTGCCGTCGGGGTCGAGGTGGGCGAGCAGGCGCGCGCCGAGTTGGGTGATCTCAGCGGGGGTGTGGGCTTCGGCGATCTCGGCCATCTGCCGCTCGGCGGCGACCTTGATGTCGTGGTCGACGGCGACCGGGATGCGGTCGAGGACATCGAGGGTGGCCTGCACGTGCGCGGTGCCGACCGCGCCTTGTGCGAAAGCTTCGGCGAGGCAAGGGTATTCGGGTGGGAGGACCTCGCCGCCGAGGCTGGTCCGGTGGGCGGTGGCGTCCATCTGCTTACGGCGGCGCATCGGGTTCGACACTCGTAACCGGTGCGTCATGTACTGCATGAGGGTGCGGCAGCCGGCCTTGCGGGGCAGATCACGAGTCTCGACCTGATCGATCTGCCGGTCACCGGCGACGGTCAGACGCGCGATCGCGCGCTCGGTCTCCGCGGCCACGTCGGCGAGTTCGGCATCGGTACACGGCGACAGATCCACGGTCTGCAACTCACCGAGGATGCGGTGCAGGTCGGCCACCAACTCGAGGGCACGCGGTCGCCGCGACGCTTGTTCGTCAGACATGGTCACCCCCCGAGAACCGTTGCCGCGAATGTACGTTCGAGTGTACACCGGTGCGAGCGCATTGCAAGCCAAAACTGATGTTGTGCAACGCTATTCGGAGCCGGTAACTTGTCGGTGCCTCGTGGTAGGGGTCCACCGACTTCTCCGTGTGGCGGCGGCATGACGATCGCCGCGGCCCCACGTGTTCAACGGGGCGTCCCGCGACTCACTCCAGCCAGTTGTTGCCCCCGAGGTCCAATTGCGCGACATCCAGGGACGGGGTGATACCGGATTCCGGTGCGAGGCCGTGGTTCTCGAGAACGCCGCGCATGATCTCGGCGGCGTCGATGTTGAGTGGGCTCGACACCCACATCGCGTACGGCAGGTTCACGAAGCGGTTCTCGCGCACCGCCTTCAAATTCCGGCTCGCCGGATTCGAACGCAGGGCGGCGATCTTCTCGTCGACCGACTGGCCGGGATAGTCGACGAACACGATGACGTCGGGGTCCGCGGTGGTGAGGCGTTCCCAGCTCACGGCGGTCCAGGTGTCCTCGATGTCCTCGGTCGCGTTGCGCGCGCCCGCGGCGTCGATGATGCCCTGCGGGCCGCCGAAGGATCCGGAGGAGAAGATGGTGTCCGAGACGCTGTCGAAGACGAAGACCGTCGGTTTCGCGGCGGGTTGTGGTGCGGCGCGCAGCTTCTCGAGGCGGTCGGCCACCTCGTCGGCCGCGGCGGCGCCCTGCTCGGGATTGCCGGTGAGGGTGCCGATGTTGCGAAGGTCGGTGTCGAGCGCGACCCACGGGTCCATGGTGCCGCGCTGCGCCTCGCCCTCGGTCTGCCGGCACGCCTCGGACAACTGGTACACGTCGATGCCGTGTCCGGCGAGGATCTCGGGTGTGATTCCGCGCGACTCGCTCATGCCGTAGTTGTATCCGGCATACAGCACTTGGGGTTTCGCCGCGACGATGTTCTCGAGGGTGGGACGTTCGGTCGCGACCTCGTTCAGGGTGTCGACCTGGGGTCCGTACTCGAGCCGCAGGACGTCTTTGTCCCGGGCGAGCGCGCTGACCGCCACCATGTTGTCACGGGCACCGGCGGCGAGTGCGATCGCGATCATGCCGCCGTCGTTGACGAACAACCGGTCGAGGGGTTGCGGGTAAGCGACGTCGGCTCCGCAATTCGATATGGTGACAGTGCTTTCCGACGCCACAGTGCTGTCGGCACCGCAGGCGGTGGCAGTTCCCAGCGTCAGAGCCGCCGCCACGATGGCGACGGTCGGGTGGACTCGGGACGTACGTATGGTCAAAGGATGTCCTCTCACGGGATGTCTTTCGTCAGAGTGCTGGGGGCGGGTGTGGTGGTGGGAGTGTTCAGGAGCAGATGGGGCAGGCCCGTCGATGGATGGTCGACGACGGTGCCGGACACCTCGAAGACGTCGGCCAGCAGAGCCGGCGTCAGCACCTCGACCGGTGGCCCGTGGACGATGACACCGCCGTCGGAAACCACTGCGACGGAGTCGAAGTGACGCAACACCAGGTCCAGGTCGTGCATCGCCGCGACCACGGTGGCGTCGAGCTCGTCGAGGATCTCCATCAGTCGTAGTCGCCAGGCGGCGTCCAGGTGATTGGTGGGTTCGTCGAGCACCAGGATCGGGGTCTGCTGAGCGAGCGCGCGGGCGAGGACGACGCGGTGCCGTTCGCCGCCGGACAGCTGGGTGCACGAGCGGGTGCCCCAGCCGTCGAGCCCGACCTGGATCAACGCGCGATCGACCACCGTCTTGTCGTCGGAACTCCCGGTGGACCAGGCCGACCGGTACGGGGTCCGGCCGAGGCCGACCGCCTCGGCGACCGTCAGCTCCGCGGAGGGCTGTTCCTCCTGGCCGACCACCGCCATCGACATGGCGCGGCGTCGCGAGGGGATGCGGTGGAGGTCGTCTCCGTTCACCTCGACGGTGCCGGCGACCGGGCGTTCGAGACCGCACAGCGTGCGCAGCAGGGTGGTCTTGCCGGAACCGTTGGGCCCGACGATGGCCAGTCGGGTGCCGGCGGGGACCGCGAGATCGACATCCCGCAGTACGACGCGGCCACCGCGACGGCACGCAAGCGCGTTCGCGCGCAACGACATCGACGATGCGCGGGTGGGGTCGGTCACGAGCCACCCCCGAACACGTACTGGCGTCGTCCCATCAGGAAAAGGAAGATCGGTGCCCCGATCAGTCCGGTCACGATGCCCAGCGGCATCTCGCGCGGTGCGGCCGCCACCCGTGAGATGACGTCGACCCACACCAGGAAGAGCGCACCGCCGCAGACCGCCACCGGCAACATCGCGCGGTGGGTGGCGCCGACCAGGAGTCGCGCCGCGTGCGGGACGATGAGACCGACGAAGCCGATGCCGCCCGCCACCGCGACGAGCACGCCGACCAGGAGACCCTGGACACCGAACAGCGCGTTGCGCATCGCGCGTACCGGCACGCCCAGCGACGTCGCGGTGTCGGTTCCGGCCGCGTAGGCATCGAGCCAGGAGTGGATGGCGAGCATGGCCACGACGGTGACCAGCACGACCGCCCCGGCGATCTGCACTTTCGCCCAGGTGGCGCCCGCGACGCTGCCGAGCATCCAGAACATCACGTTGTCGGCGGCGTGCGGGTCCGCGGCGGTGAACACCAGCAGCGACGACAACGCCATGAACGCCGAGGACAACACCACCCCGGACAGGATGAGTCGCAGCGCGGTCAGCCCGCCCTGGGCGCGGGCCACCAGGTACACCGTGACGGTGGCGGCCAGCGCGCCGAGCAGCGCCCCGCCGGACAGCGCCCAGACGCCCAGTCCCGCGAGCACGCCGAGGGTCATCACCGCGGTGGCCCCGACCGCCGCGCCGGCGGACACACCCAGCAGGTACGGCTCGGCCAGCGGGTTGCGGACCAGGGCCTGCATGAGTGCGCCGGCCAGCGCCAGCCCGGCACCGACCAGCGCGGCCAGCACGGACCGGGGCAACCGGAGATCCCAGATGATGACGGCGTGCGCGGAGTCGAGCTCGGCCCCGGTCATCCGGCCGACGACGGTGTGCCACACGTCGCCGACGGGGATCGTCTCCGCGCCGAAAGCGGTGGCCAGGGCGATGCTGAGGAGGGTGAGGACGAACAGTACTGCGGCTAGCGGCGTCGACGGGAGTCGCCGGACCGACGGGGCGGTCGCGCTCTCGGTCGTGCCGTCGGTACGACGGGACACGGGTGGTACTGCCTATCGGTCTGGGTATCTGTGCGCGAGATACACGATGGACTCGAGCGAGAACGGCCGGTAATCGGACTCGGGATCGTGGGGCCGGCGCCTTCCCGGGTCGCCCCGGTGTCCGCGCCGAATCCGTCTCCCATACCGTTGCGCGCCAGTCCCGGATTCACACCGGGTTCCCTGACACCCACGTGTGCGGGTGTGACCGTTCTCGGGGCTGAACATACCAACAACGATTTGCGACATCTGAGTCAGATGTCGCAGTTCGTGGTTCTGGGCGCAACGATGCGTGACATCGGTGCCCGGACAGCCGACACGCGAGCACCTACGCTGGGGGCCGACGATCGATGAACCCGACGCGGAAACGGTGAACCGATGGACGTACGAGACACGAAACTGGCCATCATCGGGGCGGGTGCGGTGGGCACCGCGATCGCCTACTCGTCCCTCATCCGAGGTGTCGCACGGACCATCGCCCTCCTCGACATCAACGCTGCCAAGGTGACCGCCGAGGTGCTCGACATGTCCCACGGCCTCGAGTTCGTGCCGCGGGCGGACATCATCGGATCCGACGACGTGTCGGTGTGCGCGGACGCCGACGTCGTCGTGTTCACCGCCGGCGCGAAGCAGAAACCCGGGCAGTCGCGCCTCGAATTGGCCGAGGCGACAATCGGTCTGACACGCGCCATCCTCCCCGGGGTCTTGGCGGTGGCCCCGAACGCGATCTATGTGATGGTCACCAATCCCGTCGACATCGTCACCTACGCCGCCCAGGAGATCAGCGGGCTGTCACCGCACCAGGTCTTCGGGTCGGGCACGGTACTGGACTCGTCCCGGCTGCGATTCCTGATCGCGCAACACTGCGGGGTCGCGGTGCAGAGCGTGCACTCCTACATCGTCGGCGAACACGGCGACAGCGAGATCCCGCTGTGGAGTTCGGCGTCGATCGGGGGCGTGCCGCTCACCTCGTGGACGCCGCTGCCCGGCCGTCCGGCGATGGACGCCGTTGCGCGCGAACGTATTCACCACGAGGTCGTGCACGCCGCGTACACCATCATCGAGGGCAAGGGGGCGACGAACTACGCGATCGGTCTGGCCTCGACGCGCATCGTCGAGGCGATCCTGAACAACGAACACCGGGTGCTGCCGGTGTCGACGCGCGCCGACGGCATCGAGGGGCTCGACGGCGTGTGCCTCTCGTTGCCGACCGTCGTCGACCGCGGTGGTGCCCAGACCCGGCTCGATGTCCCGTTGTCGGACTCCGAGCGGGCGGGCCTGCTGGCATCGGCGGAAACGCTGCGCGGGATGCAGGCGCGGTTCGGGTTCTGACGTCACACGGGGACGGTCCCGCGCAAGAACTCTAGCTGATCGGCGACCACCCGCTCGAAGTCGTCGCCGATGTAGATGTCGAAATGTCCTGCCGGATAACGAATCACTCGCGCTGCCGGGGCGCGGCGGGCGTACCGGGCAGTAGGTCCGGCCGGCGCCACGGTGTCCTCGTCGCAGATGCACACGAGCGTGGGACAGGTGAGCTTTCGCAATGCCCGACCAGGCGTGTGCAGCGGGATGGCGAGACCGACCCGCGCGGCGACCTCGTTGATGAACTCCAGGTCGTCGGGCACCAGCGGCAGGTATCCCGTCACCGCGTCGGGTGCCGTCATCAGGGCGGCCGAGCCGGACGCACCGGCGAGGCCGACGGTGACCGGCGGACGGCCCAGTGCCGAACCTGCCAGATCCGCGAGCGCGCGCACGGTCACCTTCGTCCCGGACACCACTCCCAGGGCGGCGGTGGAAGCTATTCCACTGGTGAAGGGGCACTGGGAGATCACCGCGGCCACCCGGCCGTCGCGTTCGCCCGCGACGAGGACGTGTCCGCCGCCGAAGGAGGTGCCCCACAGCACTATCCGTGAGGTGTCGACACCGCTGAGTGTTCGGGCGAAGGCGATTGCCGCGGCCCAGTCGTCGAGTTGGCGGCGAATGGACAGCAGCTGTCGCGGTTCGCCGTCGCTGTCACCGAAGTGGCGGTAGTCGAACACCAGGCACGAGTATCCCGCGGCGGTGAAGCGCTCGGCGAACGCGTCCAGGCGCATCCGCCGGACCGCACCGAGCCCGTGTGCCATCACGATGACCGGCGCCGGAGTGGTTCCCTCGGGCCGGTACCACCAGGCCCGGCATGTCGTCCCGGACGAATCGAACTCGACGTCGTTCCTGATCATCGTTTCCCTGCTGTCGGTGTGTGGCCTGGGCGGACTGTACCAATACGCGTTGTCGAATGACAGGCTTGCCGGAGGCTGTGGAGAGCGAGATGGAACCCGACGTCGACGCTGCTAGCGTCTGCCGTCGTGAAGAGATTGATAGCGGGGGCGTTGATCGCCGGAACAGCAGTATTCGGATTGACTGTGGGCGCGGGTGATTCCGACGCCAAGATCAAGCCGGGCAACTACAAACAGCAGCAACTCATCTACGGATTCATTCCGATGCCGGAGTCGAATGCGCGGGTCATCGGCAACGGCATGTACACCGACTACTTCGGGATCGGGCCGTGGAATCTGCAGCGCCAGCAGATCCAGCAGACGCCACACGGCGGCGTCGTGGCCCACACTGCGGACCCGGTGGTCCAGTGGTTCGCGCGTACGGAGTTTCGGCGCACCAAGAACGGATATGTCGGCACGACGTACAGCTGGGGCGTCCCGCTCGGCAGTGCGCTGCTCAAGGAGCAACCCCGCCGCTGACCCCGCGCCTTCCGATCCCGGGTCCGGCCGACGGCGTGTCCGTCGGCCGGACCAATCTTCGCGTCGCATGCGCTGTTCGACGACCCAACCCAGTAGTGTCACCTCGTCACGTTGAGGTGTCGGGGGACACTACGAAGAAGGTCAAGCACGATGCGTTGCTCGCGAAAGATGGTTCTCGGATTCCTGGCCGCGGCGTCGATGACGGTCGCTCCGCTGATGGTGGCGGCACCCGCCGCGGCGGCAACCGACTACGCCAATTGCACCGAACTGCGCGGCGACTACCCGCACGGTGTCGGCAAGACCGGCGCCGTCGACTCGACGTCGGGTACGCCGGTCACGACGTTCACCGTCGACGACGAACTGTACGAGGCGAACTCCGAGAGCGACCGAGACGGGGACGGCATCGCCTGCGAGAAGCACTGAGCGTGCGTCACACTGGGTGACGTGTTCACCCAGGTCGAGGACGAGAACCGCCGGTTGCTCCGTGCGCGCGACGCCATCGACCGCTCCTACGCCGACGACCTCGACATCGCAACGCTCGCCCGCATCGCGCTGATGTCGCCGTCGCACTTCATCCGCCGGTTCCGGGCCGTGTTCGGGGAGACGCCGCACCGCTACCTGCAGCGTCGGCGCATCGAGCGGGCCTGTGCCCTCCTTCGGACCACCGACGTCCCGGTGCTCGACGTCGCGTTGCTGGTCGGCTACGACAGTCCTGGCACGTTCGGCCGGACGTTCAGCCGAATCGTCGGCTCCAGTCCCACGGCCTACCGGCAGCGTGTCGCTCCGATTCCCGTTCCCGGTTGCTTCGTGCGCCGGTGGACCAGGCCGAGCGATGCTGCCACCGGGGTCCCGCGAGCGGCCGAAGTGAGCGATTTCGGAGAAGCGCCGGCCGGGCCGCCGGTCGTATCGTCGGGCGCATGATCAACGGCATCGGTATCCATTCCGTCTACGTCCTCGATCAGGACGTCGCACTCGACTTCTACGTCGGCACACTCGGTTTCACGGTCGACACCGACGTCGACATGGGTTTCATGCGGTGGTTGACGATCGCGCCGCCCGGTCAACCCGACCGGCTCATCCTGCTCGAGAAGCCCGGGCCGCCCGCGCTTTCCGACGAGACCGCCGCGAAGATCCGCGACCTCGTGACGCAGGGGGCGATGCCGGTGACGATCCTGTCGACCGACGATTGTCGCGGCACCCACGCGGCGCTCGTCGCACGCGGCGTCGAGTTCACCCAGGACCCCGAAGACCAGCCCTACGGCACCGATTGTGCGTTCCGGGATCCGTTCGGCAATGCGTTGCGAATGACCCAACGCACCGCCGCCGACCGGCCGATCGGAGCCGACGACATCGGCCGCTGGGCGCCGGACGAGTGAGGTGGTCCGCCGAACATCCCGGCGGCCACGCAGGCGTTAGATTCGTGCCCATGGCGGTCCGACTCGACAAGTACCTGAGCAGCAACCACCCGGACATCGCGATCGCGGCGGCGTTGCTGTTCCTGGCCGGGCTCATCGACGCCATCGCGTTCGTCGTGCTCAAGGGCAGCTTCGTCGCGTTCATGTCCGGCAATTCGACGATCCTGGGAGCGTCGACGGCCGCGGGCGGGTGGTCGACGATCGCGGTCGTCGCCGGACTCGTCGCGGCCTTCTTCGGCGGGGCCGTGGGCGGCGCGGCACTCGGTCGCTGGGGCGGACAGCACTCGCCGGTCTGGGTTCTCGTGGCCGTGACGGTGACGCTTCTCGCCGGCACCGTTGTCGCGCTGACCGCGTCGCCGACGGCCGGGATGATCGTGGTGGCGACGGCGACCGGCGCGATCAACTCGGCACTGTCCCACACATCGGCGGTGCCGGGCGGCTTGACGTACGTGACCGGCACGCTGGTGAAGTCTGCGCACGAGCTGGTCGCCTCGCTGGGTACCGATCGACCGTGGGCGTGGCTGGCGGTGTTCTGGATGTGGCCGGTGTTCGTCCTGGGCGCGGTGTGCGGCGGTTTCGCAGAACGTCACTGGGGTGTCGCCGGGTTGTGGGCCGGGGTCGCGATCGCCGCCTGCACCCTCCTCCTGCGGGTTGCCGAGACCCGGTCTCGAGGCAATTCGCGGTCCGATGGAACCGATCGGGCCGCTGGATAGTCTGAGTTACATGCGCGACGACAAGCTGCTCACCCGGATCTCCGCCCTTCTCCGTCAAGCGGAGAACACCGACAACGAGCACGAGGCCGAGACCTTCATGCAGGCTGCCCAGCGGCTCGCGACGGCGTCGTCGATCGACCTGGCGGTGGCGCGTGCCCACGACCCCGCGGCGCGCAGGAAGGTCACCCCGATCAGTCGACAGATCGCGATCGGCGAACCCGGCAAACGCGGACTGCGGACCTATGTGCAGCTCTTCGTGGCCATCACCGCCGCCAACGACGTGACCGTCGACGTGGCGAGCAACTCGACCTTCGTGCTCGCCTACGGGTACGAAGCCGACATCGACGCCTGCGAGGCCCTCTACACGTCGCTGATCGTGCAGATGGTCGCGGCCAGCGACGCCTACCTGCGGTCGGGTGCCTACAAGGGCGAGACGTTCGCGCGGGTCGTCACCCGGGGGAACGGGTGGCGTGCCCGGCGGGTGATCGAGGAGAAGCCGTTGTCGCCGATCACGGCGCGGCTCAACTTCCAGTCGGCGTTCGCCGAACGCATCGGCAAGCGTCTCGCCGAAGCCCGCGACGCCGCGCGTGCGGAGGCCCTGGCCGCCGAACGTGACTCCGGGGACACCACGCGCTCGACGGCAGTCGCGTTGCGCAACAAGGAGATCGAGGTCACCGACTTCTACCGGACGAAGTCGAGTGCTCGCGGGACGTGGCGTCCGTCGAGCGCCTCGGCCGGCTACTCGGAGGCCGCACGCCGCGCCGGCGACCGCGCGGGACGTCGCGCGAAGATCGGCGCCGACCGCGAGTTCGGCGGTGCGCGTGGTGCTTTGGAGGGTTAGGGCTCCACGCGCGTGGGCGGGGCGTCCACCGGACTCCCGGGAGGCCGGTCGTACCAGGATGCAGACGGGTGCGGGACGAACGGTGTCGGTGTGCCGGCCCACCGCCGCACCCACCGGCCCAGACGACCCTCGTCCGTTGCCACGGCGTGCACGACGATGGCGGTGACGACGAGGATGAGTGCGAACACGAACAGCCAGCTGATCGCGACGAAGACGACACCGAGGGTGCCGTAACTGCGGATGGTGCCCGCCGCGAGGGTCGGCAGTGCGACGCGGCTGCCGGCGAGCAGGGCGGTGATGAGGATGCCGGTACCGAGGCCGTTGAGGACGAGCAGCCTCATCGGTACCTGCGACGAGACCAGGAGCCGCGGGATCGCGGTGAAGGTGACCGACCAGATCAACACGGTCACGGCGACGATGAGCCCGATTCCCAGGACGCCCCGATCGCCGATGTGCATGCCGAACAGCGAGGTGGCCTCCACTCCGGTGGACAGACCCTGCACGGTGACCGCGGCGGGGATGAGGAAGACGACGACGACCCATCGCCAGAAGCTGCTCCACGGCAGTTTGGCGACGTCCCAGATCGACACATACATTCGGCCGAGGGCACGGGACAGGGAGGTGGCGCCGGCGATGGTCATCAGCGCACCGACGATGCCGAAGGTCGTCGCCGAGGTCGGGTCGTCGATCGTGGGCGTGTCGAGACTGCTGACGGGGATACCGAGCTGGGTGAGTGCGTCGTCGACGACGCTGGCGCCCGGCAGGGTGAGCACCAGGATCACGACCGGGAGGATCGAGGTGAAGGCCTGCGCGGCCAGGGTCATCGACCGGTCGGTGAGATTGCCCCGAGCCATGTCGATGACGATGCGGAGCATCAGGGAGGCGCCGGGCAGCCGCATCACGCGCTCGCGTACGGCATCGAGGTCGGGACGGCGCATGAAGTCTCCCATCGGCTCCGGGGTGAGCTTCGGCCCGCTCGCTTCGCTCCCGGCGCCGAGGATCGTCGGCCCGCTCGCTTCGCTCCCGGCGCCGAGGATCGTCGGCCCGCTCGCTTCGCTCCCGGCGCCGGGTCTCTCATCATCGGCGATGCCGTGAGTGAACGGGACACCGGGCGCGCACGATTCTATGAGGCCGAGCACCTCGTGCATCGCCTGTTCGACAACGTATCGTCGTCACGGACGGTGCAACTCGCCGGCACCGAGGTCACCCTCCCCGCGGAGGCGCGCTTCGCCTCGATCGACGCCGTCGACGACTACGTGGGCCGCGTGCTCGCGCTGCCGGGTGTGCGATCGAGTTTCGAGCGCGCGTCGCACCCGGTGTCGGTCCGCGAACGGCGCGGCCAGCGGTCCGCGCACTACGCGGCGCGGGTTCGCAGATCCAACGGTGTGCCGGTCGCCGCCGAGATCGCCATCCCGTCCGCGGCCGACGGACGCTGGGCGCTGCGTGAACTGGTGGTGCTGCACGAGCTCGCCCATCACCTCGACGGCACGACCGGCCAGGCTCACGGGCGCGGATTCGTGCTGACGCTCATCGAACTCGTCGGGCTCGTACTGGGGCCGGAAGCCGCGTTCGTCTATCGCGTCGTGCTGTCGGATTCCGGGGTGGGGTGAACGACCTCAGCGCAGCCCGTCGCCGGCCAGCAGCGTCAGGTGGCTCGGGTGGTCGGGGTCGAGGACCAGGCGCTGGTGTCGGCGGCCGCGTGCCTTGATGAGGTCGGGCACGAGCGTCAGGTAGCGCGGGAGACTCGCGGCGTAGACGTCGACCCGGAGCCGATGGCCCGGCTGCAGGACCGCGTCGGTGGGGACGAGATCGACGTCGAGGCGGATCGGTTCGTCGACGGGCACCGGCAGCTTGCGCTTGCGGGACAGATAGTGGTGCGCCGAGAGCAGGCTGCCGTCGTCGGCGTACGTCGACTTCGATTGATCCAGTGCGCGATTCGACGCCGACAGTGCGCCGTTGGTCAGGACGACCGACGTACCGTCGGGCGCGACGTCGTTCACGGTCACCGCCCAGACGGCCTCGTGTGCCGTGGTGGCGACGTTGAGGCGCAGGTTCATGGCGCCGCTGATCGGAGTGGCCTCTCCGACCGGCTCCGTGGTGAACGACAACGCGCCCCGCTCCTGGTATCGCGCATCCCGGGCGAAGTCCGCGCCGAGGGCCAGCGTCGCCCCCGCGGTCACCTGGGTCATGTCCCGGGACCGGAGCCCCCGAGTGTCCGGACGTACGTGAAGGGACGAAACACCCTGTGCGGGAGTGGTGCTCAGCGAACCGTCGTGGACGCAATGGTCGGCGGTCGACGACGGTTCGGCAGTCAGGTAGAGCCGCGTCGGGGCCACCCCGGGACGCGGGAAGCTCTGGCCCGCGGTCCACGCACCGCCCTGCTGCAGCATGGTGACCGGCCCGTAGTACTCGATCCCGTTGCGGTGCCCCTTGAGCCAGCGGTCGAACCACGCGCGTTCGAGGACGTCCAGGCGCGGGGGAGCGAACTTGCCGCCGTATCCCGACCCCACGTCGAGGTGATAGCCGTCGCCGACGATCATCTGCTTGCGGCCCGGCTCCATCTGCAGGCGCTCGTACACCCCGGTTGCACTGCGGCCGAACAGATCATGCCAGGCGCCGACGGTGAAGGTGGGTGCTTCGATGCGGTCGACGATCGGGTCGCGGGCGTCGAAGTACGGGTCGTCGAAGATGCGTGGATCACGGGCGGTCAGGAACCCCCACAGCAGCGAGGGGATCTCGGTGGCCGGGGACTTCACCCGGTCGATCGCCCAGCGCACCGCGTCGCCGCGCACGAGGTCGCGGATCACGTTGGCGGGGTTGGGAACCCACTTGAGCATGTTGACCGCGGACAACCACACCGGGATGAAGGCCGACGGCATGCCGCCGGTGATGTAGATGTCGCGCACCAGGTCGTCGCAACCCTCTACGGCGAACACGGCTTTCAGCTGTGGCGGCCGCTTGTCCGCGGCCTGCAGCGAGTTGATCGCCGAGTACGACCAGCCGGCCATCCCGACGGTCCCGTCGCACCACTCCTGCTCGGTCACCCAATCGATGACCTCCACCGAGTCCTGCTGCTCGCGAGGACCGAGGATCTGCCATTTGCCCAGGCTCGCGCCGGTTCCGCGGACGTCGACGACGACCTGCACGTACCCGCTGCGTACCAGGTTGCGATTGATGCCGAAGACGTCGAAGACCCCGCCCGACAGGGTCTGTGTCAGCGTCGTGAGTCCCTCGAGGGCCGTGCCCGTCGCGTCCATCGACCGGGACGCGGTGTGCAGTGCCTTGCCGAGGACGGGGGCGTGGAGGGTCTGGTCGATGAAGTCGATGGCCGCGCGGTTGTACGGGTTGATGTTGATGACCGCGGGATAGGGGGTGAGGATCGTCTGCCCGAACCGGTTGGCGGGCCGGATGACCGTGGCGCGCAGGACCACGCCGTCGCTCATGGTGATGGAGACGTTCCGGTCGATGACGACGCGCGGGTAGAGCTGCTTGCCGTCGACCTGCTCGCGCCAGCGGATACCGTCGGCGCCGCCGGTGGGATCACCCAGCGGGAGCGTGCCGAAATGCGGCGCACCAGTGGTGCGGGTTCGTGTCGACGGAGCGACACGGGCGCGCGGCTGTGTGGGATCCAGCTGGTACGTCATGGTGCATCACCCTGCCTGGGATGAGGTGTCGCACCCGCGAGTTGTTGCACGGATCGAGACGGCCGGGTGGACACCGACACCCCGTCGTGTCGGTCGCTTGCTTCCCGGCCCGTCCGCTGGCTGCGGATTACAGTGTGGTCCAGGTCACTTCACGTAGTCGCTGAAGGATAACTCAGCGGCGGTATCGGATGGCTAACGAGGTGGCGTCTTTTGGTCATGCCCGCGTGTGTTCCTGGTCACATTCAGATAAACCCAGGTCGATGGCGGCCGCCGCCTCGAGCACCATCCACGCCGACAACTGCACCGACAGATCCCGCTCCGGGACCTCGGACGGATTGACGGCGCCCGCCACGAACTGGGCTTTCGTGCCGGCGTCGGTCGGGATCACCGCGGTTCGTCGCCAGTCGCTGGAGAAGATCACCCGTCCGGCGACCTCGGTGCGATGAGCCCATGCGGCGTCCGCGCTACGGGTCACGATCCGGGCTGCCCGCGTACGGAGTTCATCCGAACCGTCGACCTCGGGCAGGTCGGTGGCGATGAGTGCGAGGTAGCGGGCCAGCACACCGTGGAACAGGCCTCCGTCGCCACCGCCCCCGCCGTTGATCACCCCGTCGGTGCACGAGTGGCGTTCGACGGCGCCGAGGAGGCGGGCCAGTCGGTCGAGGTGCCGGCGATCTCCGGTCGCCCGCAACGCCTCGAGTTCGGCGCCCAGCACGACGCCCTGGCAGTAGGTATAGGTGCCGGTCTCGGGTTTCAGTGAACCGTCGGGCAGCTTCTTGAGACCGTCGATGACCAGATGGGTGTCGGGATCGACGAGGTTGGCGTCCATCCAGTCGCACATCGCCACGGCGCGTTCGACGTGACCCGTGCGTGCCAGCAGGATCGCGGCCGGGCCGTTGGCCGGTGCGTTGAAGAACTGATCGGCCTTGCGCCAGGGGATGCCGCCGCCGTCCGCGGGTACCCAGGCGTCGAGCATCTGCCCGGCGAGGACGCGGAGTCCGCTCGCATGGTCGAGGTGCAGGTGCCGGTCGGCGCGTTCGATGGCCAGTCCCAGCCATGCCATGTCGTCGTAATAGTTGTTGGTCCAGCGGCCGCCGTTGCGGACCCGGATGCCGCGCAGCAGCCGGTTGGCGTCGTCGGCGACGTCGGGGTCGAAGGAGCGGTCCGAGCCGACACGGTGGATAGCGGCGTCGACGAGCAGGTCGACGAGGTGTGCCTGCCACCAGTAATGCCAGGATCCGAACTGGGCCTGCACGCGCCCGATGGGCCAGGCGACAGCTCCGGCACGTGTCCCCGGCAGCCAGAAGGCCCGCTGCAGGTGACGGTCGTAGATGGCGTCCGCGGCGGCCTGTGCGCGGGCGTTGGGGTCCCGCAGGTCCGACGATTTGGATTGTTCGTCCACGTCCGCGTAGCCTAGTCGTCGATGTGATGCACACCCGTGCGTCGTATCGGTTCAACCAGAGACCGTTGGTCGTCGGGATTTCCCGGACGAAGGCGCGACGAGGTCGCCGGCCCACGCAGGATGAACGAGGAATGTCGCTCCACACGAACAGTGTGTGCGTTCACGCCCCGTGCCTGTGTGCCGGGGCGTTTGTCATCTTCGCCCTCGATCGCCTCCCGATGCCCGTCGCTCTTTCGTTGGACTCGACCAACTCATAGTGACGAGGAGAGGAGGCGAAGTATGGCCAAGTCCGAAAAGGTCGCCGCAGTTGCGGAGATCGCGGAGCAGTTCAAGAGCTCCACGGCGACGGTTGTCACGGAATACCGTGGCCTGTCCGTCACCCAGATCAGCACGTTGCGACGTTCCCTCGGTGAGGGTGCAACCTACTCCGTCGCCAAGAACACCCTGGTGAAGCGTGCCGCTGCTGAGGCGGGCGTGGAAGGGCTCGACGAGCTGTTCACCGGTCCGACCGCCATCGCCTTCATCGAAGGTGAGCCGGTCGTGGCCGCGAAGGCGATCAAGACGTTCGCCAAGGACAACAAGGCGCTGGTCATCAAGGGCGGGTACATGGACGGCCGCGCGCTGTCCATTGCCGAGATCGAGCAGATCGCCGACCTTGAGACCCGTGAGGTCTTGCTGGCCAAGCTCGCCGGTGCCATGAAGGGCAACTTGGCAAAGGCCGCCGGTCTGTTCAACCAGCCGGCTTCGCAGGTGGCGCGCCTGGCCGCGGCCCTGCAGGAGAAGAAGAACGAAGCCGGCGAGACCGAATAGGTCGTCCGCCGCACCACACCAATCCCCGAACCGTACGGGGATGAACACCAAAGCCCCGTACGGGGACTGACAGGAAGGACGCCAACCATGGCGAAGCTCACCGCTGACGAGCTCATCGATCAGTTCAAGGAACTGACCCTGCTGGAGCTCAGCGATTTCGTGAAGAAGTTCGAAGAGGTCTTCGAGGTCACCGCTGCGGCTCCGGTCGCCGTCGCCGCTGCCGGTGCCCCGGCTGCCGGTGGCGCCGAGGCCGCTGCCGAGCAGGACGAGTTCGACGTCATCCTCGAGGGTGCCGGCGACAAGAAGATCCAGGTCATCAAGGTCGTCCGCGAGGTCGTCTCGGGCCTGGGCCTGAAGGAAGCCAAGGACCTCGTCGAGAGCGCTCCGAAGGCCCTGCTGGAGAAGGTCGACAAGGAGGCCGCCGAGGCTGCCAAGGCCAAGCTCGAAGAGGCCGGCGCCAAGGTTTCGGTCAAGTAAGACCGACTCACGCGCAAGCGTTTCACGAGCCCGGGACGGCACTGCTGTCCCGGGCTCGTTGCTGTCTGCTGTCTGCGCCCCTCGCCCTCGGTCCGCGGCGAACTCGTCGGCCTGCTGCGGCTTCGGCCGGCGGTCTCCCCGGATTGAAGTCGCACGCGACATCGATCCGTCGGTGCGACCTCGATCGAAGTCGCGCGGACGGATTGACATCGCATGCGACCTCGATCCGGGGGCTCGGCGCACGGTGCGCAGGGAGAAATCCGGAATGGGATGCAACCGAGACGGGGTCGTGTGCGTCCAAGACGCATGGCCTGGTTCCCTGCTGACAGTTTTCCCACCGACCGCCACGGGCTGATCCGTCGAGAGGCGACACTCCGGGCGGGTATCGGCGATGGCGTGGTCACCGCTGCAGTCGCACGGGGAGCACTCGTCCGTCTCGCGCCGGGCGTGTGGATCGCCGCGTCGGCGGAGTTCGACGGCCCCGACGGCGCCGACAGGCTCTATCGGAAGCGGTCGATCGCCGTCGCCACCTCCGCGCGAGACCGCGGTGTCGCGACCCTCAGCCATCAGTCCGCTGCCGCTCTTCTCGGCCTCGCGACACTGCATCCTCAGCGTGAGACGGTCCACCTCACCAAGCCGTCGAGTTCGAGCGGCGGGTTCGTCCGTGGGCACCGCCACGTCCATAACGGCCCACTGGGCAGAGATGAGACGGTGGTCGTCGAAGGTGTCCTGGTCACCCGCGCCGAACGCACCGCGGTGGACATCGCCATGTCCGGCGACTTCGCTCAAGCGCTCGTCGTCTTCGACCAGGCGCTGCGCATGGGGGCGGATCCTGGGCTGATGTCCGCGATGGTCGACAGCCGCGCAGGCTGGCGCAACGTCGGTGTCGCACGTCAGGCGCTGGATGTTGCCGACGCGCGCGCCGAGAGTGTCGGTGAGTCGTGGAGCCGAGCGCAGATGGTTCTGGCCGGACTGCCGACGCCGCGCCTGCAGCACACGTTCCAGACGCCGCACGGCGAGGCGCGGGCCGACTTCGACTGGGATGGACGAATCATCGGCGAGTTCGACGGTCTCCAGAAGTACGGACTCGTGGGTCCGGGCGAATCCCCTCGGGATGTGTTGATCCGAGAGAAGCGGCGCGAGGACGCCCTCCGCGCCCAAGGGATCGTCGTGATCCGTTGGACGTGGGCGACACTGGAATCCGGCGAGCTCGTCGGCCTCTTGCGGCCGTGGCTGGCGAAGTTCGGTCACACAGCTGCCTGAGCCGCACCTCCGCGCTAACGCCGGAGACCGAGCAACCGATATCGTTTCCGACATCATTCCGACGCCACCGCCCATCGACTTCGAGGGTGGTCATCGGCCGTCGGATCGTGTTCCGAAGGTGAAGCCCGGGTCTGCGGTGGCCGTCACATCGAGGGGCCGGCCCGACTTCCCTCACCGCGAACCATCGGATATTGTCATCGTCGCGGCGAGAGTTACCGGGCGGTAGGTTTCCCGCAGCCATCACCGAGAACCACGCGGCGGCGTTGTGGGCGGGGAGGGGTCGGTTACAGTGACCCCAACCACAAATGCCGCCGGTTGGTGCGCGGTCACACCGTGGCCGCCTCGGGGGCAGCGATCGTCTGGAGGAAGTTGTGGGTGTTGAGGTCAGCGTCGAAGGACTCACCAAGTCGTTCGGTTCGCAGAACATCTGGCGTGATGTCACTCTGACCCTGCCGGAGGGGGAGGTTTCGGCGCTGCTGGGTCCGTCGGGTACCGGTAAGTCGGTGTTCCTGAAGACCCTGATCGGGCTGCTGCATCCGGAGCAGGGGTCGGTGATCATCGACGGGACCGACATCACGCAGTGTTCGGCCAAGGAGCTCTACGAGATCCGCAAGCTGTTCGGTGTGCTGTTCCAGGACGGCGCGCTGTTCGGGTCGATGAGCCTGTTCGACAACATCGCGTTCCCGCTTCGTGAGCACACGAAGAAGAAGGAGAACGAGGTCCGCGACATCGTGATGGAGAAGATCGACCTCGTCGGTCTGACCGGTGCCGAGGACAAACTCCCGGGCGAGATCTCCGGCGGTATGCGCAAGCGCGCCGGGCTGGCGCGCGCGCTGGTCCTCGACCCGCAGATCATTCTCTGCGACGAGCCGGACTCGGGTCTGGATCCGGTGCGTACCGCCTACATCTCGCAGCTGCTCATCGACATCAACGCCCAGATCGACGCCACGATCCTGATCGTGACCCACAACATCAATATCGCGCGGACGATCCCGGACAACATCGGCATGTTGTTCCGCAAGGAACTCGTCATGTTCGGCCCGCGGGAGCAGTTGCTGACCTCGGAGCAGCCGGTGGTCAAGCAGTTCCTCTCCGGTGACCGGTTCGGTCCGATCGGTATGTCCGAGGAGAAGGACGAGGCGGTCCAGAAGCAGGAAGAGGCGATGCAGGCCGCGGGTATCTCCGGTGGTGGTACCAAGGAGGACTTCACCGAGATCATCCCGCAGGTGCAGCCCAATCCCGGTATGCCCGAACGCAAGGCGATCGCCCGGCACCGCGAGCGTGTGCACGCGATGCTGCCCGACCTGCCCCAGAACGCCCAGGAGGCGATCCGCCGCAGCCAGGAGCAGGAAGACCAGATCCGCGAGGAGAGCCGCGCGCACGCCGACAACATGGCGAACGGCAACGGCCCGTCCGGCAACAACGATTCCGGCAACGAGTGGACCACCGCGCCGGGCAACGTCGCCGTCGCGGACTCCAAGACCGATGTCATCGACTACGGCGGCAGCGATGCCCCGACCGAACAGTGGCACACACCCGGTGATGCACTGACCAAGCCCAGCCATCGTGCTGATGGGAACGAAGGGCGGACACCCTAGGGATGAGCAGTGCCACCACGCGTGGCGTCGACCGAATCGCGCAAGCCGGGACAGGTGCCCTGTCACAGACCGGCAATATTGTTCAGCTCTTCGTCGATGTTGCACGCCAGACCTTTGTGCGCCCGTTTCAGTGGCGGGAGTTCATCCAGCAGGCGTGGTTCATCGCCAGCGTGACGATCCTGCCCACCGCACTGATCGCGATTCCGTTCGGCGCGATCGTCTCGTTGCAGACGGGTTCGCTGATCAAGCAGCTCGGTGCGGAGTCCTACACCGGCGCGGCCAGCGTGCTCGTCGTCATCCAGCAGGGTTCGCCGCTGGTGACGTCGTTGCTGATCGCGGGTGCGGCCGGATCGGCCGTCGCCGCCGACCTCGGCTCGCGCACCATCCGCGAGGAGATCGACGCGATGGAGGTGCTCGGCATCAACCCGATCCAGCGCCTCGTCGTACCGCGCGTGCTGGCGATGGTCCTGGTCGCGATGCTGCTCAACGGTCTGGTCGCGGTCATCGGCATCGGTGGTGGTTACTTCTTCAACGTGGTCGTCCAGGGCGGTACGCCGGGCGCCTACCTCGCGTCGTTCGGTGCGCTGGCACAGCTGCCCGACCTCTGGGTCTCGACCCTCAAGGCCGCGATCTTCGGTGTGCTCGCCGGCGTCGTGGCTTCGTACAAGGGCCTCAACCCCAAGGGCGGTCCGAAGGGCGTGGGTGACGCGGTCAACCAGAGTGTCGTCATCACGTTCCTGCTGCTGTTCCTGGCGAACCTGATCATCACTGCGGTCTACCTGCAGGTCGTCCCACCGAAGGGGAGCTAGACGTGACCGATGGTGGGGGCGGTGTGACCATCGCCAAGAGCCGGCCCGAGTACTACATGTACGAGGCCCGCAAGCAGCTGGGCAAGCCGCTGAAGGTGCTCGACGGCGCGGGCGAGCAGATGTCGTTCTACGGCCGGACGCTCGCGTGGATGCCGAAGACGATCGTGCATTACACGCGCGAGGTCCTTCGCCTGCTCGCCGAAGTCGCGTTCGGATCGGGCGGACTCGCGGTCATCGGCGGCACCATCGGCGTGATGGTGCTGATGTCGGGGTTCACCGGCGTCGTGGTCGGCCTGCAGGGGTACGCCGCGCTCGACCAGATCGGGTCGCAGGCCCTTACCGGCTTCCTCTCCGCCTACGTCAACACCCGCGAGGTGGCGCCGCTGGTGGCGGGTCTCGCGCTGTCGGCGACTGTCGGCTGCGGCTTCACCGCCCAGCTCGGCGCCATGCGGATCTCGGAGGAGATCGACGCGCTGGAGACGATGGCCGTGCCGTCGATCCCGTTCCTGGTGTCGACCCGAGTGATCGCCGGTTTCATCGCGGTCATCCCGCTGTACGTGCTCGGCCTGCTGTCGGCGTACCTCGCCTCCCGCGTGGTGACGACGGTCTTCAACGGCCAGTCCGGCGGCTCCTACGACCACTACTTCAACCTGTTCCTGCCACCGGCCGACGTCTTGTGGTCGTTCGGCAAGGTGCTGGTCTTCGCGTTCGTGATCATCCTCGTGCACTGCTACTACGGCTACTACGCCTCGGGCGGTCCCGCGGGTGTGGGCGTGGCCGTCGGGCACGCGGTTCGAGCGGCTCTGGTGCTGATCGCGGTCCTGGACTTCTTCCTCGGCCTGGCGATCTGGGGCACCACGACAACCGTGCGAGTGGGAGGTTAGCGTGACGCTGCTGCGTAAACGGTTGCTCGGACTCGTCTTCTTCCTCGTCGTCGCGTTGTTCCTCACCTTGACGATCACCAAGTTCAACAAGACGTTCACCGAGTTCACCGACGTCACGTTGCTGACCGACTCGACCGGCAACGCGCTGCCGGCGAACGCCGACGTCAAGGCCCGCGGCATGACCGTCGGCGAGGTGCGCGAGGTCAAGCCCGGACCCGACGGTTCCGTCGAAGTCGTGTTGGGACTCAACCCCGATCAGGCGTCGACGCTGTCGGCCGAGACCACCGCGCGCATCCTGCCGAAGACCCTGTTCGGCGAGCGCTACGTCGCCCTGCAGGTGCCGGAGGACAACTCCGGGCCGACGCTGAGCAACGGTGCGACGATCCAGACCGACCAGAGCGGCAACGCGCTGGAGATCCAGCAGTTGTTCGACAAGCTGCTCCCGGTCCTCGAGGCGATCCCGCCGCAGGATCTGAACGCCACGCTGACCTCGCTCTCGTCGGCGTTGTCTGGCCGCGGCGAGCAGCTGGGGACGACGCTGGAAGAACTCGACCAGATCTTCGGCGAGATCAACGAGAACCTCCCCGAACTCGAGGGCACCCTCGAGGGGTTGGCCAGCTTCTCGCAGACCTACTCCGAGGCGCTGCCCGACGTGGTCGACGCGCTCGACTCCTTGCGCACGACGACGAACACCATCGTCGAACGCCAAGACGACCTGCGGACCCTCATCGCCACCCTGGGTGTCGCGTCCGACGACCTGACCGGCTGGCTGCGTGCCAACCGCACCGACCTCATCGACCTGGCCGTCGACTCCGAGGAACTCCTCGTCGGACTCGCCAAGCAGTCACCGGCGTTCGTGTGCACCTTCCGCAACTTCGCGGGTCTGATCCCGGAGTCGCGCAAGATCGTCGGCCAGGGCACCAAGAATCCGGGTGTGCGCGTGAACCTCCAGTTCGCCAATCCCCGTGGCCGTTACCTACCGAACCAGGACGAACCCCGCTTCATGGACCTCGATCCGCCGGCCGTGTGCTACGACCCCAAGATGGGTGGCAACCGCCCGTTCCCGCAGTACCCGGGTGGTTCGCTCGCCGACGGCAGCTACCAGCCCCCGTCCCGTAACCCCGGCCCGCGCACGATGCCCGAGCTGCCGCAGCCGCAATTCAGCGGCGTGCCCGCCGGGTCGGTCTCGGCGGCGCCGGGCGCGAAGCCGGTCGCAGTGGAGTCCAACCCGTTCGACGACCCGGACTACCGCAAGCAGCTGCAGGTCATCTACGGCGCCACCTCGGGCAAGGCGCCCGAAGAGGTGCCCACCTGGGTGACCATGATCGGCGGCGGTGCGCTGCAGGGTGCGAAGGTCGACATCAAATGAAGTCGATCGTCGGACCGCTGATCAAGCTGGTCATCTTCGGCGTGGTCACGGTGGTGACCACGAGTCTGCTCGCCGTCACCATCGCCAATGCGGGCGGTGACGGGGACGCGAAGTTCAACGCCGTCTTCACCGACGCCACGCTGCTCAACCCGGGCGACGACGTGCGCATCGCCGGTGTGCGTGTGGGACAGGTCGAGAGCGTCGAGGTCTACGACCGCAACAAGGCGAAGGTCGCGTTCAACGTCGACCGCGACCGGCTGCCGGACGGGACCCAGCTCTTCATCCGCTACCGCAACCTGACCGGGCTCCGGTACCTCGCGCTCGAGCGCGGGGCGGGCGATCCGTCGCAGACGGTCGCGCAGGGGCACACCTTCGGCCTGAACCCGGGTGTCAAGGACACCCACCCGCCGGTCAACCTGACCGAGCTGTTCAACGGATTCCGGCCGCTGTTCCAGCAGCTCTCGGCCTCCGACGTGAACAAGCTGACCGAGCAGATCATCGCGATCTTCGACGGTCAGGGCGGTTCGATCACCCGTCTGGTCAGCGACACCGCCGATCTGACGAACGCGATCGCCGACAAGGACAAGGTCATCGGTGAGCTGATCACGAACCTCACCAAGGTCCTCGACACCGTCAACCGCAACGACGAACAGTTCACCAGCCTGCTCGACAACACCGAGAAGCTCGTGACAGGCCTTGCGGCGCAACGCGGTTCGGTGGGTTCGGCGATCACCTCGGTCTCCAACCTGACCTCGGTCACGGCGAACATCCTCGGTGCGACACGGCCGTCCATCCAGGGCGACATCGCCGGCCTGAAGTCGCTCGCCGACCAGATCAACGCGCGCGACGAGGACATCGAGGAGACGCTGACCAATCTGCCGATCAAGCTCCAGAAGATCGGCCGCGCAGCGACATTCGGCTCCTGGTTCCAGTTCTACCTGTGCGGTATCGACGTGGTGGCGGGCAACGGCAAGTCGCCGGTGCTGACGCAACCGCTGGTCCCGCTGCCCGACATCAACCATGTGCTCTACACCAGTGCGGCGACGCGCTGCTGGGCCGACGACCGGCCAGGGGGGTGACCACGATGGCAGACAACAACGATCCGAACCCGCGTGACCCGAATGTGAACGACGACGAACGCGACGCGGCTGACGCCCCGGTGCAGCATCCGCACCGGCGCTTCGGTGGCCGGCGCAGCCCGGTCAGCATCGGCGCCATCGGCATCCTCATCCTGATGATGCTCGGACTCAGCTCGTTCTATCTCGCCGAACTGCCGCTGCTCGGCGCGGGTGCGCGCTACACGGCGAAGTTCACCGAGGCCGCCGGCCTCAAGCCGGGCAACGAGGTCCGCGTCGCGGGCGTGAAGGTGGGCGAGGTCGACGACGTCACCCTGGACGGGGACCGCGTCAACGTGACCTTCCGGGTGGAGAACACCTGGATCGGTGACCAGACCCAGGCGACGATCCAGATCAAGACGATCCTCGGTCAGAAGTTCCTGTCGTTGAATCCGCGTGGCAGCGAGCCCGCCGATCCCGACGTCCCGCTGACCGACACGGTCGCCCCGTATGACGTCATCGAGGCGTTCTCCGGTGCGGCCGAGCAGATCGGCGAACTCGACAACGACCAGCTGGCCGAGTCGATGCGCGTGCTGTCGGACACCTTCTCGGGGACCGCGGGTACCACGGGACCGGCGCTCGACGGCATCGCCCGTCTGTCGCAGACGATCTCGAGCCGCGACCAAGAGGTGCAGCGACTGCTCGCCGCGACGAAGGACACCTCGAAGATCCTGGCCGACCGCAACGAGGAGTTCGTGCGCCTCATCGGCGGCGCCGGTCAGTTGCTCGACGAGCTGAACAACCGCCAGCGCAACATCTCGGCGTTGCTGGCCAGCACCACGAGCCTTGGTGATTCGCTCACCGGCATCGTGCGCGACAACGAGGAACAGATCGGACCGGCGCTCGACGCGTTGAAGGGCGTGAACGAGCTGCTGCAGCGGCAGAACCAGAACATCCGCGACTCGATCAAGTACATGGCGCCCTTCTACCGCCTGTACGCGAACGTGCTCGGCAACGGTCGATGGTTCGAGTCGTCGGTCGTGAACCTCCTTCCGCCGGCACTGCCGCAGCAGAACACGACGCGGCCGCCGAACAAGCAGGCCATGGAGAACCAGGCCGGAACGGGGGTCGGCTGATGACCGCACCAGACCTGACCCAGAACTCGGGTCCCGGTCGCTGGTTCACGCCGCGGCACATCGTGGTGCTCGTGATCGGGCTGATCCTCGCGCTCATCGTCGCGGGTGCGCTGTGGTGGGTTTTCACCTCGGTCGGCACCACCAAGATCACCGCGACCTTCAAGCGGTCGGTCGGCATCTACGAGGGCTCCGATGTTCGCGTGCTCGGGGTGGCGGTCGGCAAAGTCGACTCGGTCACGCCGGAGGGCGACACCGTCAAGGTGACGATGACCGTCGACCGCGGTGTCGAGCTGCCCGCGGATGTCCGTGCGGTGCAGATCATCCCGTCGGTCGTCGCGGATCGCTACGTCCAGCTGACCCCGGCCTACACGGGCGGGGAGAAGGCGCCTCGCGACCTCACGCTCTCCGTCGACCAGACGATGGTCCCGGTGGAGGTCGACCAGATCTACGCGAGTGTCAAGGAGCTGTCCGACGCTCTCGGACCCGATGGCGCCAACAAGACCGACGGCACCGGCCGGCAGGGTGCGGTGAGTGAACTCGTCACCACCGGCGCGGAGAACCTCGAGGGCAACGGCGAGAAGCTCGGCGCGGCCATCGAGGGATTGTCGAAGGCGTCGACGACTCTCAGCGACTCGCGCGGCAACCTCTTCGACACCGTCAAGAACCTGAACGTCTTCGTCGGCGCGCTGCGCGAGAACGACGCCCAGGTGCGGCAGTTCAATACGCAGATGGCCTCGTTCAACCAGTTCCTCGCCGGTGAGCGCGAGCAACTCGCCGCCGCGCTGAACAAGCTCTCGATCGCTCTCGGCGACGTGGCGACCTTCCTCGCCGACAACCGTGAGCAGATCGGGGAGACGGTGAAGGACCTGCAGCCGACGACCCAGGCCCTGCTCGATCAGAAGAACAACCTCAAAGAGGTCCTGACCGTGCTGCCGATCACGGTGAACAACCTGATCAACGCCTACGACGCCGAGTCGGGCACGCTGTCGATGCGCCTGACGATCCCGGACCTGCAGGATCTGATCGGTGCCCAGTGTCGCCTGCTCGACCTCGGCAAGCTGCTGCCGGGCAACCCGGCCGCCGATCAGTTCAGCGACACCCTGCGGCCGCTGATCAGCCAGTGCGAGGAGATCGGTGAACAGATCCAGGAAGGCGTCCTCGAGCCGCTGCTGCCCGTGCTGCCCTTCGGCATCATGAGCAACAACAAGCTGCAGCGTGCGCCGGTGCCGGGCACCGTCCCGGGCAACCCCGACCCGGAGATCGGCAACCCGCCGTCGGAGCGGGCCCCGGCCTCCTCGTCGACCACCCCGCGACCCCGGGGAGGCAACTGATGAACCGCACGTCGATGCGTACGGCGATGGCCGGCGCCGCGCTGTCGCTGACCCTGCTGGTGACCGGTTGTATGTCGAACGGCATCCAGTCGATCCCGCTGCCCGGCGGCGTGAACACCGGCGACAACGCGCGCACGTACAAGATCCAGTTCGACGACGTGCTCGACCTCGTGCCGCAGTCGATGGTCAAGCGCGACGGCATCCCGGTCGGGCGCGTGACCAAGGTCGAGGTGCCGACCGATCAGTGGTTCGCCCAGGTCACCGTCGAGGTGCAGAACAACGTCGACCTGTCCGACGAGGCCGAGGCGAGCGTGCAGCAGACCTCGCTCCTCGGTGAGAAGTTCGTGTCGCTCACCGAACCCGACGGCAGTGCCGACGCGCCGCGCCAGAATCCGGACCAGCCGATCCCGGTGTCGCGGACGCGGACCGCCACCGACATCGAACAGGTCCTCGGGGCGCTCGCGCTGCTGCTCAACGGCGGTGGCCTCAACCAGCTGCAGCCGATCGTCACCGAGCTCAACAAGGCACTCGACGGCCGGACCGACAAGGTGCGCGACCTGATCGGCGAGACCGAGGACCTGATCGCCGGCCTCAACCGTCAGCGCGACGACATCATCACCGCGATCGACGGCCTGGCCGAGCTGTCCACCCGGACCGCCGCGCAGACCGCGCAGATCGACCGCATCCTGAAGCAGCTGCCCGCGGGCGTCGAGGTGCTCGAGGAGCAGCGTCCGCAGTTCGTCGAACTGCTGACCAAGCTCGACGAGCTCGGCCAGGTCGGTACCGACGTGCTGGGCAAGTCGCGCAAGGCGCTGATCAACGACCTGAAGGCGTTGCGGCCGGTGCTGACGCAGCTCGCCGCGGCGGCTCCGGATCTGATCACCGCCGCGCCGCTGATGCTCACGCATCCGTTCCCGGACTGGTTGCTGCCGGGTGTGCGCGGTGACTCGACCAACCTGTTCATGACGCTGGACCTCCGCGTGCTCAATCAGCTCGAGGCGCTCGGTGTCGGCCAGGGGACCCCGAGGTACGTCCCGCCCGCTCGGGTGAACGTGCCGGTCGACCGGCGCAACCCGTACTACCGCGGCAACGGCCCGCGCTACGGCTGGCCGACGATCACGCTGCTCCCGCCGGCCCCGAACTCACGTCCGGGACCGAACACCCCGCCGTCGGGTGGCACCTACCCCGCGTCGTTCTCACGCCCGGCCGATGCGGCCGGTCAGATGCCGACCCCGGCGGTGCCCGGTCAGGGCATCCTCGACGGTCCGCTGGCCGCCATGGGGCTCGCTCCGGCGGCGTCCGCCGGGAACCCGGCATCCGACCCGTCAGGAGGTGGACGATGATCGGCAAGCTCGTCAAGATCCAGCTGATCGTGTTCGTCGTCGTCGGCCTGGTGGCGCTGGTCTACGTGGGCGCGAAGTACGCCCGTCTGGACAAGCTGGCCGGTGTCGGCATGTACACGGTCACCGCCAAGCTGCCCGACTCCGGCGGCATCTTCACCAACGCCGAGGTCACCTATCAGGGTGTGCCCGTGGGTCGCGTCGGCAAGCTGACGCTGACGCCCGACGGTGTGGACGTCGCTCTCGACATCGACTCGGGCGGGCCGGAGATCCCGGCGTCGGCGACCGCGGTCGTCGCGAACCGGTCGGCGATCGGTGAGCAGTTCGTCGATCTGCAGCCGACGTCGTCGGAGGGGCCGTACCTGAAGGGCGGCGACACGATCACCAAGTACGCGCTGCCCGAGCCGCTCGAGGACGTGGTGGCCTCGGCGATCGACTTCACCGATTCGATCCCGGTCGACGACCTGAACACGGTCATCACCGAACTCGGCAACGCGTTCAACGGCCAGGGCGAGAACCTGACCCGCCTCGTCGACTCGCTCGGCAAGCTCTCGCGGGCCGGCGTCGACAACCTGAGCGAGACGGTGGCGCTCATCCAGAACTCGAACGTCGTGCTCGACACGCAGGCCGACCAGTCCGACGCGATCCTGACCTGGTCGCGCAACCTGAACCTGGTGACCGCGACCCTCGCCTCGGCCGATCCCGACCTGCGGCGACTGCTCACCACGGGCACGTTGTCGGCGACGCAGATCTCGGAGCTGATCCAGAAGAACGGAAACGACCTGTCGAAGGTCGTGAAGGATCTCGCCGAGGTGGCCCGCACGATCGAGCCGGCGACCTACACGACGTCGACGACGTTCGCGATGCTCTCCGCGCTGTCGGCGGGGAGCCACGCACCCGCGCCGGGCGACGGCCAGATCCACTTCGGTGTCGTCCTGGAGACGAACAACCCCGCGGCCTGTACGCGCGGATACGAGAGCACCGACGCGGTGTTGGCCGAGGCTCGTCGCCAGAACCCGGACTTCGACGTCCACTACGACGACTTCGCGTTCAACACCGAGGCGAAATGTACGGTGCCGTTCGGTAATCCGACGGGTGTCCGCAGTGCCGAGCGTGCCCAGTACGCCAACCCGGCGTACCCGCAGCCGTGGGACAACACCCCCAAGAAGGATCCCGACAAGCTCAACCTCAACCCGCTCGCCCAGCAGCTCGCAGCGCTGCTCGGCGTCCGGCCGCGCTAGACCCGACCACCCGACGAGCGTCGCCGCCCCTGATCGGACCTCCCACGGTCCGAACCTCGGCCTTGGCTTGCGCTCAGGAGCGATATATACAGTGTGTTCCCGATGACTGGCACCGCAGAACCGACAGAGAACAAGCCCGGCGGCCCCCGTCCCGCCCTGCGGCGGGCGGCGAAGTCCGCACCGTTCGTCCTGGCTGCCGTGGCGGTCGTGGTCGGCGTGGTGCTCGTCGCCGTGTTCGGTGTGCGGGCCTACAGCGTCTACTTCGACGAGTACCCGGCGCAGGAGACGCGCGACGCCGCCACCCAGGCGGCCGAGCAGGCCGTCCTCAACATCACGACGATCGACCCGGCCGACGTCGACGGCTTCCGCAAGCGCGCGGAGGCGTCCCTGACCGGGAAGGCCAAGGACGAGGTGCTCGGCAGTGAGGACGACGGTGAGGGCGGCAACGTGCTCGACATGCTCGGGACCGCCGGACCGAACACCGCCAAGCTGAGCGCGCGGCTCTTGCGCAGCGCACCGAGCGAGGTCGACGCCGACGAGCAGAAGGCCAAGGTGCTCGTCTACGTCGTGACGACGCTCGAACGCCCCGGCCAGCCCGGGATCGACGAGACACGCGGCTTCGACGTCAGCATGACCAAGGACGGCGACACCTGGAAGGCCGAGAACATCCTCGGTCTGGAGGGCATCGCCTACGCCGACGGCGGTGGCGCACCTGCCCCCGCGGCCCCGGCCCCGGCTCCGGAAGGGGGCAACTGATGGGACCGGACCGCGGTAAGAAGAAGCCCACCCCGAAGCGCCGCCCGACCCCGAAGGTCGCCGGCCGGACTTCTCCGCCCTCTGAGGTGCGAACAGAGAAAGCCGCTGCTCTGCCCCCTGAGGTGTCGGACGACGCATCAACCCCCCTGCCCCCTGAGGTGTCGGACGACGCATCAACCCCCCTGCCCCCTGAGGTGTCGGACGACGCAACAACCCCTCTGCCCCCTGAGGTGTCGGGCGAAGCTGCGTCCCCCTTGCTCCCTGAGGTGCGAGGAGCGAAAGCGACGAGCCACGAAGGGCCTGGTGACGGCACCACCGAAGCCAACCCCGCCGAGGCCGACCCCACCGAGGCCGACACCGCGAAGGCCGACACCGTCGACCTGGAGAAGTCCACTCCCGCGGAGTCGACCACACCCGAGCCCACCAAACCCAAGACCAAACCGGTCGCGCGGGTCTCGACCCTGCGCCGCGGAGACACCCCGGCGCCGGCCGGGTCGCCCGACAAGCCGAACCGGCCGATGGGCCGGCGTCCCGGCAGGCGGGACCGGCGGGGGAGGGGTGCCTCCCGCAATCCCCTCGGCATCCGTACCGGAGTGCTGGCGGGCATCGCGGCCGTGTTGTTCGTCATCGCCGCCATCCTCGCGTTCCATCCGGGCGCCGAGATCGGACCGAACAAGGCGTTCGTGGACCAGGAGTCGACATCGCAGCTCACCTCGCAGGCCCAGGAACGGATCTGCGCGGTGTTCGGGTACGACCACACCGAGCTCGACGAATGGCAGCGGCGGGCGCAGGACGCGTTGACCGGGCAGGCCCGCACCGAGTTCGACGAGACGCTGAAGGCGCAGCGCGAGCTGATCACGCAGACCAAGACGGGTGCGGAGTGCCGGGTCGACGCGATCGGCGTCCGGGACCTCTCCGGCGCCGACGACGGCGCGACCGCGACCGTCATCGCGAACCTGGTGGTGAGCGAGACGCAGAACAGCATGGCCACCAACAGCGGTGCACCGCGCGCCCAGTTCGCGATGGTGCGTGAGGGCGACCAGTGGCGGATCCGGGCGGTCGAGCCCTTCTGATCGAGGTGCGTCGCCCCCTCATCACCAGGTCGGACGCCGAGTTCGACACCGACTTCGCGAAATTCGCGCGTAGCGCTTGACGTGGAGGCGATGTCGGGCCAGGCTGTGACCAGCGATCGACGTGCAGGCAGCCACCCGCGCGAAATCGCTTTCCAGACGGCTTGACAAAGTGCGTCTATTTTCTGCTACAGTTGGACGTTGCGCTGGCTGCCTCCTGTCCATCTATCGATCCTTCTTCGGCCACTCTCTAGACGTGTGTGCTGCGGTGATCGCCGATTCCAGGGTGTCACCAGCGAACGGCCCATCAAGCCACGTACTGCACATCTAGGTTGTGAATAACGTCGTGTTGGAAGGACGCATCTTGGCAGTCAACCGCCAGTCCACCTCAACAATCCCCGGCGCGCCGCATCGCGCGTCGTTTGCAAAGATCAGCGAGCCGCTGGAGGTCCCGGGCCTCCTCGACCTCCAACTCGATTCGTTCGAATGGCTCGTCGGTTCGCCGGAGTGGCGCGCGAAGGCGATCGCCCGCGGCGACGAGAACCCGACCGGTGGCCTCGAGGACATCCTCCACGAGCTGTCCCCGATCGAGGACTTCTCCGGTTCGATGTCCCTGTCGTTCTCCGAGCCGCACTTCGACGAGGTCAAGGCCTCCGTCGAGGAGTGCAAGGACAAGGACATGACCTACGCGGCGCCGCTGTTCGTCACCGCGGAGTTCATCAACAACAACACCGGCGAGATCAAGTCGCAGACCGTCTTCATGGGCGACTTCCCGATCATGACCGAAAAGGGCAGCTTCATCATCAACGGCACCGAGCGTGTCGTGGTGAGCCAGCTGGTCCGCAGCCCCGGCGTGTACTTCGACGCCTCGATCGACAAGACCACCGAGAAGACCCTGCACACCGTCAAGGTGATCCCGGGTCGCGGTGCGTGGCTCGAGTTCGACGTCGACAAGCGCGACACCGTGGGTGTGCGTATCGACCGCAAGCGCCGTCAGCCGGTCACCGTGCTGCTCAAGGCGCTCGGCTTCACCGCCGAGGAGATCACCGAGCGGTTCGGTTTCTCCGAGATCATGATGTCGACGCTGGAGAAGGACAACACCGGCAACCAGGACGAGGCGCTGCTCGAGGTCTACCGCAAGCTGCGCCCGGGTGAGCCGCCGACCAAGGAGTCCGCGGAGAACCTCCTGGAGAATCTGTTCTTCAAGGACAAGCGTTACGACCTCGCCCGCGTGGGCCGTTACAAGGTCAACAAGAAGCTGGGTCTGACCGGCAACCCGATGGTGGGCGAGTCCACGCTGACCCGCGAGGACATCATCGCGACCGTCGAGTACCTGGTGCGTCTGCACGAGGCCGACCCGCACACCACCACCTACATGACCGTCCCCGGTGGCGTCGAGGTGCCCGTCGAGGTCGACGACATCGACCACTTCGGCAACCGTCGCCTGCGTACCGTCGGCGAGCTGATCCAGAACCAGATCCGCGTGGGCCTCTCGCGTATGGAGCGTGTCGTGCGTGAGCGCATGACCACTCAGGACGTCGAGGCGATCACCCCGCAGACCCTGATCAACATCCGTCCCGTCGTGGCGGCGATCAAGGAGTTCTTCGGAACCAGCCAGCTGTCGCAGTTCATGGACCAGAACAACCCGCTGTCGGGTCTGACCCACAAGCGTCGTCTGTCGGCGCTGGGCCCGGGTGGTCTGAGCCGTGAGCGTGCCGGCCTCGAGGTGCGCGACGTGCACCCGTCGCACTACGGCCGCATGTGCCCGATCGAGACCCCTGAGGGTCCGAACATCGGTCTGATCGGTTCGCTGTCGGTGTACGCGCGGGTCAACCCGTTCGGATTCATCGAGACCCCGTACCGCAAGGTCGTCGACGGCGTCGTCTCCGACGACATCGAGTACATGACCGCCGACGAGGAGGACCGCTTCCTCATCGGTCAGGCGAACACCAACTTCGACGGCAGCGGACGCATCACCGACGAGCGTGTCCTGGTGCGCAAGAAGGGCTCCGAGGTGGAGTTCGTCGGCGCGACCGATGTCGAGTACCTCGACGTCTCGCCACGTCAGATGGTGTCCGTCGCGACCGCGATGATCCCGTTCCTCGAGCACGACGACGCCAACCGCGCCCTGATGGGTGCGAACATGCAGCGTCAGGCCGTGCCGCTGGTGCGCAACGAGTCGCCGCTGGTCGGTACCGGCATGGAGCTGCGTGCCGCCGTCGACGCCGGTGACGTCATCGTGTCGTCGAAGACCGGTGTGGTGGAAGAGGTCTCGGCCGACTACATCACCGTCATGTCCGACGACGGCACCCGCGACACCTACCGGATGCGCAAGTTCGCGCGCTCCAACCACGGCACCTGCGCCAACCAGCGTCCGATCGTGGACGAGGGCCAGCGCGTGGAGTCCGGCCAGGTCCTCGCCGACGGCCCCTGCACCGAGAACGGTGAGATGGCGCTCGGCAAGAACCTGCTCGTGGCGATCATGCCGTGGGAGGGCCACAACTACGAGGACGCGATCATCCTGAGCCAGCGGCTCGTGGAGGAGGACGTGCTCACCTCGATCCACATCGAGGAGCACGAGATCGACGCCCGCGACACCAAGCTCGGTGCCGAGGAGATCACCCGGGACATCCCGAACGTCTCCGACGAGGTCCTCGCCGATCTCGACGAGCGCGGCATCGTGCGCATCGGTGCCGAGGTCCGCGACGGCGACATCCTGGTCGGCAAGGTCACCCCGAAGGGCGAGACCGAGCTGACCCCGGAAGAGCGTCTGCTGCGTGCGATCTTCGGTGAGAAGGCCCGCGAGGTCCGCGACACCTCGCTGAAGGTGCCGCACGGCGAGACCGGCAAGGTCATCGGCGTACGCGTGTTCAGCCGCGAGGACGACGACGACCTGGCTCCCGGCGTCAACGAGCTGGTCCGCGTGTACGTGGCCCAGAAGCGCAAGATCCAGGACGGCGACAAGCTCGCCGGTCGTCACGGCAACAAGGGCGTCATCGGCAAGATCCTCCCGCAGGAGGACATGCCGTTCCTGCCCGACGGCACCCCCGTCGACATCATCCTCAACACCCACGGTGTGCCGCGGCGTATGAACATCGGACAGATCCTGGAGACCCACCTCGGGTGGGTGGCCAAGGCCGGCTGGAACATCAACGTCGCCGAGGGTGTGCCGGAGTGGGCGTCGCGTCTGCCCGAGGACATGTACTCGGCCGAGCCCGACACCAACACCGCCACCCCGGTGTTCGACGGCGCCCGCGAGGAGGAGCTGACCGGACTGCTGTCCTCGACGCTGCCGAACCGCGACGGCGAGGTCATGGTCAACGGCGACGGCAAGGCGACGCTGTTCGACGGTCGTTCCGGCGAGCCGTTCCCGTACCCGGTGTCGGTCGGCTACATGTACATCATCAAGCTGCACCACCTGGTCGACGACAAGATCCACGCCCGTTCGACCGGTCCGTACTCGATGATCACCCAGCAGCCGCTGGGCGGTAAGGCGCAGTTCGGTGGTCAGCGCTTCGGTGAGATGGAGTGCTGGGCCATGCAGGCCTACGGCGCCGCGTACACGCTGCAGGAACTGCTGACCATCAAGTCGGACGACGTGGTGGGCCGCGTCAAGGTCTACGAGGCGATCGTCAAGGGCGAGAACATCCCGGAGCCGGGTATCCCCGAGTCGTTCAAGGTGCTGCTGAAGGAGCTTCAGTCGCTGTGCCTGAACGTCGAGGTGCTCAGCTCCGACGGTGCCGCCATCGAGATGCACGACACCGACGACGAGGACCTGGAGCGCGCCGCTGCCAACCTCGGAATCAACCTGTCGCGCAACGAGTCGGCCACCGTCGACGATCTCGCCAACTGATCTGACCCTCACCCGGCCGGGTTTCGCCCCGGCCACTGACAACAGAGCTCTGGAAAGGTAACAAGTGCTCGACGTCAACTTTTTCGACGAACTGAAGATCGGCCTGGCCACGGCCGACGACATCCACAACTGGTCATACGGTGAGGTCAAGAAGCCGGAGACGATCAACTACCGCACGCTCAAGCCGGAGAAGGACGGCCTGTTCTGCGAGAAGATCTTCGGCCCGACCCGTGACTGGGAGTGCTACTGCGGCAAGTACAAGCGCGTCCGCTTCAAGGGCATCATCTGTGAGCGCTGCGGCGTCGAGGTGACCAAGGCCAAGGTGCGCCGTGAGCGCATGGGCCACATCGAGCTGGCCGCCCCGGTCACGCACATCTGGTACTTCAAGGGTGTCCCGAGCCGGCTGGGCTACCTGCTCGACCTGGCGCCGAAGGATCTCGAGAAGATCATCTACTTCGCCGCCTACGTGATCACCGCGGTCGACGACGAGCTCCGCCACAACGAGCTCTCGACGCTCGAGGCCGAGATGGAGGTCGAGAAGAAGGCTGTCGCCGATCAGCGCGACGTCGACCTCAACGAGCGTCAGCAGAAGCTCGAGCAGGATCTCGCCGAGCTGGAGGCCGAGGGTGCCAAGGCCGACGTGCGCCGCAAGGTGCGCGACGGTGCCGACCGCGAGATGCGTCGTATGCGCGACGCCGCCCAGCGTGAGCTCGACGGTCTCGAGGAGATCTGGGACAAGTTCGTCAAGCTCGCCCCGGGCGACCTCATCATCGACGAGAAGCTCTACCGTCAGCTCGAAGAGCGCTACGGCGAGTACTTCCAGGGTTCGATGGGCGCTGAGGCGATCAAGAAGCTCCTGGAGACCTTCGACATCGACGCCGAGGCCGAGTCGCTGCGCGAGACCATCCGCAGCGGCAAGGGCCAGAAGAAGCTGCGCGCGCTCAAGCGACTCAAGGTCGTCGCAGCGTTCCAGCAGTCGGGCAACTCGCCGCTGGGCATGGTCCTCGACGCCGTGCCGGTGATCCCGCCGGAGCTGCGTCCGATGGTGCAGCTCGACGGTGGCCGCTTCGCGACCTCCGACCTGAACGATCTGTACCGCCGCGTCATCAACCGCAACAACCGCCTCAAGCGACTGATCGATCTGGGTGCTCCCGAGATCATCGTCAACAACGAGAAGCGGATGCTGCAGGAGTCGGTCGACGCCCTGTTCGACAACGGTCGTCGTGGCCGTCCGGTCACCGGGCCGGGCAACCGCCCGCTGAAGTCGTTGAGCGATCTGCTCAAGGGCAAGCAGGGTCGTTTCCGTCAGAACCTGCTCGGCAAGCGCGTCGACTACTCGGGCCGTTCGGTCATCGTGGTCGGCCCGCAGCTCAAGCTGCACCAGTGCGGTCTGCCGAAGCTGATGGCTCTCGAGCTGTTCAAGCCGTTCGTGATGAAGCGTCTGGTCGACCTGAACCAGGCGCAGAACATCAAGTCGGCCAAGCGCATGGTCGAGCGTCAGCGCCCCGCGGTGTGGGACGTCCTCGAAGAGGTCATCGCCGAGCACCCGGTGTTGCTGAACCGTGCACCGACGCTGCACCGCCTCGGCATCCAGGCCTTCGAGCCGCAGCTGGTGGAGGGCAAGGCCATTCAGCTCCACCCGCTGGTGTGTGAGGCCTTCAACGCCGACTTCGACGGTGACCAGATGGCCGTGCACCTCCCGCTGTCGGCGGAGGCGCAGGCCGAGGCGCGCATCCTGATGCTGTCGTCGAACAACATCCTGTCGCCGGCGTCGGGCCGTCCGCTCGCCATGCCGCGTCTGGACATGGTGACCGGTCTGTACTACCTGACCACCCTCAAGGAGGGTGCAGCGGGCGAGTACACCCCGGCGAACGGCGACGACGTCGAGCGTGGTGTCTACTCGACCCCGGCCGAGGCCATCATGGCCGTCGACCGCGGTGTGCTGACCGTGCAGTCGCGCATCAAGGTGCGTCTGACCGACCAGCGTCCGCCGGCCGACATCGAGGCCGAGCAGTTCCCCGACGGCTGGAAGTACGGCTCGCCGTGGGACATCGAGACCACGCTGGGCCGGGTGCTGTTCAACGAGCTGTTGCCGATCGAGTACCCGTTCGTCAACGAGCAGATGCCGAAGAAGCGTCAGGCCGTGATCATCAACGATCTCGCCGAGCGCTACCCGATGATCGTGGTCGCCCAGACCGTCGACAAGCTGAAGGACGTCGGCTTCTACTGGGCCACCCGTTCGGGCGTCACCGTCTCGATGGCCGACGTGCTGGTGCCGCCGCAGAAGGCGGAGATCCTCGACAAGTACGAGGAGCGGGCCGACGGTCTGGAGCGCAAGTTCCAGCGCGGTGCCCTCACCCCGGACGAGCGTCGTGACTCCCTCGTGGAGATCTGGAAGCAGGCGACCGAAGAGGTCGGCGCGGCCATGGAGGCGCACTACCCGGACGACAACCCGATCCCGATGATCGTGAAGTCGGGTGCGGCGGGCAACATGACCCAGATCCGCTCGCTGGCGGGCATGAAGGGTCTGGTGACCAACCCGAAGGGTGAGTTCATCCCGCGTCCGATCAAGTCCTCGTTCCGCGAGGGCCTGACCGTGGCCGAGTACTTCATCAACACGCACGGTGCCCGCAAGGGTCTGGCCGACACCGCGCTTCGTACCGCCGACTCGGGTTACCTGACCCGTCGTCTGGTGGACGTGTCGCAGGACGTCATCGTGCGCGAGACCGACTGTGGCACCGAGCGTGGCATCACCACGACCATCGCCGAGAAGCAGGCCGACGGCACGCTCATCCGTGACGCGCACGTCGAGACCTCGACCTACGCCCGCACGCTGGCGCAGGACGCGGTCGACGCCGACGGCAACGTCATCGTCGAGCGCGGTCACGACCTGGGCGACCCGGCCATCGAGGCCCTGCTCGCCGCCGGCATCACGCAGGTGAAGGTCCGTTCGGTCCTGACCTGTGGGACCGGCACCGGTGTGTGTGCGATGTGCTACGGCCGTTCGATGGCCACCGGCAAGCTCGTCGACATCGGCGAGGCCGTCGGTATCATCGCGGCCCAGTCGATCGGTGAGCCCGGTACCCAGCTGACGATGCGTACGTTCCACCAGGGTGGCGTCGGTGACGACATCACCGGTGGTCTGCCGCGTGTCCAGGAGCTCTTCGAGGCCCGCGTCCCCAAGGGCGTCGCGCCGATCGCGGAGGTCTCCGGCCGGGTGCGTCTCGAAGACGACGACCGCTTCTACAAGATCACCCTCATCCCGGACGATGGTTCGGAAGAGGTTGTCATCGACAAGATCTCGAAGCGTCAGCGTCTGCGCGTGTTCAAGCACGACGACGGTTCCGAGCGGCTCCTCGCCGACGGTGACCACGTCGAGGTCGGCCAGCAGCTCATGGAGGGCTCGGCCAACCCGCACGAGGTGCTCCGCGTCATGGGTCCCCGTCAGGTGCAGATCCACCTGGTCAACGAGGTCCAGGAGGTCTACCGCAGCCAAGGTGTGTCGATCCACGACAAGCACATCGAGACCATCGTGCGTCAGATGCTGCGTCGCGTGACGATCATCGATCACGGTTCGACCGAGTTCCTGCCCGGTTCGCTCGTCGAGCGTGCCGAGTTCGAGGCGGCCAACCGTCAGGTCGTGACCGAGGGTGGCGAGCCCGCCGCCGGACGTCCGGTGCTGATGGGTATCACCAAGGCCTCGCTGGCGACCGAGTCGTGGCTGTCGGCGGCGTCGTTCCAGGAGACCACGCGTGTCCTGACCGACGCGGCGATCAACAGCCGCAGCGACAAGCTGATCGGTCTGAAGGAGAACGTGATCATCGGTAAGTTGATCCCGGCCGGTACCGGTATCAACCGCTACCGCAACATCCAGGTTCAGCCGACCGAGGAAGCTCGTGCCGCGGCGTACGCGGTGCCGTCCTACGACGACACCTACTACAGCCCGGACGGCACCTTCGGTGCTCCGGCCGGCGCTGCGGTGCCGCTGGACGACTACGGGTTCTCCAACGACTACCGGTAGGCGCTAGGACAAGACGACGCGGCCCCCGCACTCATCGCGAGTGCGGGGGCCGCGTCGTCTCTAGGGAACGGGAAGAGTTGTGACGGTGCGGGTTTCGAGGAGCAGGTCGTAGTAACGGCCGCCGGGGTAGTAGGTCGGGGTCGCGGTGTCGGCCACCATGTCCGACGACCAGCCGGTGGCGAGTGCGCGGATGACCCGGCCGTTGCGGGGACGCGGCACCGCAAGCTCGGACAGTTCGCCGATCAGGTCGGTCGACTCGCCTTCGGCGTCGATGTGGATTCCGGTGACGAGGCGCGAGCCGAGAAACTCCTGCCGCGTTGTCTCCTGGAGGACGGACACGCCTTGCCCGAAGTTGTTGGACACCGACGGTTGCGACGCGATCACCCGGATCGGTAGCGCGGCGGCGGCGAGAGATGCTGCGGCGGTGGCGAAGTTGACGCCGAAGAAGGAGTTGACGGGATCGAACAGCATGAGGCCGGCCAGGCGTCGGTAGGCGACGGGGTCGGCACGGCGGAGTGCGTCGGCCGCCACGACGACGAACTCGCCGCCGGCCGAGTGTCCGGAGAAGATCATTCGGTACGGCATCGTCACGTCGGGGCGGTGGGCGGAATCGCGGGCCTCGCGAAGGCTTGTCGCGAGCGGACTGCCGGTGTCGTGGCCGGAACCGAAGACCCCGCCGATGGTCCGCGCGAACGCCGCGTTGTCGGCGATGTTGTAGGCGACGGCACACCCGCCGAGGTTGACCGAGTCCAGCGTCGGGCTCACGACGAGGAACCCGGCGTTCGCGTACGCGCGGGCCACGGAGTCGAGGTTGGCCGCCGTACGGGAGAAGCCGTGCTGCAACCACACGATCGCCGAGGGTTCACCGGGCGGGAAGTACCACCGGACCGCGACCCGGACGGGCTTGCCCGCACATTCGGTGGCGATGTCGGACGACGACCCGGCCGCCGGCGCTGCTGTCACTGCCGACGGTGTCACACCGACGAACACCACGATCGCGGCAACAACCGCGATGCACCAGCGGAACAATCTTCCCGACATCCGGCAAGTCTAGGACCGGCCAGATGCCACGATGCGCGGTTTCCGGGAGCGCGACCCCCTCCGGCCTCCGCTCGCTGAGGTGCAGAGGAGCGCAAGCGACCCCCCACCCCTCCCCAATCCGAAGAACCGCATAACCCATGCTCCCTGAGGTGCGAGGAGCGCAAGCCGCCGGGCCGAGCAAGCGACGAAGGAGCGCGTCGAGGTCGACGAGCCACGAAGGGCCTGGTGAGGCGCCTTGCGAGCCCCTTCGTGGCTCGCTTCGCTCGCACCTCAGGGAGCATGAATGTCGGACGCCCGCGTCCGCTCCCTGCCTCGAGGGGTCACAGCTTGCGCTTGACCAACTTCCCGGTCGGCGTGCGCGGCAACGTGTCCCGGAAGATGACCTCGCGCGGCAGCTTGAACTTCGCGATCCGCGGTCGGAGGTGATCCAACAATGCGTCGGCGAGCTCGTCGCCCCCGTCCTGTCCCTCGACCGGTTGCACGACCGCCGTCACCCGCTCGCCGAGATCGGGGTCGGGTACGCCGATGACCGCGGCGTCGAGCACCGACGGGTGGGCGAGGAGTGCATCCTCGATCTCCCGCGGGTAGATGTTGACCCCGCCGGAGATGATCAGGAACGAGTCGCGGTCGGTGAGGAACAGGTGACCCTCGTCGTCGACGTAACCGACATCGCCGGTGGTCGTCCATGTCGGATGCTCGGGATGCTGTGCGCCACGGGTCTTCTCGAGATCGTTGTGGTACTCGAACGGCAGCCGGTCGCGCTCGAAGTAGATCGTGCCGATCGTTCCCGCCGGCACCTCGGTGCCGTCGGAATCGCAGACCCGGATCGTGCCGAGGACGGCGCGCCCCACCGTGCCCGGGTGCTCCAGCCACTCTGGGGTGTCGACGATGGTGAGACCGTTGAGCTCGGTGGACGAGTAGTACTCGGACAGGATCGGACCCCACCAGTCGATCATGGCCCGTTTGACGTCGACGGGACACGGCGCGGCGGCGTGCACCGCGACCTTCAGGCTCGACGTGTCGTACCGGGCCCGCACCTCCTCGGGAAGTCGGAGCATGCGCACGAACATCGTCGGCACCCACTGGCTGTAGGTGACGCGGTGTTCCTCGATGAGGGCCAGCGCCCGTTCCGCGTCGAACCGCTCCATCACCACCACCGTGCCGCCGAGCGCCTGCACCGAGGCGCAGGTGCGAAGCGGCGCAGCGTGATACAGCGGTGCCGGCGACAGGTAGACGGTGTCGGGACCGACGCCCCACACGGACTGGTTCATCGCGATCATGGTGTCGCCGGGCTCGTCGACCTGCCGGTTCGGCAGTTCGGGTTTGATGCCCTTCGGTCGTCCGGTGGTGCCGGACGAGTAGAGCATGTCCGCGCCTCGCGGCTGGTCGGCGAGCGGTTCGGTCGACTGCGTCGCCGCGGCGGCGTCGAGGTCCTCGTGACCCTCGATCCGGCCGGAGTAGGCGAAGCGAGTCTCGACGCCGGGGGTGAGCGGGATCAGCTCGGCGCCGAGGTCGGCGAGAGCGGCGTCGACGATGAGGGCCTTCGCGCCGCAGTCGATGACGATGTAGGCGCTCTCGGCGGCGGTGAGGTGCCAGTTCACCATGGTCAGGTAGAGGCCCGACCGCATTGCCGCCCAATAGATGTCGAAGATCCGCGCGGAGTTGGTGGCGAGCACCGCGAGGTGGTCGCCGGGACGCAGGCCGCGGTCGGCCAGGGCCCGGGCGACCTGGACCGACCGGGTCTCCAACTGGGTGAACGTCACCGTCTCACTCCCGTCGGCCATGATGACCGCGGGATCGTTGGGTCGGGTGGAGAGGTGGGCTCCGGGGTACATCAGAAAGCTCCTAGCGGGTCGAACCGGTCGATCAGTACAGGTAGTCCTCGCCGCTGGCACGCACGGTCACGTCGGAAAGGCTGATGCCCCACGGCTGGTCGATGACGTGGACGACGGCGTCGGCGAGATCCTCGGGCTTGATCAGCCAGTACTTGATCGAGTCGACGTCGGTGAGTTCGGCGGGCAGGTCGTCGTTCAGAAGGGCCGTGACGTGCTCGCCGTAGGAGGCGGCGCGCTGGCCGACGAGGCCCATGATCGCGGTGTCGTTGACGATCCAGCTGGCGAGGTTGGTGCCGGTGATGCCGGTCGGCTTGACGGTGGTGACCTTGATCTTGCCCTTGGCCTCGATGCGCAGCGAGTCCGAGATGGTGGTGACCGCGGCCTTGGTCGCGCTGTACACGCCCGAACCCTCGATGCCCGCGTTGCCGTAGATCGACGAGATGTTGACGACCTGGCCGCGACCCTGCGCGATCATCTGGTCGTAGACCGCGGAGATGCCGTTGACGACGCCCTTGATGTTGATGTCGATGGCGGCGTGCCACTTCTGCCAGGCGCGGGCGTGGTCGGCGAAGTAGGCGAGCGGCATGACGCCGGCGTTGTTGACGAGGACGTCGATGGCGCCGAACTGCTCCACGGTGGCGTTCGCCGCCGCGGCGACCTGCTCCATGTCGGTGACGTCGGCGACCTGGGCGAGCGCCGAACCACCGGCCGCGCGAATGCCGTCGACGACGGCGTTGACGTTGTCGGCGTTGACGTCGACTCCGACGACGTGCGCGCCGGCGGCCGCGGTCTTCTCCGCGATCAGCTTGCCGAAGCCGCTGCCGGCGCCGGTGATGACGATGACCTTGTCCTTCAGGTACTCGGACATGGGGGTACTCCGTTTCTGTTCTGGGTGAGACGAATTGACGTGGATGCGTCTGGCGATGAGTGAGGTCAGACGATGTCGACGGCGTCGAGGAGGCCTGCGACGCGCTGCCGGTCACCGGTGACGGTGACCGCCGACCGCCAGGCGCTGCGGGTGGTGCCCCAGCGCAGGAAGTCGGTGGCCGAGGAGGTGGCGACGTCGGCCGGCAGGTCGGCGGTCTCCCGCACGGTGACGATCGTGCCCGCGGTGTCGCGGTCGATGACGAACGAACGGTCCGTCGCGCCGGTGAGCCGCAGGCCGATCGGGCTCTCGAGTGTGGGATACAGTGCCGCACCGTTCATCTGGGGCAGGCCGGCGATCATCCAGTCGATGGCGGGATCGATGGCCGCACTCACCGACACCTCGGCGGCGTCCAGCGGTCCGAACGGCTGCGTCAGGTCGCTGGTGAGATGCACGAGGTGGTCGAAGGCGACGGCGTCGCTGAGCTGGCGCAGCCGGTAGGTGCCCAGGTCGAGCATGTCCAGCGGCTGGTCACGAAGGTCCTCGCCCTGTAACGCGGCCAGGGTCGCGAGGCCGGCCTCGGACTGCGCGCGGTAGTAGTCGACAGCCTGTTCCGACGACCAGTCGGCCCGTTCATGCACCGCGGCGTCGTTGAGTCGCTCGGACTTTCCGCTCGGATTGTCGGGGAAGACCAGGTCGGGGTCGGCGATGAAGTTGAAGAAGAAGCCCATGTGGGTGACGACGTCGTGGACGCGCCAGCCGTGGCAGGCGCTGTCGGCCGCCCAGTCGGCGGGCGTGAGCCGGTCGAGCAGGGCGAGGGTGTCGTTCACCAGTGCCTTGGCAGCAGTGACTCCGGCATCGGACATGGCCGATCGCCTCCTTGGAATATGTTGTGTACCAGTGTGAATGGACGAGACGGGTGTCAGGCGGGCAGGAAGATCGACTTGAGGTTCTGGTAGGCGGCCAGGCCCTCGGGGCCGAGCTCGCGGCCGATGCCGCTGGCCTTGACGCCGCCGAAGGGCGAACCCCAGTCGAGGTTGAAGTAGTTGACGCCGAACGAGCCGGTCTCGACGCGACGGGCGACGTCGACGCCGCGATCGGGATCGGAGGTCCACACCGTTCCGCCGAGCCCGTACGACGAATCGTTGGCGAGAGCGATGGCGTCGTCGACGTCGTCGTAGCGCAGCACGGTGAGGACGGGACCGAAGACCTCTTCGCGGGCGATGGTGGCCGAGTTGTCGATGCCGGCGAAAACGGTTGGCTCGACGAAGAACCCGCGGTCGACACCCGACGGCGTGCCGCCGCCGGTGGTCACGGTGCCGCCCTCGGTGCGGCCGCGCTCGATGAGGGACAGCACCCGGTCGCGATGCCGGCCGCTGGCGAACGGACCGACCGCGACGGTCTCGTCCATCGGGTCGCCGACGGGCAGCGACGCGCACATCGCGCTGATGGCGTCGAGGTACTCGTCATAGCGGCTGCCGGGCACCAGGATTCGGGTGGACATGTAACAGGTCTGGCCGGTGTTGAGCAGGGATGCGGTGGCGAGTCCGCCGACGGTCTGCTCGAGATCGGCGTCGTCGAGCACCAGCGCCGCGGACTTGCCGCCGAGTTCGAGGGTCACCGGACGGATGAGTTCGCCACAGACGCGGCCGATCTCGCGGCCGGCCGGGGTCGATCCGGTGAACGCGACCTTGTCGATGTGCGGGTGCGACACCAGGTGACGGCCGATCTCGCTGCCGCCGTTGACGATGTTGAGGACACCGGCGGGCAGGTCGGCTGCGATGGCCGCCTCGGCGAGGACGTACGCGTCGAGGCTCGTCTCGGGGGATGGCTTGAGAACCACGGTGCAGCCGGCGGCCAGCGCGGGCGCGATCTTGAACATCGAGAGGATCGCGGGGAAGTTCCACGGTGCGATGGCTCCGACGACGCCGATGGCCTCGCGGCGCACGATTGTCGAGCCGGGCAACGGCTGGCTGGTACGCGTCTCCTCCACCGGGGTGGCCTCGACGAGGTCGGCGTAATAGCGCAGCAGCTGGACCGGCGCGGCGCCCTCGGCGAACCGCGCCAGCGCGATCGGCATGCCGTTCTCGGACGTCACCGCCGACGCGCGGTCCTCGGCGCGTTTGTCGAGCTCGTCGGCGAACCGGCGCAGGTGTGCGGCACGGTCGGCAGGGGACAGGTCGCGCCAGCCCGACGACCGGAACGCGGTGCGGGCGGCCTCGACGGCCGCGTCGACGTCGGCGGTGGTGGCCTCGGGTACCGAGCCGAACTGCTCCTCGGTGAGCGGGGAGATGACCGGGATCGTCGCCGAACCGGCCGGCGCGCGCCAACCGCCGTCGATGAAGAAACTCGTGCGGACGGTGTCGATGGTGGTCATGGGTACTCCTCGCTGAGTGTGTCGGCCGTCGAGCGGTCGGCGGCGTGTGTCCATGATCACTCCGAGCGAGGCCGGATTTCTTGACATCTCATGACGACTTCTTGACAGTTGGTGCCATGGCCGATCTGATCTGCGCATCCTCGCTCAGTCAGTTACCCGAACTGATTGCCGAACACGATGGAGATGCCCGCGCGATCCTCGGCCGCGTCGGCATCGACCCGGCCGTCGTCGGCGCGTACGACCGGTTCGTCCCGTTCACCGCTCTGTCGACGGTCATCGGTCTGTGCGCGGCCGAGTTCGACGTCCCCGACCTCGGGCTGCGCCTCGCCGCCCGGCAGGACCCCGACATCCTCGGCCCGGTCGCGATCGCGGCCCGCAACGCCGAGACCGTCGGCGACTCGTTTCGGCAGGTTTCGGCCTTCGCGCACGTGTACAGCCCGGCCATCACCGCCCAGATGCACTACGGCGAGCGGGAGGTCGCCTACGAGTTCGATACCGTGCTGCAGCGTGTGCCGTACCGGCCGCACGTCGTCGAACTCGCGATGGGCGTCACCCGGTCGACGTTCGCGATGACGCTGGGTCACGGCTTCCGCGCGAACCGGATCACGTTGGCGCACCCGCCGATGTCCGAGCCGCGCGTCTACACCGACTATTTCGGTTGCCCGGTCGAGTTCGAGGCGCCGGCCAACCTGGTGGTCTTTCCCCGCGGGGTGATGCAGCAGACGTTGCGGCGGGTCGACCCCCTGGCCTACGACGTGGCCATCCGATTCATGACCGGACACGATCGCGAGAGGGCCTTCGGCGAGGCGGTCTCGGCGCTGATCGTGCGCGCACTGCCGGCCGGGGCGGCCACGCTGGAGGCGGTGTCGAAGCTGCTGATGATGCACCCGCGTGCGGTGCAGCGGGGTCTGGCCGACGAGGGCGCGACATTCGAGCAACTCGTCGACGACGCGCGCCGCGACCTCGCCGTCTCACTGCTGTCGAACCGGGGTGTCCCGCTGGCGGCGGTGGCGCGGCAGATCGGATACTCCGAGCAGAGCACGCTGACCCGCAGTTGCCGACGCTGGTTCGGCGTGCCGCCGCTGGCGAAGCGCCGCGAGCTGACTGCCCCGGGCCAGGACTCGTCCCGAGATCTCTAGGAGTCGTCGCTGTCCGGGGTGTCGTCGCTGTCCGGGATGTCGTCGCCATCCGAGAAGTCGTCGTCAGCCGAAGCGTCGTCCAGGAGGCCTTCGGGGTCTTCGATGCGGACGTCGTAGTCGTCGCCGAGGCGCCGGGCCACCTCACCGATGAGGCGCCGCGCGGCGTCGTCCAGTACCCGCACGTGGGTCAGGTCGAGGACGACGGCCTCGGTGTCGAAGCCTTCGCACGCACGACTGGCGACGATCTCCGCGCCCGCGAAGCGCAGGTCGCCCTGGAGCTCGACGACTGTCGTGCCGTCGTGTTCGGTCACCGATCGCAGCGCGGGCCGACCGGTGGGGGCCACGTGCATCATGTGCAGTTCCATGTCGCGCGACAGCCGTTCGAAAACGGCGACGCCGCGCACGCTGTTGCCCTGTCGGTCGAGCCGCGGCGACCACACCGCGAGCCCTACCTGCCCGGGCAATACGCCCAGGATCGCGCCGCTGACACCGCTTTTCGCGGGGATTCCGACCGTCGCCATCCAGCTGCCGCTGCCGTCGTACATGCCGCACGTGGCCATGACCGACAGGACGTGCCGGGTGATCCAGCCCTCCAGGAGGCGCTCGTCGTCGCCGGTCGACAGTCCGCCGTTGGCGAGTACCGACCCCATGACGGCGAGGTCGCGGCAGGAGACCCGGATCGAACACTGGGCGGCGTACCCGTCGACGACCTCGTCGGGTTCGCAGTCGAGTTTGCCCGCCGAGCGCAGCAGGTAGGCCAGCGCGGTGTTGTGGTCGTCGGAGGCGAGTTCGGCGCGGTGGACCTCCTTGTCGACCGAGACCTCGCGTCCGGCGAGAGTGCTGACGAGGTCGATGACGCGGTCGACGCGTTCGTTGGGATCCGCGCCGTTGATCATCCCGTGCACGGCGACGGCGCCCGCGTTGATCAGCGCGTTGCGCGGTCGGCCGGTCTCGGCCTCGAGCGAGATCTCGTTGAAGGCGTCGCCGGACGGTTCGGTGTCGACGCGTTCGAGTACGGCGTCGAGCCCGCGGTCGCGCAGGGCGAGCGCGTAGGCCGGTACCTTGCCGATGGACTGGATGGAGAACTCGTGGTCGGCGTCGCCGGCGGTGTACACGGTGCCGTCGATGGTGGCCAACGCGATACCGAACGACGACGGATCCGCCCGCTCGAGTTCACGATTGCCGGTCGCGACCTCACCGCCGTCGTCGTCGCGGCATTCGGAGAGTACTCGTTCGAGGTAGTCGTCGATGGGGGAGCGCATATCCCACGGTAGCCACCTGGGCTCAGTTCTGGCGGTACGGCATGTACTGCACCGACCAGTGGTTGCCGTCCGGATCGTCGAAGTACACGAAGTGGCCCCACGCCTGTTCGTCGATCTCGCCGGGGTCGACGCCGGCCGCGAGCAATTGTTCGCGGGCCTCGTTGATGTCGGTGACGACGACCTGCAGACCCTTCACCGATCCCGGTTCCGCGTCGGTGAGTCCCTTGCCGAAGGCGATGGAACACGCCGACCCGGGCGGGGTCATCTGGACAAACCGGATCTCGTCGGACACGACGTGATCGTGGTCGACGTTGAATCCGATCTTGGAGTAAAAGTCTCGCGCCCGGTCGACGTCGCTGACCGGCAGGATGACGAGTTCGAGTGTCCAGTTCACGGTTCCTCCTGGGGTTGTGGTGTAACACAAGCTTCTCAGGACATGCGGACAGTTACGGTCCTTATTCGAGACGTTCGTCCGCCCCCTGAGGAGGCCCGGAGCTTGCGGAGGGCCGTCACGAAGGGTCATCTCGACGTCGGATGCGATGTCGGTCCTGGCGGGTGACGGCTCGGATCTCTTCGAGAACCCCCTCCCAGCCGTACAGCACGTCGTCGTAGGTGAGGCGCATCGTCATCCAGCGGTCGAGCATTGTCATCCGGTCCCGCCGGCGGTCGTTGCCGAATGCGGCCTTGTCCGAGTGGTACGACTCGCCGTCGCACTCGATGAGCAACGAACCCGTCCGGAGATCAGCGTGTTCGCGGCCGCCGATCGACGGTTGCACCTCCACGTCGAATCCCGCGGCGATGAGCCGGAGCCGGACGAGCGACTCGGTGCCGGATTGCGAACGGGCATCACATCGGTCGAACATCGCCGAGACCGCACGGGTTACACGACCCATCTCGGCCTGGAGGTCCGGGATGGTCAAGTCGGTGGCGTTGAGGACCGAGTCGACCACCGCTATCCACTCCTCGGCCGGAAGGCACCGTGCGGCGCAGCCGACCGCCACGGCGATCGGGTCGACGGCCGTCGTCACGGGGAGCGGGCGGCCGAAGCCCTGGCACCACCGGAACGGGCCGCTGGGCTTCGTGGCGGACTTCGCGTGTTTGCTGAGACGAACGTGGGTCTCGTTGTGGCCCGGCGGTATCCAAAGATCCGGCAGGCCGCGCCGCTGATGGAACCGCAGCGCGCTGATGCAGGACAGCGCACCTCCGGCCGTCACCGCGGACACGACGTGGGGGTCCGCCGCGGACGTCCGCACCCAGCCGTATCGGAGCGACGTCAGGGTCTCGGCCTTGCGCGCCTGCGCAATGGCATCGGGCGCCCAGCCCATCGCGGTCAGTTCTCTCAGCGAGTACACGCCACAATCCGAAGTCACACCTGCTTTGACGCACGGAACCGGTCGGTGGTTTCGTCAGATCGGGCCGGGTGTGGAAAGTGTTGTCCCCGTGAGAGTCGTGGGAGGGCAATATGCCCTTCGAGGTCGCTCATGGGGACGAGACTTTGACTCACCCCGCCGAGAACCGGACCGTGGTGCGGATCTGGGTGGCTCCGGGGTGGTCACAGGCGGTAGTCGTGCCGGCTTTGGGCGTGGCCAGGCGCGACGGGCCGGTTCCTAGGCTTCGTCGGGCCGGGTGTGGAAAGTGTCGTCCCCGTGAGTGTCGTGGGAGGGCAATGTGCCCTTCGAGGTCGCTCATGGGGACGAGACTTCGGCTCACCCCGCCGAGAACCGGATGGCGGCGCGCACCTGGGCCGCGATCGCCCGCCCGGCGTCGAGCGGCCATCGGTGCATGACGTAGTCGGCGGCCGCGTCGATAGTGAGTTGGCGGGTGGAGTTTCCCGCGCGCACCCAGAACTCGGGCGGGGCGTTCTTCCCGGCCCGCAGGTAGACCGGCCGCGGAGATGGTGAGCACGTCACCCGGCAGACCGGGACGTCCCGCGATCCGTCGGGCCGCGCTACCGATTCGACGGTGATGCCGACGGCCGCCGCGGTGTTCTGGCCGAGGGTCGTGGTCAGCAGATCGCGCAGCCACAGTTCGAAACGGTCGGCGTCGGGCACCTTCAGCGTCGCGAAGTCGGGTTCGAGACCGAGTGGGGTGCCGTCGTCGGCGACACCGATGAGCAGGGTGCCGCCGTCGGAATTGAGGAACGCCGACACCGTCTTGACGATCACCTGCTCCATCCGCGGGTCTTTCTCGCCGCTGCGCAGGTTGACCCGGGCGGTCGACTTGAACTCGAGCCGATCGGATTCGCCGTCGGAGAGCAGTTGCGCGACAGGGGCATTGGATTGCCGTTGCAGCCGCGCCGCGAGCAGGCCGTACGCGCCGACCGCGATGACCGAACTGATCAATCCCAGCACGACCGTCGTCACGCTCCACACCCGGAGGTGCTTGTCGACGAGGCCGGCGATGTAGAGGCCGAGCGCGGTGCCGAGGATCGACAGCACCATCGCCGTCGTCGCGTCGAGGCGGGCGCGTCGGCGCAGCAACCACCTGGCGACGACGCCGAACACCCACGCGACCACCAGCACCAGTACCAGCGCGGTCGCCGTCGCCCAGACCGGTACCGCGAACTCGATTCCGCCGATCGTTCCCACACAGCTTTATAGCCCGGAGCCTCGCTCAGCGCGGCTCCGGGCTACCGAAACGTCGAACTCAGACGGCGTCGCCGCCGTCGATGCTGCCGAAGTCGCCGACCTCGACGTTGCCCTCGTCGTCGACGGCGGTGTCGAAGGTGCCGTCGCCGTCGGTGTCGGCGACGGCGATGTCGGTGAGGCCGTCGGCGTCGGTGTCGGCTTCGATGACGTCGATCTCGCCGTCGGCATTGGTGTCGTAGGCGATGGAGTCGGCCTGGCCGTCGCCGTCGGTGTCGAGGATGGCGTCGGTGGTGCCGTCACCGTCGACGTCGGTGAGTGCGGCGTCGACGGCTCCGTCGCCGTCGGTGTCGACGAGTACGGCGTCGGCGGGGATCTCGGTGCTCATGGTGGGTCCTTTCGGGGTTCGGCGCGGTGGTGCCGGGGGGTTGTGAAGTGCTTCTGGTTACTTGGAGGTGAGTCTGCCCCGGTTTGTTCCCCGCGGCCTCGAAGTCGCGTCGGGATCATTCGCGGGGAGTACCCCCTCAGCGCAGATCGGCGAGCAACTCCGACAGGAGGGACCGCGCACGGGAGATGCGACTGCGCACGGTCTGCAGGCCGATGCCCTGGGCCTCGGCGATCTCGGAGTAGCTGAGCTCGCCGTAGACGCGCAGCACGAAGGTCGCCCGATAGGCGTCGGGAACCTGCGCCAACGCTTCGGCGATCCGGTCGGACACGACGACCTGCGCCGCGACGTCCAGATGGCTCATCGGGTCGTGGTCGGCGATGTCGTCGGCGTCGGTGCGTTTGCGGATCCGGGCGAGCGCGGCATTGGACCCGATGCGGTACAGCCAGGTCGACAGTTGCGCGTCGCCACGGAAGTTGCCGATGGCCCGCCACGCGGCGACGAGCGCGTCCTGCATGGCGTCCTCGGCGTCGTGCTGATTGCCGGTGATGCGTAAACAGATGGCCCACAGCCGGTCTCGATGCTGTTCGACGAGCGTGGTGAAGGCCGCCTGATCGCCGGCGCGGGCGCGTTCGAGGAGGTCCGCGCCAGCGGGGGATTCGTCGATCAACGACTGCACCCGCTCATCGTAGGGCCGTGCCCCGACCATGGCAGCACATCGCGACTTTCGGTGCCGCGCAGCTCAGAAGTCGTCATCGAATGTCCCGTCTTCCACTGGATCGACGACCGGATCCCCGTCGTCGCCGAAGACGTCGTCGATGGTGTCCCCGAAGTCGCCACCGATCGGATCGTCACCCGCGAGGTCGGATTCCGCGGACACCTCGCCGTCGAACTCCTCGTCCGCCGGATCCGGCCCGGGTGCGGCGGTCAGGTCGGTGTCGAGTTCGTACGACGGGTCGAACGCGGTTCCGACGGCGGTCTCCCACGCGCCCTCGGGCACGCTCAGCTCGCCGGGCGGGTCGGTGTCGCGCAGCCAGTCGTCGAAGCCGCTCTCCCCGGAGCCGGTGTCATCGTCAAGGTCGTCGGTCATGGTCGTTCGCCTCCGCAGGTATCTCTGTCATCCGGTCGACTGCCGGGCGCCGAGGAGTGATGGACAATTCTCGGCACGTACCTAGGAGTGTCGCCGAGCCCGGAATGTTCCCGCCGGATCGGAAGAAGTCTCGGGAGGTCAGATCTCGTGGAGCAGCGCATGACCGTGCGTGGTCGCGTGGAGCAGTTGCTCGACGAGGTGGGCCTGCTGGCGCCGGACCCGGCGACGATTCCCGCCCTGCGGGCCCGGCTCGCCGAACCGCTGACCGTCGCGCTCGTCGGACGCGTCAGCTCCGGCAAGTCGACGCTGCTCAACGCCCTCGTCGGGGACCGTGTCGCCCCGACCGACCGCGCCGAGTGCACCCGCGTCGCCGCGCTCTACGTCGAGGGCAACCCGCAGCGGGTCGAGGTCGTCGGACTCGACGGCGCGGTCACCGAACTTCCCGGACCCATGCGCGGCGACCTCGGCCGGCCACCGGAGGAGATCGACCATGCGATCGTCCACACCCCGTCCCGGTTGCTGCGCGAGCGCTTCCGGGTCATCGACACCCCCGGCCTCTCGGGTTTCACCGACACCGCCGAGATCGCGACCCGGCGGGTGTTCGGTGGGCAGAGCAGGCTGGCCCGGCCGGACGTCGTGCTCTTCCTGCTCGACGACGCCGCGGGACCGAAGGCCGACGAGGTCGCCTTCCTCGCCGACGCCGGTGCGTCGGCGCAGAACACCATCCTGGTGATCTCCCAGGCCGACCTCATCGCCGCCGACAACCCGATGCTCAAGGCGCAGGAGATCGCTCGCCGGGTCTGGCGACGCTTCCCGGCGATCGCGGGCGCCGTGGTCGCGGTGTCCGGGCTGATGGCCGAGGCGGGCGTCTGCGGGGTCACCGAACGTGAGACCGCCCAGATCTCGCGCCGCGGACAGCTCGAGTCCTGGGAGCTGTTGACCATCCTCGACGGCGGGATGCCCGCGCCGCCGGGGATCGACGTCGACGAACTGGGCCGGCTCGAGCAACTCGTGGGCACCTATGCGATGGACGCCGGGGGCGAGATCGCGCGGCAGGGTGCACGGGCGTACAGCGAATGGCTGCACCGGGTTTCGGGCATCGACGAGTTGCGGCTGGCCATCGGCCGACGATTCCTGGCCGTCGGCGACATCCTCAAGGCACGCACGGTGCTGGCCGCGCTGCGCGAATCGGCCTACCGCAGTCCGCGACGCGACGTCTTCCTGGAGGCGATCGACGAGGCCGAGACGTCCCCGGCGCTGCACCGGCTCCGCGAGATCGCCGCGCTCGAGGCCCTCGCCCGGTGGCAGCCCGACTGCGAACTGGTCGGCGAGCTCAACGTCGTCGTCGCGAGTCGCGATGTGCGCGTGCTGTTGTCGTTGCCGCCGAATGCCGCACCACCGGCGATCGCGGACGCCGCGCGGCAGCGGGCCACCGACTGCCGGTCGCGGCGGGCCTTCGCGGCGACGTCTGCCGAACGGGAGGCGTTGCTGGTGCTCGAGCAGACCTATCAGCTCGTCCGGCGCGGACTGTGGGTCAACTGACGTGATGGTCGACGAGGAGCGCAGGGTGAACGAGGAGAGCAGACGGTGACTTCCAGGGAACCCGCCGCCATGTCCGGGGCTGGGGCCAAGGGACTCGAGAAGGCCCCGGCGAAGAGTGCGACGCCGACGCCGGAGGCGGTCCTGCGGTCGGCGATCGACGCATTGCGCAAGCACGGCGAGGACGCCATCGCCGACCGCGCGACCCGCGTCCGCGACCGACCGGCACCGCAGGGGACCGTGGTCGTCATCGGCGAGGTCAGCCGGGGCAAGAGCTCGCTGGTCAACACGCTTCTCGGGGTCGGCGACCTCGCGCCCGTCGACGCCGAGATCACCACCTCGGTGTACGTCCGGTTCACCCCTGCCGCCGACGACCTGCCCGCCGGCACCGCGCTCGTCGAGTTCCCCGGTGCCGCCCACCGCATCCCGGCGACCGAACTGTCCGACTGGGTGACCGTCGGCGGGCGCCACGCGGCCGGGGTGCCGGCAGAACGTCTCGCGCCCGGCACGCCCGTCGATTCCGTTCTCGTGCCGCCGGTCTCGGCGCGGGTGGGGGTCGACGCCACGGTGCTGCCCGGCGTCACCGTCGTCGACACACCGGGTGTCGGGTCGCTGGTCCCCGAACACGTCGAGGCCGCGGTCAGCGCGGCGCGCGGCGCGTCGGTGCTGGTGATGGTGTGCGACGCGACCGCACCGCTCAGCGCGCCCGAACTCGACTTCCTGCGCAGTGTCAGCGAGGAGGTCGCCTCGGTGGTGTTGGTGGTCACCAAGACCGACCTCGTGATGCGGCAGTGGCGGACGATCGTGGCCGAGAACCGAAAGCTGATCGGCGCCAACGCACCTCGCTTCGCGCACATCCCGATCATCGGTGTGTCCAACCGCATCGCCGCCCAGGCCGCGGCGATCCCCGATCCGGACCGTCGTGAACGGGCCCTCGCGGCGTCGGGCGTTCCCGAACTCGTCGACGCCCTGACCCCGCTGGTCCGCGACGGGGCCGCGTCGCCGGTGCACAACGCGCTGCAGCTGACATTCGCTGGGCTCGACGACGTCCGCACGCGCCTGGTCCTGGAGATGAAGGCCGCCACCGCGACTCCCGCCGAACGAGCCGACATCGAAGCCGAACGCGACCGGCTCCAGCGCCTCAAGGATCGTCGTCGGGAATGGCGGGCGCGACTCACGCAGGACATCACCGCGGCGTCGCTGCAGACCGACGACCTCATGCGCGACCGCTTCGACAAACTGCTGGGCCAGTGGTCCACGCGTATCGACAAGTTGCGCTTCTACGAACCGCACCGGGCGGGCCAGGAGCTGATCGCGCAGATGACTGTCGACCTCGAGGCCGCCGCGCGCGAGGTGAGCGCCTCGTTCGTGGCCGGGATCGAGCGGATTGCCGACGCACTGTTCGCCGATGCCGCCATCTCCGACGAGCTGGTCGGACAGATCGCCGGCGGCGCGGGCGAGCTCAAGCTCCGTGAGCAGGAGAAGATCTCGCCGTGGAAGAACATGGTCGACCCGATCCTGCTCTCCATCGTCGCCGCCGGCGGCCCGCTGGCGATCATCCCGGTGGTCAACGTGGTGGCGGTGCCGGTGTGGGCGGGCGTCGTCGTCGGGTTCCGGGCGTCGAAGGTCGGCAAGGAGAATCATCGCAAGTGGCTGACGAAGGCGGTCGCCGACATGAAGGCCGACGTCCGGTCGCAGCTGCAGTCGATCAAGGCGCAGGCCAGCGGTGACCTGCAGATCGCCTACGACGAACTGCTCGAGCGGCTCCTCGCGGAGTCGACGAAGATCCTGAACGACGCCGCTGCCGATGCCAAGAAGTCGGCGGCCGAGCGGGAGAAGATCGCGCAGGATCTCCGGAACCAGATCATCGCGGTCGACAACGTGCGCAAGTCGATCGCCCGGGTACTTCGAGCGCCCGCCGGATGAAACCCGCTGTCATGTGTAACGATCTGCACCTGAGGAGGTGGCCACGTGGCGCAGGAGAGCAGGCGGCGACTGTGTATCGACTTCGGCACCAGCAACACCGCGGCCGCGTACCGGGTCGGGTTCGGCGAGCCGGTCATCGTGCCGCTCGGCCCGGGTGGACCCGCGATGCCGTCGGCGGTGTTCGCGGCTGACACAACCGTCGTGGTGGGTCACGACGCGGTGCAGCGGAGGTTGCAGGCACCCGACGCCTTCGAGGACACCCCGAAGTCGCGTATCGACGACGGCGAGATCGAACTCGGCGACCGGTTCTGGCCGGTCGAGGATCTGATCGCCGCCGTGCTGCGGCACGTGCACCAGACCGCGTTGCGCCACAGCGGACTGCCGATGTTCGACTCGATCGTGCTGACCCATCCGGACCGCTGGAGCGAGCGACGCAAGAACGTCCTCCGGCGCGCGGCGCAGCGGGCCGGCATCCCCGCCGACGCACTGCGTGTCGCCTCCGAATCACTCGCTGCCGCTTGGTACTACGTGTACCGCGGGCACGACGTCAGTGGTGGCGAACGGATGTGTGTCTTCGACTTCGGCGCCGGCACGTGCGACGTGGCAGTCCTCGTCCGCGACGGCGCCGAGGGATTCACCGTCACCGGGTCGGGCGGCGACAATCACCTCGGCGGCCGGGACCTCGACGCCCGGATGATCCGTTGGGTGCACGACGAGGCCGCCGAACTCGACCCCGACCTCCCGAGCCGGCTCCGATCCCCGGCCGCCGCGATCGCCCTGGCCGATCGGGTGCGGACGGCGAAGGAAGCGCTGTCCGACACCGCGCAGGCCGTCATCGAACTGCCCGGCACCCGGCACACGCTGCTGCTGACCCGACGCGAGTTCGAGGCGATGATCGGACCGTTCGTGGAGCGGGCCGTCGAGTTGACCCGGGACGCGATCGCGCGGGCCGACGCCGCGGGTACCGGTCCGGGCGGGCCGGTCATCGTCTATGTCACGGGCGGGACCAGCAGCATCCCGATGTTGCAGTCCGCGCTGTCGTCGGTCGGCCGGGTCGCCCGGATCGGCGACCCGAAGGTCGTCGTCGCGCAGGGTGGGCTCCTCCGCTCGACCAACGTCGTCCCGGGGACCGAGGCCAACAGCTTCGATGTCGGGCGGGAGACCGATCCGCGGCGGACCGTGGGCCCGGCGGTCGACGCGTCGGGTCGTCGAATCGCGTTCCCCGCGTTGCCGGGCGGTTCGGTGATCGCCGCCGTCTCGGTGCGCAACGGCCAGCCCGTACGAGCGGGGGAACCGCTCGCGACCGTCGATTTCCCGGCCGGGCGGGTGACGATCGACGCGCCGGTCGCGGGCACGGTGCACGGCCTCGACCTGCGGTCGGGCGCCGCCGTCCAACCGGGTGCGGTGTTCGCGGCCGTCGGACCGGTGGACCTGCGGCCGGACCAGTGGCCGCGGCTGCACCGGATGCCCGCCGGCACATCGGCGGTTGCGGCGCGGCCCGTGACACAACCGGTCGTCCCGCAACCCCTCGTCCCGCAACCCCTCGCCCCGCAGCCCGTCGCTCCACCTGCCCACATCTCGCAACCCGGCTCGGCGCAACCGATTCCGGAATCGGGGAAGGTGAATGCGTTCGGGCTGGCGGGACTCATCGTGGGAATTCTCGGGTTTCCGCTGTGCCTGGGTACGATCGTCGGCCTGGTACTCACGGTCGTGGGCATCACGCGTGCCGGTGGCCGTCGCGATGCCCTCACCACGACGGCGCTCGTCATCAACATCCTGGGCGCCGTGGCCTGGGTGGCGTTCGTCATCTGGGCGGTCGTCAGCGGCTGACCCGCACGCCGACGCGCAGGTCGTCGGTCAGGGATGGCTGTCGATGTCGAACTGACGCCACGCGGCGTCCCACTCTCGTGACCGGTGCCGATCGGCGACCAGGCGCACGAGCACGGTCGAGCCCCACCAGACGAGCACGACGAGCATCACCACCCCGGCACCGGCGATCAGGCCCTCCATCACGGCGTCCGTTGTGGTCACGGGCGGGCCCACCACCGCGCCGGTGTCGTCGAGCCAGACGGTCCGGACCCGGCCGACGGCGTCGAGCGGCTCGGCGCCGACGGACGCAGTGAGCCGGTGACCGTTCGGGTCCTGCCACGCCACAGTGGTGCGGTCGGTGGTGTTCTGGCCGCTGTCGTTCGGCACGTCGGCGCCCGGAACACCGACGCCCGGGACGCCGGCACTCGGTGCACCGATGCGTGGTTCCCCGACGCCCTCGACGGACGTGCGAATGATGGTGGCGCTGACCGAATGCCGGGGTTCCTGGTGCTCGATCGTCGCTTTGTGCGCCGCATAGGTGTTGCCCCCGACGGTCAGGGCGACCATGAGCCCGGCGAGTGCTGCGATCCACAACATCACGAGTGTCGCGGTTTCCAGGCGGTCGGCGCGGCGGACCAGGCCATTCGACGATGCGTGCATCACGCGCCAGCAGTGGAGTTCGCGGGCGAGGAATCGCAGCATGTCCCCCTCCTGATGCCGGTCGCCCCTTACATGGTCGTTGCCGGTGGCCGGCCTGGACAGGGCCTTTGGTCCCGAAACGGGCGCAGCGCCGGCGTGTTCAGTCATTCGACTCACAAACGATCCGTGCTCGGCGTATCCTCGCACTGCGCCGATGGCCGACATCGTGTGGGGGTGCCGGGGCGTAGGGGGTCGACTCGAGGGGCGGGATCTCGCTCCTCGTCGGTGTCCACGATCGTCATGGTTCGACAGGTCGTCGATGGTCGTGGTCTGAGTGGAGGGGTTGACGTTGACCAGCGTTTTGTCTGTGGGCGCATCGAGACGCGGTGCGCGCACGTTTCTCACGGCGTCGGCGATCGGCGAGGCGATCGACATCGAGGAGTCGATCGTCCTGACCGGGTACGCGGCGCTCGCCGAGAGTGCCGCGGACTTCGGGGTGACGCCGGACCTGATGCGTGAGGTCGACGCGGCCGTGCACCGGCACCGGGCGATCATCGCGCGGCTTCGGCTGATGCGAACCGAAGCCGTTGCTGCCGAACAGGTCTCGTCGCCGCACGACGAGGCGCTGGCCGTCCTGGGTCTCGGTGGTCCCGATGGTGATCCGATCGCCACGGACATCGAGCCGTCGAAGGTGGTGCGGGCGTACCGCGACGCCGACCACGACGGTCGGCGTCCGGCGCTGGTCGCCGTCGCGTACCTGCTCGCCGCGACGCACGCGCTGACCGACCCGACGAACTGTGGGACCGCTTCGCCCGCACTCAATCTCATGCCCCCGCCGCTGCATCGGGACCGCGCCCTCCTGGAGAAGGTGCTGACCCACGCCGTGGCGACGTCCGACCCGGCCACCCGTGCGGAGCTGGCCGCTCACATCACCGCTGCGAGTGCCGCGTTCGCCGACGCCGGCGGCGGGGCCGACCGTTCCCTCTCCGTGCTGCGGTACAACCCGCACTCGTTGCGCACCTCGTGCCGGTCGATGGGTCTGGGCGAGGTCGACATCTCCATCGCCGGCTGATCTGATCGGCCACCGGGCGCGCGGCGATTACTCTGGGCGTCGTGACCACGTCGGTTTCGCAGCGCTATCGGTGGCTCCTGCACGTCGATCTCGACCAGTTCCAGGTCGCGGTCGAGCGGCTGCGGGCCCCCGAACTGGTCGGGGTGCCGGTGATCGTCGGCGGCAACGGCGATCCCACCGAGGCGCGCAAAGTGGTCACCTGCGCGTCGTATGAGGCGCGCGACGTGGGCGTCCGTGCGGGGATGCCGTTGCGGGCGGCGCACCGCAAGCTGCCCGACGCGGTGTATCTGCCGCTCGACATGGGCGCCTACGACGCGGCGTCCGCCGAGGTCATGGACGTCCTGCGGGCCACCGGTCACCCGGTCGAGGTCTGGGGCTGGGACGAGGCGTACCTGGGGGTGAGCGCGCGCGGGGCGGAGGTCGACCCCTTCGACGACGCGGCCATCGTCGACCTGGCCGAACGGATCCGTTCGGAGATCCTCGACCGGTGCGGGCTCACGAGCTGCGTCGGGATCAGCGACAACAAGCAGCGCGCGAAGATGGCCACCGGATTCGCCAAGCGTCCGCCCGGTGGTGCGCGAAGCGGTGTCGACGCGCCGCGCGTGTTCGTGCTCGACGACCGCAACTGGCTGGAACTGATGGGTGACCGACCCACCCGCGACCTGTGGAGCGTCGGGCCGAAGACGTCGGCGAAGCTCGCCGCCACTGGGATCAATACGGTGACCGAGCTGATCGCCACTCCGCGCGACGACTTGATCGCCACCTTCGGTCCGCACCAGGGCAATTGGCTGTACGTCCTCTGCCGCGGCGGCGGTGATTCGACGATCACCGCCGAACCCTGGCTGGCGCGTTCGCATTCCAAGTCCCGCACGTTCGCGACCGACCTCAGCGACGCCACCGAGATGCGCGCCGCCGCCGCGGACCTCCTGCGCGAGTTGCTCGATCAGGTGGTCGGCGAGGAACGCCTGCCGTTCCGGGTCGCGGTGACCGTCCGCACCACGACGTTCTACACCCGCACCAAGTCGAGGAAGCTCCCCGCGCCCAGCCTCGACTTCGCCGAACTCGAGTCGGTGGTCGCCGACCTGCTCACCAGGTTCGACATCGACCGCCCGGTCCGCCTCCTGGGCGTGCGCCTCGACCTGGTGACCGACGAGGAGGACGCTCCAACCTGAGGTGCTCCCTCCGCTCCCTGACCCGAAAGAAGCGCATAACCCCTGCTCCCGAGCCCGACGGGGCAGCTGAGCCACTGCTCCCTGATACGAAAGAAGCCCATAACCCCTGCTCCCTCGTCCGAAAGAACGACCTACCCCCTGCTCCCATGAGGAGCGCCCGGAGCTTGCGGAGGGCGCGTGCTCCCTGCTCCCTGAGGAGCGTCCGGAGCTTGCGGAGGGCGCGTCACGAAGGGTCTTCGCAATCCGACTCGCCAAGACCCTTCGTGACGCTCGCAAGCTCGCTCCTCAGGGAGCAGTAGAAGGGCTGGTAACTGGGACATCCTCCTGATGTGGTCGTAGGGGCTTGGTTATCCCAACCACAAAAGGAGGATGTCAATGTCTCAGGTTAGTCGATTGAGTCGGGGAGGCAAGCGACGAACTTTTCAAAGTCGCCTCCGCGGGGCGGCACGCTGGGTCGTCAACCGTCGCTGGGGCTTGCGCCTCAGGACGCAGCCCGGGCCACGATGAGTGGCACGAGTTGTTCTGCGGTGGTCCAGGCGCCGTGGTGGCCGAGCATCATCGACTCCATCGTCTCGCGCTTGCTGCGGGTGAGGGTGGTGGCGCCGCGGGCCACCGCGACGACGTCGCCGATGCGTTGTGCCACAGCGTCACTGACGATCGGTCCGAACCACTCTTCGTCGATGGTCTGCTCGCGCGAGACCACGTGCGCGGCGTCGCCGAGATACGACGCCCAACCGCTCAGCACGTCGTCGGCCGATCCCGGTGTCGCATAGACGTGCCGGACCCGCGCCTCGCCGGCCACCGCGTCGACTCCGTCGAGCAGGGCGGGGGCGGTGTCGATGTCGATCGCCCGGTCGGCGGTGATCATCCCGTGGTCACCGGTGACGAGAAGTGTTGTGCCATCGCCCAGTTCGGAGGCGAGATCGGCGACCAGCCGTTCGACGATGCGCAGCTTCTCCAGCCACTCCGCCGACCCCGGGCCGTGGATGTGGCCCGCCATGTCGAGTTCGCTGTAGTAGGCATACACGAAACGCCGGTGCCGACTCCGACGCCGCAGGGTTGTCAGCACGGCGTCGCGGATGCCGTCGGGTGTCACGGCGGGCAGGAACTGTCCCGAGGCGCGGAAGGCCGCCATCGTCAGGCCGGTTCCGCGGAACTCGCCGGGCATCACGTAGGTGACCCGGACACCCTTTGCGGCAAGTTCTTCGAGACTCCCTCGCTCGGTGCGGACGAGGGCCGGGGGATAGGTCATCAACGCCGACGGTCCGGAGGCGTCGTCGAGGGTCCAGCGCAGCGAGTTGAGCACTCGTCGTGATCCGCGGGTCCGGCATTCGTCACCCGGGCGGAAGCTGTACCCGATGATTCCGTGCACTCCGCACGACGTCCCGCCCGTCAGGCTCAGGATGCTGGTCGCGGTGGTCGCCGGAAACCCCGCCCGCAGCGTCGTCGAGGTCAGTTCCTTGAGCGTCGGGGCATGCTCGACGTAGTCGTCCAGCAGGGTCGCGCCCAGGCCGTCGATGAGCAGCAGCACCACCGAGTCGCTCGGCGGAACAACGGGTCCCGCACCCTCGGACGCGACCCCGAGTGCACCCGCCACCGCCGGCAACACGTCGGCGAGCGTGTGCGGATAGCCGTGCCAGTCCGCGGGGGCGAGCTCCAGCGGACCCGCCACTTCCGTCACCGCGCCCCCGAACCGGCCGGCCCGAACACATAGTGTCCCGACCGCAGGAACCGGACCGACCGACGCGCGTCTCCCTCGACGAGCAACGGCGACAACGCATCTCGCAGCGCAATCCGCCACCGTGCGGCGTCGAGCGGCGCGCTGACCCGCATCGACTCGACGTCACGCGGAACCTCGACAACGGCACCGGCATCAGGGGTGATGCGCTCGTGGTGCGCGACGGGATGGGATGGCCGGTCGACGTCGATGACCGACACGGCCCCACCGGCGAGCGCATCGTCCACCGACTCCACCGACCCCTCCGACCTCGACGACCCGTCCGGCACCGACGGCGCGGCGGACTTCAGGTCCCACGCCACCAGCACTCGGTCGGAGTCGGCATCGCCGCCCAGCTCGTCACCGAGTTCGCCGTAGAAATCCTCGTAGTAGTGCACGGGCGTCGCACCGAGCTTCGCGAGGTTGAAGTAGGCGTTCCGGGCGACCAGGGGATCGAAGGTCCAGGTGATCGTCGACAGTCCGCGCTCCAACGCCCAGCGACGCTGGTGCATCTTCAGCGCATGACCCACCTGATGGCCGCGGCCGCGGCGGGTCACCCCGGTGATGTGGCTGTGCAGGGTCTCGCCGACCGGTGCGCCGAAGAACGCCACGCTCCCGCCCGCGAGGTGGTCGCCGATGAAGGCGCCGGCCACATAGTTGCCGGCGTGACTGAGCGCCCGCAGCATGTCGGTCCCCACGGGCCGGTTCGTCGGATCGGGCCGCCACACGTCGTCGAAGATCCGCAGCAGGTCCTCGAGTTCGTCGGGCGACGACAGTTCACGAACCTCCACACCGAGGGTTGCATCCGACATGGGGTCGATTCTGTCATCGCCCGGCGACACCGTGGTCGGGGTTCGACCAGCCCGATCTAGGATGAGCCCCATGTCCCGCACCGCCCGACCGTCCGACGCGTTCGCACGCGTGGCCGCGGCCGGTGTGGTTCCCGCGGTCGCGGTCGCCGCGCACGGTGCGGCGAGTGGGGCGATGCCGAGTTCGTCGGGCGTCCTGCTGAGCGCCGCGATCGGCGTGGTCGCGTCGATGCTGCTCGCGCCGCGCCGGGGACGGCTCACGACGGCGGCGGCGTCGACCACGCTGGTCCTGTCCGCTGCCCAGGCGGCTAGTCACTGGGCTCTCGCGCTCGACGCGGGGCACGCCGCCCACGACGCCTCGACGCTGCCGATGCTCCTCACCCACCTGGTGGCGATCCCGCTCAGCGCGGTCGGAATAGTCGCCGGTGCCCACCTCCTGGCGTCGATCGGCTCGGTGATCCGATCGCTGGTGCCGCCGGTCGCCCTTGCGGCACATCCGGCCGCTCCGGTGTTCTGGTCGCCACCTTGTGTTCCGGCCGCACCCGCGTTGTGCGGCACCGGCGTTCGCGGACCACCGGCCGCCTCCTGACGCCGCCCGGGCCCCAGACCAGAACGGTGTGGGGTCGAAGCGCGCGTCCACGAGGACCGGTCCCGACACCATCGAAAGACACAATCCATGAAGCTCAGTTCCCCGCGGGCGACGATCGCCCGCCGCATCACCGCGCCCGCCGCCGCCGTCGCCCTCGTCGGCCTCGCCTCCTTCGCGGGTGCGGGTGCCGCGTCGGCGCACGTCACCGCCAACGCGCCGACGGTCACCCAGGGCGGGTACGGCGTCGTCACCTTCGTCGTCCCCAACGAGTCCGACGCCGCCGCCACGACTGCGCTCCGGGTAACGCTGCCCGGGCTGACCTCGGCCCGCCCGGAGGTGATGCCCGGCTGGAAGTCCGTCGTCACCAAGAAGGACGACAAGGTCACCGAGATCACCTGGACCGCCGATCCGGGTTCACCGGGGGTGCCGGTCGGACAGTTCGGCCAGTTCCGGTTCTCCGGCGGACCGTTCCCCGAGCAGGAGACCGTCGAACTCCCCGCGCTGCAGACCTACGCCGACGGTGAGACCGCCGACTGGAGTCAGCCGACCCCCGACGACGGCTCTGAGCCGGAGCTGCCCGCACCGACGCTGACCCTGCCCCCGGCCACGGGCGGCGGGCATCACGGCGGCTCGCACGCCGCCTCGACGACGGGCACCGCCGACGCATCGGACACCTCCGAGTCGTCGGCATCGTCTGAGGACTCCGCCGCGCGCTGGCTCGGTGGGATCGGCCTGGTGGTCGGCACCCTCGGCGCGGTCATCGGCGTCGCGGCGCTGACAGCCCTGCGTCGCAATGGTCGTGGCGGCGGCGATGCCTGACCGTCGCGCGCCGGTTCGACGCGTCGTCCTGGTCCTCGCGACGCTGCTGTGTCTCGGGCTCGTCGGATCGTGGGCGGCGGCCCCGGCGTCGGCGCACTCGCGGCTGGTCTCCTCCGACCCCGCCGAGGGGGCGACGCTGCAGACCGGTCCGCAGACGGTGACGCTGACCTTCAACGAGCCGATCCAGTCGTCGTATGCGGTGCTCAACGTCGTCGGACCCGACGACCACTACTGGCAGAACGGCGACCCGACGGTCGATGGCCCCAACCTGCGTGTCGGGGTACGCGAACTCGGTCCGGCCGGTGAGTACGTCGTCAACTACCGGGTGACCTCGGCCGATGGGCACGTCATCAGCGGACAGCGCACGTTCGAGCTCGCGGTCGCCGGCAACGGTGAACCCGGCCCGGCGATCGAAGCGGTCGATGCGTCGTCGGACGAGGGAATCCCGGTGTGGTGGTTCATCGCCGGCGCCGCCGTCGTCCTGATCGTCGGACTCGGCGTCGTGTTCTGGCTGAGCCGGCGACCCTCGACGCGGAGCTGACACCTGATGACCGTCCGCAACGGGTCGATCCTCGCGATGACCCTGGCCGGCGGTCTCGTCGTGAGCTGGTTGCTCGCCCGTCCCGGCGGTCCGGATCTCGTCGCCGTGCCCACCACTCTCGCGCTCGGTGTCTCCGTGACGCTGCTCGGTCTGGGGGCGCTGCCGACGGTCGACGCCGAGCCCTCGAGCCGGGTGATCGGCCTGCTGGCCGGGGTGTGGTTGTTCGCCGTACTGGTCAGCGCCTGGGTGCGGACGGCCGATCGGGCGGGTGTCGAGGTGCTCGACGTCAAGGCCGGCGACTTCGGCGACGTGCTGTTCTCGGGTGCGCCCGAGATGGTGGCGCTGGTGGCCGGGATCCTGATCCTCGCGTGGGTGGTGCTGGACCTGCTGACGGGGATCGAGATCCCCGTGCTCGTGGTCGGAGCGCTCGCGGCGATCGGGGTGCTGGCCACCTCGATCGCCGGGCACGCCGGCAACGACTCGTGGGGGCCGTTCCTCATCGGTGCCCACGCACTGGCCGCGGCCTGGTGGTGCGGACTGCTCGCGGCGATGCTGCTCTCGGTGCGCGGCAGGTCGGGGTGGGCGCGCAGTCTGCCGGTCTTCTCCGGCCGCGCACCCTGGGCCGTCGGGGTCCTCACGGTGACCGGCCTGATCTCCGGCCTGATCGAGGTCGACGGTCCGGCGAACTTGGTGAGCAGCGGTTACGGCCGGATCCTGCTCGCCAAGGCCGCAGTCCTCGCGATCCTCGTGGGTCTCGCGGTCTGGCACCGCCGGCGGTGGCTACCGGCCGTGCAGCGGCATCGCAGCAGCGAGCCCGCCTCCGTGCGCGCGGCCGTCGTCGAACTGGCGATCATGGCCGTGGCGCTGGGTCTCGCGGCCGGGCTGTCGGCGACCGCGCCGCTCTGAACCCCCTGCTAGCCGAGCAGGTGACCATTTTCCGCTGGTTGAGCCGGCTCCGAGCGCAGCGAGGCGCCGTGTCGAAGCCACTTTGCCGCGGGTCACCAGGTGGCCTCGACGGGCGCGGCGGCCTCGCTTCGCTCGTTCGTCGCTGCTCGACTTCACTCGCCCATCGGCGGCCGCGATTGGTCCCACAGCGCGAGGAGTTCGTCGATGATGTCGGTCGCCATGTGCAGGGTGCTGAGGTGACTCTCGCCGGGCATCTCGAACAGCTTCGCGTCGGGGAGCAGCGACACCATGTGCTCGCCGTGGGCGTACGGGATGATGTGGTCGGCGTCGCCGTGCCACCAGCGCACGGGCACGGTGACGTCGCCGACGCGGAAGCCCCAGTCCCGCGCGAAGACGACGACGTCGGCGAATGGCGCATTCATGCGCCGGCTTCCGCCGTGGAGCAGGTCGTCGAGGAACATGGCCCGGAACTCCGGGCGCGCCAACAGTTCTCGGTCCGCCTGCGGGGACAGTCGACCGTAGATGGAGATCGCGGGTTCGGCGATCGGCCGGGCGAAGCCGAGGGCGACGCTGAGCACCTGGCCGATCGGCGCGCCGGCGACGCTGACGAGCGGTGCGAGCAGCGTGCCGAGTCGCATGGCCCCGCCCTCGATGCGGTCGGGTCCGACCGTCGGCGCGACACCGCCGAGGATCCCGGCCGCCGTCACCCGATCGGGCATGGCATGGGCGACCCCGAGTGCGTACGGCCCGCCGCCCGACAGCCCGATGATCGCGAAGTCGTCGATGCCCAGGGCCTCGAGGACCTCGGCGAGGTCGGGGGCGAAGGCGGCGACGTTGTCGTACCGATGCGGGCTCGACGACCCCACGCCCGGCCGGTCGAGTCCGATGAGGCGGATTCCGCGTTCGAGCGCGTACGCACGCGCTTCGACGGGGATCTGGCGCCGGGCGCCGGGGGTGCCGTGTAACCAGACGATGGCCCGTCCGGTGGCCGAGCCGTACTCGGCGAATCCGATCCGACGATCACCGTCGGCGACGGCGATCGACCCCTCGATTTTCGGACGGGCGATGTCGATCATGTGATCAGCATCTCACGTACGGTTGGTGGCGTGATCCCCGAGTTCGTTCACGGCACCGCGCGCGCCATCCGCCACGTGTTCACCCCGTACCCGGCTCGGGACATCCCGGAGGGCCGGATGGTCGACCTCCCGGGGCGCGGGCGGGCGTTCGTCACCGACTCGGGCCCGCGCGACGCGCCCGCCGTGTTCCTCCTGCATTCGGTACTCACCACCGGGTTGCTCTGCTGGTATCCGACGATCCCGGCGATCAACGACCGCTATCGCGTCATCACCCTGGACGCGCGCTGGCACGGCCGCGGCATCGAGTCCGAGACCTTCGACCTCCGTGACTGCGCCGACGACGTCGTCGGCCTCGCCGACGTCCTGGGTATCGACCGGTTCACGGTCGCCGGGTTCTCGATGGGCGGCGGCATCGCCCAGCTGGTGTGGCGCCGCCATCCGGGACGGGTCGCCGGTCTGGTGCTCTGTTCGACCGGCCCGTACTTCAGCACGCATGATCCCCGGCACCGCGCGTCGTCGGAACGCATGGGTCGCATCCTCCGCCCCGTCTACCGCTTCCTGCCGCGGGTGTCCGACAAGAGCCTCGACAAAGCGGCCCACACCACCATCTGGGCGCTCCGGCAGTTCCTCTCGACGCCGCTGGTCCACCTTGGCGACTTCGGAAACGGGCTGGGGGTGTTCGACTCTCGCGGTTGGCTCCACGAGGTCGACGTCCCGACCGCCGTCGTCGTCTCCATCCGCGACCGGGTCGTCGAGCCCGAACGGCAGCAGTTGCTGATCGACGGCATCCCCGGCGCACAGCGCTTCGAGGTCGACGGCGGTCATGCTTGCTGTGTCCTCGGCGCGCGCTACTTCATCCCACCGTTCGCCGAGGCGCTCGACGCCGTGGTGCCTCGGGATCGGTCGGCAGTGGCGGCTCACTGACAGAGCCGCCGTTCACACTGTGGAGTTGTCAAGGGACGGATGCGGTCCCGGGGTATGCCCGGGTGCGGAAGGTGCTACGCGAGAACTGTTGTGGGACGTCGGTCAGGCGGCGTCGTCGAGTCGCATGGTGCGTCGGTTGTAGGCGGGTAGGGGTCGGCGCTGCGTGTCGATACTGGCGGGTGGGACGAGCCAGGGGTGTCGGTCGAAGCCCATGACGATGTCCCAGCCGTGGTGGTGGACCTGGGTGTGGCAGCGCTGGCACAGTAGGCAGCCGTTGTCGAGGTCGGTGGGTCCGCCGTCAGCCCACGACTTGATGTGGTGGACCTGGGTATGTGACGGTGGTGCACCGCATTTGATGCAGCAGGTGTCGCGGACGATGATCGCTTTGCGTAGGTGTGACGGATACAGCCGATGGGTGTGGCCCATCTGCAGCGGTACGCCCTCACCGTCGAGAACGATCTCAGTAAGCGAGCAGTCGCACGACACCTGTTTCGCGGTCGCTTGGCTGACCGATCCGGTCCACAGCAGCGTGGCCTGGTCTCCGGTCGCGGGGATCGTCAGCATCAACTGGGTGCGCGGGGAACCAACGGTATCGATGCTCGCGCCGACCGCGGCTTGGTCGAGGATCAGTTCGAAGGCGTCGGCGCGGCGTTGCTCGGCGGTACGCCGGTCCTCGGCGCCGTCGGGTTCGGGTCGCGGGCAGAAGCGTTCGTCGATCATCGCGAGGAACTTCTCGCCGACGACCTGGGTGAGGTCGGCGCGGACTTCGACGCGGCCGTCGTCTGTGGTGTGGGCGTTGACCGAGTTCAGCGATGGGTCGTCGGCTACGGGGATGCCCTTGTCGGAGGCGTCGGCAAGGCTGTTGGCGATCGCGCGAGCGTGTTTGAGCACTTGCGTCGGTGTCGCGCCTGAGAGCGCTTGGGCGATGAGGTCGATCTCGTACCTTGATCGCCCATCATCGAAAATGCCGTCGGCGCAGCACTTCTCGATCTGGTTGACGCCGCGGACGATGGCGTCGACTACTTCGCTGGACAGTCGCCCGTCGGCGGCATGACGCGCCAGGTCCGGCAACGTAGGCAGAGCGTCGACACTGCGCATGGTGCGAAGAGCGGCGGCCGGTGCATGTCCTGACTCGATCAGCAACTTCTTGGTGGTGCTGCCGGCTTTCTGGGCGACGCCGAGTTCGTCGAGTTGTGCTGCGTGGGTGACGATCTGATGATCAGCAAGGTTGCGTATCAGCCGCCACGTATTGAGGGCGTCGAATGTCGCTCTGCCCGTTGGGTCGTCGGCGGGTGGGGTGGTCTCGATGAGCTGATCGAGAAGAGTGGCGAGCTCTGGCATGACTCCAAGGTACAGGAACATTCGTTCGATTTCGAGGAGTTTCCACAAGCCGGGAACAGCGAATTCATCGACTGTGCACCGTTTTTCGTCGACTGCGCGGTAACTGTTGTCAGTGATTGACTCCAGTCACACCCGTTTCGAGTTCGCGCCCAGAATTGGTGATTCGCGCCATGATCACGAGCCCCACGGGCGGTCAGGTAGCGGCCTTCGTGATGCAGACGAACGCCCACTCGGTGCTCGTGGTCCCCACAGAGATCGGCGGTGGCCGGCAGGTCGAAGTTCGGCGGCACCGGCGCGAGTGGCGCGTAGGCCTCCTTGCGCTCAGCGGGTCCGCCGTAGCCCGCCACGCCGATCGGCGTGCGGTCGGTGGTGTAAGCGGCGCCGTGCCGTACCGGGCGCTGCCAGTCGTCCCCGTTGTCGGTGATGCCGACTGTCAGGTCGACCGCGCTTGACGGATCCTCTGGTTCGACGTGCGCAACGGCCAGGCCGCCGCCCGAGGGTCGTCCCTCACGAGGTTGACGAGCGGTCCGACGCGTCGGCTGACGCACCCGTGCCAAATCGGTGGGCCCAAAAGCGGAGGGCGCAGCCGATGACGGTGGATGCGCCGACCGATCACTGTCACCGACGTGGATGGCCGAGGTCTGCTGGTCCGGTCGCGAGGACGCAGAGCGCCAACACCGCCGTTGTCAAACGACCAGAAGTCGACGCAGTAGCACCACGTGACGTCGACGTGGTCTCGCGAATGGACTCACGACGATCCCGCCGAGACTGCTGACTGACAAGTAATACTTGTCGATGACGTTTCGCGGTGGCCCTACCGCCCAAACGTCTCGACATTGTTGCCGAACCACATGGAACGTTTGTGATTAGCTGCAGCGCAGCGTCTTTAGCGTTGCGACACGGTCAGGTGACCCACTTTCTCAGGTGTGACATCAACTACAAATTCGTGCCGTAAGTCGCGTGACTTCCGCCCACATCGCGGCTCGGGCGGCGGCCCAGGGCGGCGCTGTCTGTCTACCAAACTATCTCTGCCGCAACCTAAGACGAAACGCAGCTCAACCCCGCGTCGAGCCCGAAGTTAGCACCGCCACGGCCGCGGCTCGCACAATTCGTACAGTCGATGTGCTCCATCAACTTTCTTTTTAGCGTTACTATCATTTCAGTTCGCGATTCGGTTGCCAGGGGAGGCCCGCAGGGTTGGCGCCGGAGCCGCGTCTGGCGTTGGAGCCCACTGCTCAGGCGCCGTCCTGGGGAGGATCTCGATGACTGTTCTCGATTCAGTCGTGCCCGCGTCGCCGCCATCTGCGGACGTCGACGCCGACGCGGCTTCGACGCCGGCGCAAGGTGCGGCTCGTCGCACATGGCGAGCGACGCTGACCGCGCCGCGTGAGATGTCGATGGGCGCCCGGTACGCGTCGACGATCGGTGCGGGCATGCTGGCGTTCGCGCCGGCCATCGCTGCCGAGTTCGACGCGCTCCGCCAGGGGTCGCCGACGGCATACCTGCTGTTCGTACCCCTGTGGTGTCTGATGATCGCCTTCGGGCTCGACGTCTCGTCGCGGGGCCGTGAGATCGGTGACGGCGAGTTCGACCGCATCCTGGTCGTCATCGTGGGCGGCGCGCTCGGACTGACCGCGGCCCTGGTCATCCCGCGGATTCCGGCCGTCGCGGCGTTCTGGCACGCCGATCTGATCCCGCTCCTCATCTGGGTGTTCGCGGCGTCGATCGTGGTCTTCGGGATCCGACGCGTCGTCCGCGATTACCTCATCTGGTTGTTCCTGCTGACCTGCTTCCCGCCGAACTACCTGCTGATGGGGCAGGTGCTCGGCGGCACGACCGTCGCCTTCGGTGCGTTGTCCGTGGCGATTGCCCTCGTCGTGACGTACATGGCGCTGCGTCGCCACCCCCGCGTCGCTCTCGCGACCGCGGCGCTGTCCGGCGTCGGCGGCGCGGTGCTGGTTGCGGTACTCCACGACATCCCGGTCCTGGCCTACACGGTTCCCGCCGGTGCGGTGACCGCGATCGCGATCGTCGTACGACTCCGGTTCGGCAGAACGGGCTCGGCACGCGCCGGTCTGCCCAAGCAGTCCATCGCCACCCTGGCGTCGGCCTGGTTGGTGGCACTGGTGATCCTGGCGGTCACCCCGTTTGCGCCGGAATCGCCGAAACCCGTTGTGTCACCGCCCATCGGCGAGGAGTGGCTGGAACAGTTGCGGACACTCGGTATCGGGATCACCGAGCCCGAGGTGTTCGACTGGGGTCCGCGGGTCATGGGGTCCGACGGTGACGTGCGCCGGTACCGGGTCACGACGGGGCAGACCGGTCCGGAGAACAGGCCGCTGTCCACCGCCTATCTCGACGTGTTCTCCACCGCGGATCTGGGCCGCTTCTCCAGTTACCGCCGTGGTCTCTGGTACGAGACGGTGCCGCCGGCGACGATCCACTCGACTCCCGCCTCTTCGGACGGCCGACACGCCCGGCTCGGCAGCATCGCCAACACCCTGGAGTCGGTCCGCACCTCGGATCAAACGCTGTGGACCGGTCGATTCTGGGGTTGGCGAGTTCCCACGCCAGCCGGTGAGCGCTACATCGCCGTCTACCTGATGGCCGCGCGTGACCAGCCGGGTTCGTCGAACGTCGCCGAGCCGAAGCCGCCCAGCTATGCCACCACCGTCGCCGAACCCATCAGTTGGCTCATCCGTGGTAGCGACGGCACCCCGGACCCCGTCGACGACTCCGACCTCGATGTCGCGCTGACCGATCTCGCGTGGTCGATGATCGACGCCGTCGAACGACCAGCTCGGTGACCACCCCCGACGCGGGACCGCTCACCGACGCGCGCCACGTCTCCACCCTGTCGGCACGACATCCGTTGAGCCGCAGGCAGCGTCTCGGCCTCGTCGTGCTCGCGATCGTGACCGCGGCAGCGTTCCTCCTGACCTGGCGGGTCTCACTCGCGGTCATCCTGAGCATCTGCGCCTTGTACTTCCTGGTCTCGAGCGTCGACAAGTTCGTGCTCATCACCCGCGGCATGTCCGGCAGGGGAGTGCTGCGGGTGTCCGACGACGACGCACGCGCGATTCCCGACGCCGACCTGCCGGTCTACACCGTGCTGTTGCCGGTCTACGGGGAACCCGAGATCGTCGCCAACCTCGTCGCCGGTGTCGGCAAGATCGATTATCCCGCAGACAAACTCGACATCCTGCTCGTCCTCGAGGCCGACGACCACGAGACCCGGGAGGCTGTCGAACACGCCGACCTGGACGGGATCACCCCGGTGCTGGTCCCGCCGAGCGAGCCGCGGACCAAACCCAAAGCGTGCAACGTCGCCATGAGTCTGCCGTCGGAACGCAGCGACATCGTCACCATCTACGACGCTGAGGACATCCCGGATCCGCTGCAATTACGCAGGGCGGCAGCCGTCTTCGCCGCAAGTCCGCCCGAGGTCGGGTCGGTGCAGGCGCGTCTCGGTTACTACAACGAGCGCGAGAATCTCCTGACCCGGTGGTTCGCCATCGAGTACGACCAGTGGTTCTCCTACATGCTGCCCGCACTCAGTGCGTCGAAGTGTGTGATCCCGCTCGGCGGGACGTCGAACCACATCCGCACCGACGTGCTGCGGGAGGTCGGCGGATGGGACGCGTACAACGTCACCGAGGACGCCGATCTCGGAATTCGGCTGGCGCGCTACGGGTATCGCACAGTCGTCCTGGATTCGCTCACCGGTGAAGAGGCGAACGCCGACGTCGTGAACTGGGTCCGGCAGCGCTCCCGGTGGTACAAGGGCTATCTCCAGACCTTTCTGGTGCACACCCGCCACCCGGTCGACATGATCCGTGAACTCGGACTCGTTCCCGCACTCCGTATCTCGAACCTGACCGCGGGCATGCCGATCGCCAACACCCTCAACCTGCTGTTCTGGGCGCTGCTGCTGGTGTGGTTCGCCGGGAAGCCCGACTTCATGCATTCCCTGTTCCCCGGGCCCATCTATTACCTGTGCGTTCTGATGTTCACCGTGGGGAATCTGGCGACCATCATGCTGGGCGTCGTGTCGACCCGCACCCTCGGGAAGCCCTACCTACTCGGCGCCGCGCTGCTCGTGCCCGGTTACTGGTTCCTTCAGTCCATGGCTGCGATCAAGAGCATGGCGCAGCTCATCTACAAGCCCTCCTACTGGGAGAAGACCGTGCACGGACTCTCGGCCATGCCCGGTGCGTCCCGACCGCCGAAAGGTCCTGAGATTGTCTAGCAACAGTCCTGTCCGCCTGCGCCGCCTCCTGGGAGCGGTCCTGGCGGCGCTGATCGTCGGCACGGGAGCGGTGGCTCCGGCCGCGGCGGCGCCGGGAGACGGCACGACGACGCTCAACTGGCGGCAACTGGGAATGGGCACCTCGGTCACGATCGACGGCGCCGACGTTCCGGTCGGAGTGAGCATCCCGGTGCCGCAGGGGATGTCACCGACCACCCTGACCGGTGTGGTGGCGTCGGCGACCAACGTGACCGACGCCTTCATCCAGGTCGCCCGCACCGACGGCACGATCATCGGTACCGTCGTCGTACCGAGGTTCGGTCCGCGGCAGCTCAGCACCGCGTTTTCCGTTCCGCTGACCGCAGTGCCCGTGGGCGACAACGGCCGTGCGGATCTGCGACTGACGCTGCGCAACGGGACCGACGATTCGGTGTGCGGACCGGTGCCGGAGGTCGCACTGACCAGCCTGAACGTCGCCTTCCGGGGCGCCGCGACGGTGCCCGCCACCATTCAGGATGTGTTCGGGACCGTGGTCAACCGGGTGACCGTGTACACCCCGGAGGACCCGAGTGCCGCGGCCGCGCAGACCACGCTCGGCGTCGTCGCCGCCATCGCGAATCATTATCGTCCGCAACGTGTTGCGATCGATGTGGTGGAGTCGGCCGATGCCCGGTTGCCGCGCGCGGCCAGTCCGCTTGACCGGGCGGTCGTCATCCGCGAGGAGGGTGGGGCGGGGAGTGTCCGTCTGGAACGTGCGGGACTTCCCGGGGCCGTGTTGGTGATCAGCGGTGACCAGGACTCCCTGCCCGATCAGGTGGCCCTGTTCCGCGACGGGCTGACCGGTCTGGCGCAGACGCCCTCTGCCGCGGTCGAATCAGTCGGCGATCGGCAGATGCAGGGTTCGGACTCGGTGACCTTCGGGGAGTTCTCCGATCGGTTGTCGGTGGAGGCTCTCGGAACCGCCTCGCTGGTACCGGGTTTCGATCCGACGATCCTCGCCCTCGGTCGGCCCGGCGCGGTCGACGTCGCGCTGAAGGCGCGCTACACCCCGGTGCGCGACAACGAGCGCGCGAACGTCATGGCCGTCACCGGCGGCGAGATCCTGCACACGAGTGCGCTGAATGCGTCCGGTGCGCTGGACACGCAGTTCACCATCCCCGCCGCGCAGGTGGCGGCCAACGAACCACTCGAATTCCGGGTCTCCTACGAGCCGGCCCCGGGCGCCTGTTCGCCTCGCAGCGTGCCGCTGACGTTCCAGATCGACCCGTCGTCGACCGCGTCGTCGAGCACGACTCCCGTTCGGATGGGCGGTTTCTCGTCGGTGCCACTCGGGTGGCAGCCGACCGTCCAGGTCGCGCTCGACAACACCAACCCGGCGCAACTCGACGCCGCCGCCGCACTGCTCGCGTCGGTGCAGCGCAGTTCGGCCACCGCACTGTCGCCGGTGCTGGTGCCGCTGGATCAGGCGATCGCCAGCAATACCGGCGCACTCGTGGTGGCCGATGCGGCGAACGCCCGCCCGCTGAATCCGCCGATCAACACCGAGGATTCGTCCACGCTCGTCGACCTGGCCGCGCAGATCAGGCTGGCGATCCCGGACGGGCTGGGCACCATCCAGGCGTTCTCGCAGAACTCGCGCACGGTGGTGTTGGTGAGCACCTCGGGGTCGTGGGATCTGGTCGACCCGCTGTTCGCGTATCTCGATGATCAGCAGGGAGATCTGGCGAACCTCCGCGGTGACGTCCTGGTGGCCGGCCGCGCGGGTCAGCCCGAGCTGATGACCGTGCGGGCCGACGGTCCGCAGGCCGAGGTCGATCAGGTCGGCACCAGTTGGGTGGTGTGGCTGGGTGTCAGCGCCGCCGTCTTCGCAATCGCAGTCCTCGTTTCGGTGGCGATCATGTTGTATCGCAGACGCTTCGGCGGCTCGGGCGATCCCGCTGACGGCTCGACTACATGACCGTCGAGCTTCACGACGACGCCTCGGCACCGGCGGCCGGTGTGCAGCCGCCGGTGAGTGAGGGCCGTCGACGGCTCACCGCGACGAAGTGGTGGGGTATGTCGCTGTTCGCCGGTCTGGTCGCCGGGTATCTGGCGGTCGGTGCGTACCTGTATTTCGCTGTCGGATACATCAATCCCGACGCGAGCAGTCGCGTGGGCAACGCCGGGTTCACCATCTGGAGCCGGGACCCGCATCTGGGCGCGATCGGCTTCGTGTGGAATCCGTTGCCGAGTCTGATCGAAATCCCGCTCGTCGAACTGTCGTCGCACTGGCCCCTGAACCAGTGGCCGGAGCTGCGTCGCGTCGGATTCGCCGGTGCGGTCATGAGCGCGGTGTTCATGGCCGGTGCCGGGTGGCAGGTTCGACGTATCGCCCTCGATTACGGTGCCGGCCGCCTGCTGCGCTGGATCGCGTTCGCGGCGTTCGCGCTGAACCCGATGATCATCCTGTACGCGGGGATGGGGATGAGCGAGGCGCCGTTCCTGTTCTTCCTGCTGTGGACATGCCGTCGAATCCTGCTGTGGGTGAATCGATCACGTGTGCTCGATCTGGTCATCGCCGGCGTCGCCCTGGGTTTGGCGTACCTGACGCGCTACGAGGCGCTACCCGCGGCTGCGGGCGTGGCGGTCGGGGTGTTCGTGGTGTCGACCCGACGGCACCGTCCCGAGGAGCCGTCCGGACCCGCAGCGTGGCGGGCCGGCGCGCCCTTCGGTGTGCACGACGCGACCATCGTGGCCATGCCCACCGCGTTCGCGTTCGTGGTGTGGGCGGGCCTCGGCTGGCTCCTCGACGGGAATGCGTTCTCCCAGTTCTCCTCGCAGTACGGCAACTCGGCGCAGGTGGAGGCGGCGGGGATCGTCTCGGCCGAGGACGTCGGAGCAGGGCCGCTGGCGGAGGTGATCGTCGCCAACCTGCTCGGCATGCAACCACTGCTGTTCGCGGTGCTGCCGGTCGTGGCCTGGATCGCGGTCCGGTTGCGGAGGGTCGACGCGGCGGTGCCGGCAGTCGTGTTCGGCTCGGTTCTGCTGTTCCAGATGTCCGCGGTGATCCTCGGCTCGACCTTCGGCTGGTTCCGCTTCTACCTGGCGTCGACGCCGCTGATCGTCGTCGCGGTCCTCGTCGCGTGTGGGCCCGCCCACCGTCTGCTCCCCGACGCCAGGCAACCTCTGCTCCCTGAGGTGCGAGGAGCGTTAGCGACCGGGGTGTTTCCGCTCCCTGAGGTGCGAGGAGCGTTAGCGACGAGCCACGAAGGGTCCGCTGACCTACACGCTGCGCCCACCCGCCGCTCCTTGAGCAGCGATCGGAGCTTGCGGAAGTCGCCCACCCGCCGCTCCTTGAGCAGCGACCGGAGCTTGCGGAGGTCGTGTGTCGAAAGGACCACCCTCACCACACTCATGGCGCTGGTCCTGGCGACCTCGATACCCGTGACGGCGTCGTCGATGCTCAACCCGGCGCTGGGCAAGGAGGAGTACGGCCTGCGCTCGGCGTTCTGGCCCGATCGCCACCCGCCGTCGGAGTTCTGGTTCTACTGGTTCGGCGAGGTCTCGGGCAACGTCGCCGCCTGGCTGGACAGTCAGAATCTGCCGGAGGGCTCCGTTCTCGTCGACACCTTCGGGGTCTCGCGCGTCTGGCTGGAGTCCGAGCGCCCCGAACAGTTCGTCGTGCGCAGCGACTTCGACTTCTTCGCGAAGCTGAACGCACCCGCGGAGCAGGGCGTGCAGTACATCCTCACGCAGCGGCCGACCGGCCTCGGCTCACTCGACGCCATCAACGTTCGCTATCCAACGCTCTGGGCCGACGGCGCCGGCATCGCGACGGTCGCCATGACGGTGACGACGCCGACTGGCAAACCGCAGTTCCGGATCTATCGGATCAAGGGATCGGACTGACCGTTACGGATTAACCCAGAAGGTGGCCGCAACCGGCGTGCTCAGGATGATGTTCTCTTGCGGGTAGTACTCGCCGGTCACCACCAGCTGGCCGGCTCCGGTGCGGATGGTGCTGCGGCGGTGGGGGTAGTCGTACGGGATCGAACCGGCGGCTCCGGTGGTGAGATTGCGCCAATGCCACCGGAATCCGTAGCCGAGGGGATATGGGTAGATCTGGCCACGTCCGTAGTACACACGCGGCTGGGCGACTCCGGCGCCGCCGACGCCCCAGACCAGCCCGGGTACCTGCACGGTGACCGAGTGATCCAGCTTGGGATGAGGCGGCGGGGGCGAGGCGGTTGCCGTGGCCGATGCCGACCACAGCGGCACGATGACCGCGAACGCGAGCATCAGCGAGAGGATTGCGCGACGAATTGTCATTCCGTGACGGTAGCGCCCGCTGGTTGAGTTTTCCGCGCTATTTGAGCTGCGAGTGGCTTCCACGAGGCCAACCGTCAAGAACCCCACCTACGCCTGCAACTCGAAAGCCTTCAGCACGGTCGTCGTCCAGATCTGCTGGCCGGCCGGGTTGGGGTTCACGGTGTCACGCAACAACGGGCGGAGTGCAGCGGAATCGGCGGGGAATGCGGAGTACACGTCGATGACCTGGATGCCTTCGGCGTCCATCGCGGACGCGTAGCCCTCCATGATCGCGTTGGTGGCGCCACCCTGCGCGGGGCTTTGCTTGATGGCCACGAGCTCGGCGTTGGGGTACTTCTGGCGCAACTCGGTGATGAGCGGCTCGAGCTGCTCGGCGAGCGGGGTGTTCGGGTCCTGGGTGTGGCCGAAATTGAGCAGGATCAGATCCGGCGTGACGTCCGGGGTGATCAGTTTGTCGAGATTCTCGAGCGCGTAGTCGGCGTCTTTGCCGGAGGCGCTGCCGTTCCAGAAACCGATCGGGCCGTTCGGTCCGTCGCCGAGCCCGACCATGGCGCCGTAGTCATTGGTGGTGGCATTCCAGAATTTGGTGGCCATCGGGCGTTGGAGTTTTTGGCTGATCGTCGTCCCGAGTGCGGGAGCCCATCCGTCGCGGGCGGCGCCGGTCGAGTCGCCGAGGAGCACGATGGTCCGGGGCTCAGAGGGATTGGCCTCTGCGTCTTCGATGAATTCGAGGGTCGCCGGCTGCTCGAGTGGAGCCATGCTTGCTGGGGTCACACCTGCCGAAGATGTCGACGTCGGCGCTGTCCGATTGCTGGACACGATCAGTCCGACGATCAGGATCACCGCACAGACAACCATCACGATCCAGGCCCAGATGGGCGCGGAACCGAAAACGCGTTTCACAGCGTTCAACATCTACGTAATCTCCAACTCGATTGAGGCCCCCCAGCCAACGTTGTCACCATAGCGGGCGTTGTTTCCGAGTGCGCGTGACGCCAAACCCGACGGGTCAGCAATCGGTGGGGGCCGGCGCTCCGGCAAGGCGGTCCTGCATCCACGTGGCCATCTCCGGCCCAGGGTCGACGCCATGTCCTTGCCGGTCGTGCCGGACCCGCATCAACTGGTCGCCGAGTTCGCAGGCCCGCGTCAACGTGTCTTCCATGATGTCGACGGGAATGACGGCGTCGGCGCCGCCGTAGAAGACCGCGATCGGCACATTCGTGGTGATCCGCGGCAGGGCGTATCCCTCGAGAGTGCGGGACAGGGTCTGCGCCGCGCCCGGGGTCACGGCGTTCAGTGCGGCGTCATCGGGTACCGACAACCCGGCCAGCGCCGTGCGACCGGCCGAGCAGACCGGCGCGGTGTCGGTGCCGAGGCCGGCCAGATGATCGCCCGGGTTGACGGCGGGATGGGCTTGGGCCACACCGTGCACGACCAGCGGATACAGGAATCGTTGCGCCCGGGTGAGTGTCCCTTCCTGCGCGCGGGTGACGAAGTATCCGGCATCCAGCAGAGGAGCCACGGCAACCGCACCCACCAGGTCCCCGGCGCCGTCGCCGTACTGCGGGAACTCCTCCGCCGTCGACCAGGCGGCACCCCCGCCCTGGGACCGGCCGACAGCGAACCACCGGCTTCCGACGCCGAGACCGGCCGACTGTGCGGCGCGGGCGGCATCGATGACGTTGTATGCGGCAGTGCGGGGTTCGAGGTAGGGATGAGTTGCCTGTTGATCCGGCCGCACTCCCAGTCCCTGGTAGTCGGTCGTGACCACGGCATATCCCGCGGTGAGGAAGTCGGCGACGGCGGTCAGATCTCCGAACATCATGTCTTGGTCCGACGGTCCGCAATCCCGGGTGATGCCGGTGGTGCCGTGCGCGTACGAGATCAAGGGGTGGCCGCCGGGCGGGGGAGCCGACCCGGGGACGAATAGTGCGCCGCTGACGATCGTCGACTTGCCGTCGAGTCCCGATGCCGATCGGTACACGAGGCGTTGAGCCGTGATGCCGGGCGGTAGCGCGGCGAACCACGCATCCGGAACGGTGTCGGTGACGACGATCTGACCGCGCGCACGTCGCACGTCGGCAACCAGTACCGGCGGGGATGACGGCGGTGCGTCGACCGCCACCGACGAGACCGATTGCGCGGGTTCGCCGGTCTCGGACGTCGAGTCGCAGGCGGCCACCGAGCCGGCACCGAGGGTCGCGACGACGACCCATACGCCGACCGTTCGCGCGCGGCGCCACCCTGTTCTCACCCGAGAAAGGTATCCCGGCGATTCCCACGGTTTGCTTCGACGTATCTGTTTGCCCGATTCTCTAGGGCGTGGAGTCGATCACCAGGACACGTCGGGCGGGCGCGTCATCTCTCGGTGAATTCGACGACGCCGATACCGTCGCCTTCGCGGCAGCCTCCCGTCGGTCCGCCGATCCGCCCGCGCCCGAGCGCGATCCACTTGCGGTGGCCGCGCCGTCTGATGCCGAGGTGTATGAATATCTCGGCCCGCAGATGCGCTGGGTTCAACTCGTCCTCATCGCCGCATTCGTCTTGGTGTCGATTTCCCTCGCCGCTTTCGCGACGACCCATGTGTGGCTGTTGCCCGTTCTCATCGTTCTTCTCGCCAACGTGATCGGAAATGCACTCTCGTTGGCGACCGGGATGAACCGTCGACGCATCACGTGGCGGTCACATCAGGAGCGGGTCTCGAACTGGCAGCCCGTGGACCGGAGGTATCCCAGCGTCGACGTCTTCCTTCCCACCTGCGGTGAAAGCATCGCGATCCTGCGCAGCACCTATCGACACATCGCGGCTCTGCGGTGGCGCGGCCCGCTGAACGTCTACGTTCTCGACGACGCGGCGCGGGGCGAGGTGCACGAACTGGCTGCCGAGTTCGGATTCACCTACGTCGTCCGCCCGGATCGGGGCCATCTACGCAAGGCCGGCAATCTCCGGTACGCGTGCACAATCAGCCGCGGCGAACTCGTCGTCATCTTCGACGCGGACTTCTGCCCGCGCCACGACTTTCTCGCCCATCTCGTGCCCTACCTCGACGACCCGCAGGTCGCGATCGTCCAGAGCCCGCAGTGTTTCTCGACGACCGAGGCGATGAACTGGATTCAGCGCACGGCCGGCGCGACGCAGGAGTTCTTCTATCGCTGGGTCTTGCCGTCGCGGGATCGGATCGGAGCCGCGAATTGTGTCGGCACCTCGGCGGTCTACCGGCGCCAAGCTCTCGACCGCGTGGGAGGTTTCGCGGCGATCGAGCACAGCGAGGATCTGCATACCGGCCGGCTGGTCCAGCAGGCCGGATACAGCATTCGTTATGTACCGGTCGTCTTGTCGCGCGGGTTGTGTCCATCCGATCTCGCGGGCTTTCTGAACCAGCAATACCGCTGGTGCCAGGGGACGCTCTCCCGCGTCTCTCCGCTCCCCGAGGAGGCCGCCCGCACCCTCCGACAACGCATCGCCGACTGGGCCGGCGTCTTCTACTACCTCACCACCGCGATGAACGTCTTCCTCCTCTTCCTCCCCGGCGTCATCATGGCCGCCTTCTATCCGGAGGACGTGCGGCCGGAGCAGCTGGTGCCGTTCCTGCTGGGGCTGTGGGTGTATGTCGTGTTGTTCCCGCTGGTGTCGAGGACCCGCTGGCGGTTCGAGGTACTCCGCATCCAGATGGCGTACAGCTTCGCGCACGTGATCGCGATCTGGCACAAGATGATCGGCCGCGAGATCGGCTGGGTGCCGACGGGTGCGATCGGGAAGTCAAATTCCCTGGCCCGCTCGATCAGCGCGCTGGGGGCGATCACGCTCGGCACGTCGCTGCCGCTGTTCTGGGTGTTCATCATTCGCGACGTGATGCAGTACGGGCTGGGCCAGTTCTGGATGATGGTCGGGCTCGTAATGGCCTATACCTATCTGGCTCTCCCGCTGTTCGTGGAGTTCCTCAGAATTCTGCGTCCTCGACGTGCCGGTGAACCCCAGCCCCCTGAGGTGCGAGGAGCGATAGCCGCCGGGCCGAGCGAGCGAAGCGAGTCGAGGTCGACGAGCCACGAAGGGCCCCGCAAGTCAATTCCCGATCCCCACGAAGACCGCCCACACGTCGCCACCAAGCGGCCGACGACGACCAACTGGAACCGTATATCCGCCTGGGAGGCCGTCGGATACACCTGCGTGATCCTCTTCGTCGCGGCGCTCGCGCTGGGATGGTTCGACGTCATGCTGCCGTGGGACACACAGTGAGCAGACACAGAGCCGGGGGAGCGGTGCCGATCAGCGTCGACGACGCGCCGACAGTTCCGCTCCGTGCGCAACCGGCGGGCCCGGCACCTCAACCTTTGGCGCCGAACACCTTCTTCGACGACATCGCCGGACTGCGTGGCATCGCCGTCCTGCTGGTCGTGCTGTTCCATTCGCACGTCCCGTTCCTTACGGGCGGATTCGTGGGCGTCGACGTCTTCTTCGTCATCTCCGGGTTCCTGATCACCGGGCTGCTGGTGCGCGAGTACGAGCAGCACGGCCGAATTTCGTTGCGCAGCTTCTTCGCCCGTCGGGCCCGGCGCATCATCCCGCCGGCCGCGCTGGTGATCGTGGTGTCGATCGTCGCCGCCGCGTTCCTAATGCCGTTGCTCAAGGTGTTCAAGCAGGCCATCGACCTGCTGGCCGCGGCCGCGCAGTTGTCGAACTGGCATTTCATCGAGCAGAACGCCGACTATCTGGCTGGAGCCATGGACGGCAGTCTGGCCACCCATTTCTGGTCCCTCGCGATCGAGGCCCAGCTGTATTTTGTGTGGCCGTTCTTGGTGACCGCGGCTGCGGCGCTAGCGATGCGCACGCCGCTGGGCCGGGTGTTGTCGGTCCGATGGTCGGTCGGGTTGGCGGTGCTGATCGTCAGCGTCGTCTCGCTGGTCCTCGCCATCCTCATCACCGCAACCGACCCGGCGACGGCATACATGGCCACCTACACGCGGGCCTGGCAGTTCGGTGTCGGCGGGTTGGTGGCGATCGCACTGCCGACGCTCGCTCGCTTCGGCGGGCACCGTCTCGGTGCCCCAATGGCCTTCGCGGTCGGTTGGGCAGGTCTGGTTGCCGTACTGGTTGCGGGCTTTGTGATCCACGCGCAGACTCCGTACCCGGGCACGGCGGCGCTGCTGCCGACCATCGGCGCCGCATTCGTGATCGGCTCGGGCTGCATGGTGGGCACGCGATCGGTGTTCGTCGGTCACCTCCTGGCGACGCCACCACTGAAGTTCCTCGGCCGGGTGTCCTATGCCTGGTATCTGTGGCACTGGCCGGCGATCGTCCTGTACGAGTCGGTCGCGGGGGCGTCGAGCTGGCCGGCGCCGCTGCTCGTCTCGGCCGGTTCCCTGGTGCTGGCGACGTTGTCGACCCTGTTGTTCGAGGAACCACTTCTCCGCAATCGCGAGTTGAAGCGCAATGCGTCTGCGTCGATTTCGGTGGGCCTGACCGGGGTCGTTGTGGCCCTAGCGGTCACGATGACCGCCGGCGTGGTCACCGTGCAGCTCGCGAGCCGCGACACCATCGCCAACGCGGCACTGACGTACCAGTCGGTCTTCGGCGCTGAGGCGAGCGAACCGAGCGGCCCGGTCACGCCCAACCCGTTCCAGGCGTTCGACGACCGGCCGGAGCCGTTCGAGTGTTTGATCCCGGTCGGCGACGTGGAAGCCCGCGCCGACTGCGTCTTCGGCCCGCCCGATGGCATTCCGGTGGTCCTTTTCGGTGACAGTCACGCCGACCAATGGGCAGACGTCGTCCGCACGATCGGCGCCGACCACGGGTGGCGAGTTCACCAGTTCACCAAGGCGGCCTGTCCCGCGCAGCACCTGCGGCCGCAGCGGGGGATCTTCGAGCCGTACGTGAAGGCGGACTGCCAGGAGTGGCGCGAGGCGACGTTGCGGCGGATCGCCGAGGTGGGTCCGCGGATCATTTTCGTATCGTCGTTGTCGACGTATGTGCCTTCGCGCGAAGCCTCGCAGGCGGCGTGGGATCACTCGCTCACCCAGCTGCGGAACACCGGCGCGAACCTGGTGTACATCGCGGACACCCCATATCCGGGCTTCCAGGTCGCCGACTGCATCTCGGGGTCGATGGACGACTGGACGCAGTGCGGATTCAACTTCGACGACTACCCGCGCGTCGAGCCCATCCTCGACGCCGTCTCGCGCGACGACTACCGGGACATCACTACGGTGAACGTGAACGACCTGCTGTGCTCAGGCAACTCCTGCGCCGGAGCGCACAACAAGATCCTCTTCTACCGCGACGACTCGCACCTGACCGCCACCGCGGCACGGGTCCTCGAGCCAGCGGTGCGCAGACAGCTCGACCGACAGCGTTTCGACTACAACGGGTAGCGCTCTTTGCTAACTGAGCCACCACTGCTGGTTGAGCCGGCCCCGAGCTCCCACCGCTGGTTGAGCCGGCCCCGAGCCGCTAGGCGAGGCGCCGTGTCGAAGCCACCAGGTGACCACTCGCACCCCTACTCCTCCCACCTCCGCCGTTCGCGAGTGCGGACACACGCAACACCTGCAAGTACGACCCCAACAATGCAGAGGATGTCGGACTCGGTAAAGCCGTGCTCCAGCGAGAACGAGACCAGGACATGCCCCTCGATCGGCCCGTTCCAAAAGAACCACGCAACAGACAACCCCGCGAGAACAGCAGCCACCCGGTAGCCCGGTCGCGCCAGGCTCCAGGCGCCGGTGACGAACAGGAGGTTCAGGATCACCAGCGAGTGGAACACAGTCGGCGGGATGGGTTCTGGCGGCATCCGACCAGTATCCATACGGGATGGCCACCCCCGCGCGACGAACGCGCGTGATCTGGCTTCCAAACAAAGTCACCTGACTTAGCCGCGAGGTGTTCCGAGCCATTCCGCGAGCCCATCGCGAAATGCCGCCGTGCTCGACGATGTCGAATTGATTCTCCAGTCGCGCTCTTTGTCGGTCTGAAACCACAGAAAGCCGGTTACGTCCGTATTACGAAGCATGAGTTCGAAGAACTCGTCCATCCATCCCGCTTTGTCACCCGGTCGCGCCCCCTCAGCGCACCCGACCTCGGTCAGGAGTATCGGCAACCCAGGGGCGAGACGCCGGATGGTGGACAGGCTCTGAGAGAACAGCTTGTCCGGGGACTGCCACCGGTGGCCAGGCGTGTCGCCCCAGTTGTAGCCATCGAGCCCGAGATAGTCGACGAACTGATCACCGGGGTAGCAGTCGGCGAAGTCCCGGGCGCCTTCGGTGAGCACATTGGGAGCCCAGACGAACTCGACGTTGGGCGCCTGGGCACGGACGATCCGGTGCATCCGCACCCACGCCGCGCGGTACTCCGCAGCGGTGTTTCCGTGAAGGCCGACCGACCACGGATACCAGGTCCCGTTCATCTCCTGGGCGAATCTCAGCAGGACCGGATGACCCCAAGAGCCGAGTTCCGCAGCCCACCAGCCGAGGTCGGAGTCGTGTTGACCAGCGTTGATACTGCTCAGCGAGAACTCGGTCTGGTACGGCCCGACTCGTGGATTCCACGGTTCAAGCGTGAGGACAGGGGTCGCGCCGAGCTGATGAATCGTGTCGAGGTGAACCTGTGAGTGCGAGTCTCGCGTCGACGCGTACAGGTGCAAGAGCTCCGGCTGGGCGCCGGCGAGCGCGGCGAAACGGTCGAAGGTTACGCGTGACTCGGAGGCCGGTGCAGACAGAAAAGCGCCCCATGCAGGGTGAGGCAGGGAGGACGTCACCCCAGCTGACCGCTGTGCGCAGGAGGGCAGCAGCGCACTCGCTGCGGCGAGGGAGGCTACGAGCAGTGTTCGACGGGCTATCGCAACTGTTCCAAGAGCCGAGTGTGCTTCGCCATCCACCTTGTCATTCTCGCGTGCTTCCCCTCAGGTTGACAGCACGGGTACCCGGTGCGCCGTCGCCCGCAAATTTTGAGCACAACAACGGTGAGTGACAGCCGGGTGAACGCATCATTTTGCGGGCGAATTCACTAACTGCAGAATCAAAAAAATATGATGAATATTCAGTTGTTTCGAGATATATCGCGCCGTGGCGTAGTTACTCGCCGAAAGGCCACTGCGCGATCATGAAATCCTACCCGGTGTGGTGCTGATCACACCCCGTCCTAGCGGGGGTCGTCTCCCCAAACTCGAAGTCAGAGCGCAGATTTGCCAGTCGTCGCGAGCTGCCGAGGGCGAAATTATCTCGACGTCCACGGCGGTGATGCCTACGGGCTCCTCCGGGTAAGATTCGCGACGAAAAATTTGCGACAGAAGTGTCACCCGACCGGACTACATGGGCCCTCGAGTTGTATCCGTGACCCTACTGAAATAGTCTTCTCGGCAGTCGTGAAGCGAATCGCGGCTCCGCCGTCGTAGACGTTCTGGTGGTTGGGCGCAGGGGCCGATCGCCGCCTTCAGGTTCATCGTGTTGGGAGGTTGGCAGTGGCCCATGGTTCGGCCTTTGGCTCGTTGGGGCGCGTAGAGCGCACGCCGTTGCGATTGCGCCTCGCCAGTCGAGCGAGAGACCAGTCGCGGTCATGGGTGCATAGTTATGTCGTCAAATTGGCTTGGACCGACGTCATTCTTGTAATTGCCGCAGTGTGCCTAGCCCAGTTCGTGCGGTTCGGCGCAGAGAGCGCCACGACGCCCAACGGCGCGGCGCAACTCCCAGCGGTCGTCGTCTCGGTTGTACTGGCCTTCATCTGGATTCTCGCACTACGCGCATTTCAGACTCTGGACCGCAGAATCGTCGGGTCCGGGTCTCAGGAGTACAGCCGGGTCGTCACTGCCTGCCTTGCCGTCTTTGGAATGATGGCGATGGTCGACCTGTTGTTTCGGCTCAACATCGCGCGAGGCTTCATCGCAATTGCGCTCCCGGTAGGCACTGCGGGATTGCTCCTGTCGCGTTGGCTCTGGCGGCAGTGGCTCGGGCGTCAACGGATTAAGTCGCGGAATTTGGAGCGGGTCCTGGTGGTGGGCAGCGAAGCATCCGCCGTCCCGATGATGCAGCGGCTACTGCGGCAACCAAATCTCGGATTTCAGGTGGTCGGCGTCTGCCTCCCCGACCATATCGGCCATCGACAGTTCCTTCCTGTGGACAAGGTCAGCGTGCCGGTGTGTGGCACGTTCGACGACGTGTGCGAAGCAGTCGTGGATTCAGGTGCGACCACTGTGGCTGTGACCTCGGCGGAAGCGCTTGGTCACGAAGCAATGCAAGCGCTCAGCTGGGACCTCGAGGGTCTCGATGTCGAGATGATGGTCTCGCCTGGCGTGACAGATGTTGCGGGCCCTCGTGTGATGGTTCGTCCGGTTGCGGGCCTGCCGCTTCTACACATCGACAAACCGCGGTACGAGGGAGCGAACAGATTCCGTAAGGCATTGGTAGACAGGATCGGCGCGGCAGCGATCCTCACGATGCTCGCGCCATTGTTCATCGGGGTAGCGATCGCGATACGGCTCGACTCAGAAGGGGCGATCTTCTACCGGGCAACCAGAGTCGGGCTCAATAACTCTCACTTCTCAATGTGGAAGTTCCGCTCGATGGTGCAGGACGCGGACGCTCTGAAGGAGAACCTTCGCGATCTCAACGAGGGTTCAGGTGTGCTCTTCAAGATGAGAGACGATCCTCGAGTCACTCGAGTTGGGGCGTTTATTCGCCGATACAGCCTCGATGAACTGCCGCAGCTTTTCAATGTGCTTGCGGGAACAATGAGTCTTGTTGGGCCGAGACCACCCCTTCCGGACGAAGTGGAACGCTACGACGGTCGTGTCGCCCGGAGGATGCTGGTAAAACCAGGAATGACTGGCCTCTGGCAGGTGTCTGGACGTTCTGATCTTTCATGGGAAGAATCTGTACGCCTCGATCTCTCGTATGTCGAAAACTGGTCAATTATGCAAGATGCACTGATCCTATGGAGGACAGTGAAGGCTGTAGCGGCGAAGGACGGTGCGTACTAATGCGGATGGTAGTTTTGGGACTCGGGTACCTCGGCGCGACACATGCGGCTTGCATGGCTGAACTGGGTCATGAAGTGCTTGGTATTGAAGTTATCCCGGAGAAACGGGAACAGTTGGCGGCTGGAGAGGTTCCGTTTTACGAGCCGGGCCTCCCGGACATGCTGCAACGACACATCGAGTCCGGACGGTTAAGGGTGTCGGGTTCGTACGCTGAAGCCGCCGACTTCGCAGACGTGTTCTTCATAGCCGTCGGGACTCCACAGAAGAAAGGAGAGTATGGTGCTGATCTCTCCTACGTCGATGCCGCTATAGAAGAACTCGTACCGCTGCTCAATCGCGACGTCCTGATCCTTGGTAAGTCGACGGTTCCGGTTGGGACGACTCAGAGGCTGTCTGAACGTGCGGATGAGCTGGCGAAGGACATTGAAGTTGAGCTGGCCTGGAACCCTGAGTTTCTCCGAGAAGGGTTCGCCGTACAGGACACGCTCCATCCAGACCGGTTGGTGCTTGGTACCTATCCCGGCGGAAATGCTGAAAACACATGCCGGGAGATCTATGGCCAGATGATCGAAGAGGGTATTCCATTCATCGTCACAGACCCGCCGTCCGCGGAGCTCGTGAAGACGTCCGCCAATGCCTTCCTGGCAACCAAAATTTCATTCATTAATGCAATCGCGGAAGTATGTGAACCCGCTGGCGCTGATGTGAAAGTAATAGCCGATGCGATTGGCTATGACGCGAGAATTGGCCGGAAGTTCCTGAACGCTGGACTTGGGTTCGGAGGCGGATGCCTGCCGAAAGATATACGCGCATTCATGGCGCGTGCCGGCGAGCTAGGCGCAGCAGAAGCGCTATCATTCTTGCGCGAGGTCGATAACGTCAATATGAGACGACGCACCAGGATAGTTGAGTTAACTCGCCAGGTCTGCGGCCGATCTTTGCTAGGTACGCGGGTCGCGATCCTCGGGGCTGCTTTCAAGCCAGAGTCAGATGACGTACGCGATTCCCCCGCCCTCAACGTAGCCGGGCAAATACAACTGCAAGGTGCTTCAGTCACGGTGTACGACCCAAAAGCCATGGGCAACTCGCAGCGTTTGTTTCCGACTCTCGATTACGCACCCACCGCCTTACAGGCATGTGCGTCCGCGGATGTGGTGCTGGTTCTCACCGAATGGCAAGAGTTCGTTACCTTAAATCCGTCAGAACTGGCCCAGACAGTACGTCAACGAAGGGTTATCGACGGCAGAATGTGCCTGGACCAATCGAAGTGGGTTAGCGCGGGCTGGGAATACCACGTATAAGGCTGTAGCAATCCCAACACGGCCAAGGCCTGGGAGAGTCGGTGTGCTTGGCTATTGCTTCGACGACAACAGATGAGAAGATCAAATCGATAGGCGACTGAGCGGGGGCGGAATATCGTTATCCGCGATTTCCGTGGGGCCTACGGGGCTTTCAGAGAGGTTGTGGATATGAAGGTAGTGGTCACAGGTGCTGCAGGCTTTGTAGGAAGCACACTTAGTGAGACGCTACTCCAGCGCGCAGACGTGAACCAGGTGATCGGGATAGATAGTCTGACCGAGAACTATTCGCGAGATCGGAAGTTGGCCAACTTAGCATCTCTGCGAGATCAAGACAGATTCACGTTTCTGGAAGCAGACTTGCTAGCTGTTGACATCGACGATTTGGTGAGCGGTGCCACGTATATCTTTCACCAGGCAGGCCAGCCTGGAGTACGAGGATCGTGGGGGCAGAGTTTCAGCGACTACACCGACAGGAACATTACCGCCACTCAGCGACTCCTCGAGGCAGCGAAGAAATCGAGCGACCTGCGCCGATTCGTCTATGCGTCGTCCTCTTCAGTCTATGGGAATAGCGTCCGTTTTCCCACGTCAGAAGGTGACCTGCCCCGCCCCTTCAGCCCGTACGGAGTGACCAAATTGGCCGCGGAGCACCTGTGTACCCTGTACGCCGAAAACTACGAGGTGCCGACGGTCTCCCTGAGATACTTCACAGTTTACGGCCCGAGGCAGCGGCCGGACATGGCGTTCGATAAGTTCCTGCGTGCTGCGTTTAGAGGCGACCCGATTCACGTTTATGGCTCTGGGCAACAAATCCGAGACTTTACGTACGTCGACGACATTGTCATGGGCAACCTCGCAGCTGCAACAACGAACCTCGAACCCGGTTCCGTTTACAACCTCTGCGGTGGTTCGTCGGTCAGCTTAGAATGTGTTCTGGAGATGCTCTCGAGTATCACTGGTGAGAAGCTAATCATCGAGCGAAGGACGCCAGTGGCCGGCGACGTTTTTAAAACCGGAGGGGTAGCGGAAGCCGCTAAAGCTGACTTGCGTTGGCGTCCGTCTGTCGATCTCGCGACCGGCTTGCAGAGGCAAGCCGATTATGTACAGCGCAGCTCTCTGACGCGCGAACAACGTACTTCTACCATAAAATAGGCTGCGCATCGCAGGTAGCGCACAGCGAAAAGGAAGATATCGATGATCAGTGAAAATTCGATGTCCAGCGGTGACCTCCGCGGTGGTCAAACGATGAGGCGGCTGGCGCTCGTGGTCCGACGGGACTGGTGGATCTTCCTGCTCTCCACCCTACTATTCGGAGTCATTGGTCTAGTATATTCAAACTTTGTTACGCCAGAATACAAATCAACCGCCGTCCTTTACGTTACGTCAGCGACGGAGTCGACGAATCAGAGTGCATATCAAGGATCGCTAGCTTCGCAACAACGAGTCGCATCGTATGCACAACTCGTGCGATCCGACGTGGTGTTGTCTGAAGCCATCAGCAGTGGGCCAATCGACCTAAGTGTCCTCGAGGCGCGGGAAGCTCTGTCTGCATCGTCCACGGCCGGTACGGTGCTTCTTAGTGTCAGTGCTCAGACAACCGACCCTGCATCAGCAGCCGCACTTGCCAACGGGGTCGCGAGCTCCATGGCGACTTACGTAGATACTCTGGAGACGCCTAGTGGCGGAGGGAATCCTCTCGCCAAATTGACGGTCGTGAGCCCGGCAGAGCCTCCGACCACCGCAATCTCACCCAACTACACCATAAATGTCGCGGCAGGCTTCTTTATTGGTGCATTTCTGGGGATCATTGTGTTGCTGCTCCGAGATCGTTTCGATTCCCGAATCCGGTCAGAATCCGACGTTGAACAGATTCTCGGTGTACCGGCCTTGGCGGCCATCCCCGACGATGATCGGGTTGCGCATCGGCAACTGATAGATTTTCGCAGCGGTGCGGGGCCAGCCGCAGAGGCGTTCCGAAAACTGCGCGCCAATCTGGCTTTCGTCAATGTAGACAACCCGCCCAGAACAATCGTTATATCGAGTCCTGAGGAGGGCGAAGGCAAAAGCACAACGAGTGCAAATCTCGCGTCAGCGATTGCAGAATCAGGGCATCGGGTTGTGCTTGTGGACGGCGACTTAAGGCGGCCGCGCGTCGCGTCGATGTACGGAGTAGGTGACGCGGTTGGTTTCACCAACTACCTGACACGCGAACTTGAACTAGCGGACGTTATCCAGAACTCGCAGACGGCCGGCGTTGACGTAATCGGCAGTGGCCGCACACCCCCGAATCCGGCCGAACTTCTGGAATCGAACAGAGCTAAGGAGGCCTTCGAGATACTGCGGTCCGATTACGACTACGTCTTGATCGATGCTCCACCTATACTCCCTCTTGCCGACTCGATTGTGCTGGGACAGTCAGCCGACGCATTACTGCTTGTAGTGTGCGCTGACCGAACTGGTCACGTACAGGCGCGAACCGCGCTGGATGAGCTAAGTATTGCCAACATCGACCTTCTCGGCGTCGTGCTCAATCGTGCTGCTCGTCCACTGGGTGGCTACGGGAGGTACTCATACTACCGATCGGCTTCTTCGGAACAGAACGCTGCCGGGTCGGCCGGGATTAGAGCCTGATAATGCGGCAGTCCCTATTCATCTCAGAACCGTCTATAGCAAGTCCCCCGGCCCGCAAATCTGAGATAAACGGATTTGAGACAAGCGGTGCTCTGTATAGTTACCGGATTAACTGCCAACTCTGGGCTGACTTCGAATGAGCCTCAGAACACCCTCTTACGTTATGGCTCCTTCTGTGGGTGCGACGGTCAAAACTGGCCACGCCCGAACTGTTGGACTGTTACTCGGCGCATCTGCCGCCATCGTGGGTGTGCAATCGCCTATTGACGCACTTCCACTGCGACCGTGGCGCGCCCTGGTTCTTCTAGCACTCATAGTGGCAGCGGACAAGTATGTCAGATCTGGCCGGCGCAAGTTTCTTCCTCCTTCGGCATTGCCCGTATTCGTTGCCGTAGCCATCTTCATGACCGGATCTTCGATCGTCGAGATGTATAATGCCTCGACACTTCGATACGAGCCCATTGTTGACAGCTTGGTAGAGCCGGCATTCTGGTTCCTATCTTTCGTGGCCGCGTGTTCGGTCGTTACCAACTCCGAGACTGCTGAATCCCTTATCAAGGGATTCATACTTCCAGTGTTTCTCGCTGTGCCTTTGGCTGTCGCGCAGGTGCTCGATATTGAGCCGGTGATCAGGTTCACGACACTTGTTGTCTCTGGGCGCGGCGTGGCCGATTCAGTCGCCGAGGGAGAATTACTGCGTGCAGGCGGCTTGGTTGGTGGGTGGACATCATTCGGGGCATACCTGACCGGGGTCTTCGCTGCCGCAATCGCGTTAATGATCCTAAACAGGCAGCGTAGCGAACCACTAACGATTCTGCCCTTAGCGGTTGCAGTGCTGTGTATTGTCGGACTGCTGACGACGCTGACGTTCAGTACTGCGATCGCTTTCGTTGTGCTTCTCGTCGGTTCTGCACGGCGCCTGGGCTTCCACCCTGGGGTGTTTGCTGCGGCGGTTGGGGCCGTCGTGCTGGCGGTATTTGCGTTTGGATCGCGCATCCGAAGCAGGTTTGCAGAGCAATTTGATAGTTCGGTGGGTTACGTAGACTGGCTTCCAGAATGGGTTCCGAATACGCTTGGATATCGCATATTTGTTTGGGGTAGTCAGACCATACCGTCGATTCTAGAGCGTCCCGTGACCGGTTGGGGAAACAAGGTCTACCTGGTTACCTTGCAAGAGTTTGGTGCGGCGGACGTCGACAGGATACGACCAGCCGGGCTCGAATGGTCGTCAGCAGAGTCGCAGTGGTTGTGGACACTTATGAATAGCGGTGTGCTGGGGTTGGCACTGCTCGTGATCCTCCTGTGTGGGATTTTGTCCCCGATTCGATTGGGCTGGCGCAGCAGCGAGGCCAGGTGGATAGCTCTCCCTGTTGCGCTGCTACTCGCTTCTAACATTGCAATAGCATTTACCGCGATTGGATTGACGAACAAGGGGCTTCCCGGAACATTGTGGCCGCTACTTGGAGTGGTTGCGGCGCTAGCCGGTGGGAGACAAGAGTTAGCGAAGCCGAGCCGTATATCCGCGGTCGCGCAATTCAATTCTGCAGAGGGCGCTAGACGCGAGCGGATCTCCGTGAGAGCTTCCGGGCCCGTTAGCCACGACGCGGCATCGTGCCGTTCTATGGACTGCATCAGCGAGTGGGAATCAGGAGATAGAAAACGATGAGCCATACTACGTTGCGCACCGTGCGCGTTGGTGGGCTGAACACCGCAGTGATCGGTCGCGTTGAGATGGCTACAGTGATGGTCCAAGACTGTTTGCGGGCGCGCGCAGTTGGCGATGCGTGGAGTCCGCGCTTGGTGTTCTCATCGAATGGCCAAGGCTTAGCGATGACCGGCAGATCTCAAGAGTTCGCTGGCGCGATGGCGTCCGCCGATATTATCCATGCAGATGGTATGCCAGTAGTAATCGCATCTCGATTCGCGAGATATCGCTTACCGGAACGCATCGCGACGACTGACTTCTTTCACGATGCCGCAGCGGCAGGTCAGGAGGCGGGTCTGCGGTTCTTTTTTCTGGGTGGAACCGACGATCAGAATTCCCGCGCCGTCGCAGAGGTTCGAAGGCGCTACCCGCGACTTCAGATCGCTGGACGCCATCACGGTTACTTTAAGGACGCGGACGCGGAGCAAATCTGCGCAGATGTTCGCGCGGCCGACACCGATGTACTATGGATCGCTCTTGGCAAGCCTCGCCAGGAGTATTGGTCACTGCAGTTTCGCGAGAAGCTCCAAGGTGTCGGGTGGGTGAAAACATGCGGTGGGCTGTACGCCTTCCTTGCCGGTGATGTCTCGCGGGCACCGGGGTGGATGCAAGCGTCCGGGCTCGAGTGGTTGTACCGCATGATTGAGGACCCGAAGCGCCTCGGAAAGCGGTACGCGACCACGAACCCGTACTCGGCTTACCGGATTCTACGATTCACAGATTGGCGATTCAACGCAGTTCGTTCAAAGTCGTCTTCGATTGCGAAAAAGGAGCAGATCTGATGTATGCGTTGATCAAGGGTGGCGTCAAACCGACCGGTCGCGTACGCGTAAGTGGAGCAAAGAACTCGGCGACTCGATTATTGGCTGCAGCGATGCTCTCCGACGAGGACGTAACTTTATCCAACTTCCCGACGGAGTTGGTTGACGTAGGCCACAAGGTGGAATTTACACGGTCGATGGGTGCGCAAGTACTGGTCAACAGGGATGACGAGTCGGTGCAGGTCAGTGGATGCGGGGTCGCTGTACGCAACCTTAGCGCGGTTAACTACGACGTGCCGATCCGAACCACGTACCTCCTCGCTGCTGCGCAGCTAGTTAGAGACGGCGAGGCCCGCATTCCATACCCGGGTGGATGTCCGATTGGACCGGGAGACGCCGGTAGCCGCGGGTACGACCTCCATGTCATGGTGTGGAATCTGCTGGGATGTGAGGTGGTCGAGCACGTCGACCACCTCTATGTAAAAGCCACCAACGGCCTCGTCGGAAATAGTATCGACTTTCCTATCACGACTGTCGGCGGTACTGAGAATGCTCTCATTTGTTGCAGCGTTGCGTCGGGCCAGTCGATAATCAACAACGCTTACATAACGCCCGAGGTGGAGGACCTAGTTGAGCTCCTGAAGGGTATGGGAGCTGCGATTACCATTACGGGATCGAACATCGTTGTCGATGGCGCTGGCGGTATTCTCTCAGGCGTCCACAAAAGAGTTATGAGTGATCGAATCGAAGCGCTCACTTGGATCGTCTACGCGGCTATTTCTGGTGGTGAATTGTTCATCGAGGATGTCCCGTTCGATTCCATGGAAGTGCCCCTAATTCACCTACAGCAGGCGGGATTAGATCTGTACCGCAATTCTCGTTCGGTACACATGTCTCCGGATTGTCTACGGTCCGGTTCGATTCGTCCCTTCGAGCTCGCGTGTGGCTCGCATCCCGGTGTCATCTCTGACATGCAGGCGTTCTTCGTGATGCTTGGACTATACGCCGAAGGTACCTCTCGAGTTTATGACTATCGATACCCGGAGCGCGTCGCCTTCGTTAGTGAATTGGCGCGCCTACTTGCACCTGGCTCTGTTGATTCAGAACGCGGCCGAATTACGACCAGGGGGCCGGCGATCCTTCGTGCGGGGCGCGCCAACTCTACTGATCTCCGCGGCTCCATGGCTGTGGTCCTGGCTGGACTTTGCGCCGAGGGCGTAACCCGCATCGATAACGTTCAGATGGCGTTGCGCGGTTACAATCGGCTCGATAGCAAGCTAGCGTCACTCGGCGCGGAGGTGTCGTTTTTTGATGACGAAGGCTAGCCACGGCCCCAGGCGGCTCGATAAGCAACTACTAGCGGACCTAACGGATATTGTACCGCGTGGAATCAAGTTTGATGTACCGCTGAATGAGCTAAGCAGGTGGAGAATCGGCGGTCGAGCAAGAGTTGTCGTCAATGCCGATTGTGTTGAGCATATACAAGCTGTTACAAGCCTTACTACGAAACATCAGTGTCCGCTCGTTGTCGTGGGCGACTCGGCAAATCTACTGTTCGACAGCAAAGGCTTCGAGGGAGTCCTACTGCGATTGGCCGGTTCGCTGCGAGATGTGCGCGCAGTTGGCAGGTCGATCCTTCAAGTAGGTGCGGGTTGCTCAGTGGATTCCCTCGCTGACTTTGCTGCTGATTGTGGTCTGAGCGGGCTGGAGCATATCGCCGGCATCCCTGGGACGGTGGGTGGGCTTATCGCCATGAACGGTGGGTCTCAACGCCGCGGTATCGGCTCCAGTGTGCAAGTGCTCGACGCTGTGACAAGAACAGGTGAGCGAGTCGCCATCGATCAGATCAGCGCAGACTTCGGGTATCGATCATCTGCATTTCAAACGAATGGGTCTGTAATTGCGCAAGCGACTCTTGGTTTGCAGGTCTCAAAGGCTAATGAAGTAAGAGCATCAATAGCATCAATACGTGCTGAACGTCAGAGGAAGTTCCCATCCGACGAGGCGAACTGCGGGTCAACGTTTCTTTCTGACCCAGCGATGTACGACATAATTGGACCGCCCGGACGTGCGATTGAAGATGCAGGTCTTAAGGGTCTGAGGCGTGGCGGTGCTGTAATTTCCAGGCTGCACGCGAATTTCATTAATAACGTCGGCGATGCTACCTCCGACGATGTCCTTTGGTTAGTCGCGGCAGTGCAATGTCGTGTCGAGGACCGGACAGGGTTTGCAATGAAATGTGAAGTTAGGCACGTGGCGGCTGATGGCATCGTACGCCCGGCCGATGAGAGTGCAGCCGAGAAGTGGGATGCGTCGGATTTTACATTCTGTCAATGAATTTGCAGTTTTCAGAACGGAAGAGACCTGATGTCAATCGAACGCAGACCGGTTAGGGTTCTTGAATCTGTCCAAGGCCCGAGTCGGCAGATCAAGTATGTCGACCAAGTTGTACGGTACGCGCCAGACACCGTGGAGTATGTGTTCTTCTCCTGGAGAACAGCGCTTCTCGGTAGATATGACATCTTCCACGTTCATTTCCCTGATGGCCTACTCAAGGGTTCGAGTCGTGTCAGGCTACTCCTTAAGCACTGCTTGTTCCTCCTGTTCTTGGTTCGGCTGACTGTGCTCCGATCTCCCATAGTTCGCACTCTCCATAACGTCGAACCGCATGAGTCGGTGTCGAAGTTTGGTACCGCGCTCTTATCGTGGCTTGATTACCTTTCGGACGTGTATGTCGTTCTGAACCGATGCACTCCAGTCAACAGTCGCGTCAAAACTGTGTATATACCGCACGGCCACTTCCGAGAACAGTTCGCCGATCGGAGTCGACACACCGCGGTACCAGGGCGCGTGTTGGTGTTCGGGAGAATCCGAGCGTACAAAGGCGTTCTGGAATTGCTTGAGGCGGTCGACGATCACGCTGCGGATGGTCTTCACGTGCGCATCGTTGGTGAGCCAACCCCGGCGCTTCGATCCGCGATAGAGAGCCAACTCCGTCGGACGGATCGTCGGGGAGCACAAGTGAGCACGGATCTACGAAACGTGTCTGATCAGGAGATGATCGACGAGATCGCTAAGGCGGAGTTGGTGTTGGTGCTCAATGCGGATCTGAATCAGTCGAACTCTGGTGTGGCGCTAGTCGCGCTGTCTGTTGACAGGCCCGTTGCGACAAGGAGGGTGTGTGTGACGGAGGCTCTTGCCGACGAGGCGGGCCCAGGCTGGGTGGTCTTCTTGAACGAAGACCTGTCCCGTGCGGAGGCCCTGCGGGATGCGCTGCACCAAGTACGCACCGCGCGCATGTCCACGACTCCCAGTCTCAATGATCGAGATTGGCCTTCGGTCGCTGCCCAATACGCAACCGTGTTCACATCACACGATCTGCGAGATGTGGGCCGACGCTGGACTGCGGGATCATTTCGTGACGTTGAGGTTAGGTCTGAGTGACGATATTTGGCATGCCTTCTTTTGTCGACTGGAGAATTGCGGAGTACATCTGTGGTTGGCATGCTTTCGGATCAGGGGATGGTCCTTTGGAGGCCAGCAGAGTCGTGAATGTCGTCTTCTTCTCGAAACTTAATCAGGGCAGCCTGACTGCAGATGGACTTCTGCAGTGAGCGGCGAGACGCGGAAGCTCGGGCAATCTGCAGCCAGGGGCGCTGTCGTCACTGTGAGTGGCCAGGTCGTCAGACTAGGTTTGCAAGTTGTCGGGGTAGTTCTACTGTCGCGCATGCTTGAGCCGGAGGACTTCGGCCTCATGGCGATGATCGCGGTTCTAATCACGGTTGGTCAGTCGATCCGAGACTTCGGTCTATCGAATGCCGCGATTCAGGCCCAGCAGGTATCCGAGCAACAGCGGTCCAACTTGTTTTGGCTAAACACCGGCCTTGGTGTGTTTGTTGCTGCTACGGTGTCTGCGGCCGCCCCGTTTATCGCGGAGTTTTACTCAACGTCTGACCTTGTTCCTGTAATCTGCGCCATGTCGAGTGTCTTCGTTATTTTTGGCTTGATGACGCAATCGCGTGCTCATCTCGCCCGCGACCTCAGGTTCGGGCCTTTGATGATTACCGACGTCGCTCCTGCTGTCGTTGGATTAGCTGTTGCGGTGTTGTTTGCGGCTCACGGTGCTGGGGTGTGGGCACTAGTTGTCCAGCAAGTTGTCATAGCGGTAGTTGGACTCGTTCTTTCTGTGGCCTTCGACCGTTGGCTCCCCGGGCTACCTAGACGCTCGACCGGGATGGGATACTTTCTGCGGTATGGTGGGTTTCTTACATTGGCGCAGATTGTCGCGTCACTGAGTCGGAACGCCGACTACGTAATCCTAGGGTACCGGTTCGGACCGGTGGCGACCGGATACTACAATCGTGCGTTCGAACTTGTCATCAATCCGCTAAACCAAATTAACGCGCCGTCCAGTAAGGTCGCGGTACCCATCCTGTCGAAGCTTCAGGACACTCGAGAGAGATTCGATAATTTCCTTCTCTCCGGCCAGAAGACTATGCTTTTTGCGCTGGTGCCTGTCTTGACTTTGGGTGCGGTCGTTGCTGATCCGCTCGTTCTTCTCGTACTCGGCGACGATTGGGTGCCGTCTTCTGTTCTCCTTCAGATCCTGATGTTAGCGGCGATCTGCCGGGTGGCCAGCTACGCTACATATTGGGTTTCTCTGTCTCGGGGGGCCACTGCGGTGAGCCTGTGGGTCCATCTTGTATCCGCGCCGGTTCTCGTCTTGTCAATGCTGATCGGCTCAATAGAAGGGGTCGTGGGAGTAGCTTGGGGATTTGCCGCCGGCACCGCTTTCGAGTGGATTGTTTCGTTAGTCTGGTTTTCAAAGGCTGCTCAAGCGCCTGGTTGGCGCATGTTGACGAACGCGATGTCGGTTTTCATGGCGAGCGCCGCTCCAGCTTGTGCTGCTTGGATTGTGTTGATCTTGCTAAATGATGTGCCTCACATTTCGCAGATACTTGGTAGTGCTGCGACATTCGTTGTGGTCTGGGTTGTAGAGGCACTTTTTGTTCCATTGTTTCGTCGTGACTGGGTCACCGTGATTGGTGTCGTCCGCCTAATTGGGGCCCGCAGTAAAGAAGCGAACTGAAGCCAACTACGGAGGACGATGTGCCGAGAGTAAGTGTAGTCTCCGGTTACTACAATCGCGGTCACCTTTTGAAACGTACCGTCGATTCGATTGCAGCTCAGACATATCGTGACTTTGAGTTAATCATATTCGATGATTCATCTACTGATGACACCGCCGAGAGATTGGCGGACATTGCGAGAGATTTCGGTCCTGGAAACTTCAAGGCTATTGTTCACGAGTCGAACAAAGGCTTTGTTCAGGGTCTGATTGAGGCAATCGACGGGTCCAGTGGCGAGTATATCGCTATTCAGGGGTCTGGCGACGTGTCGCTCCCTAGCCGATTATCGCGTCAGGTCCAGTTCTTAGATGCCCACCCGGAGGTCGCAGTAGTTGGTAGTTGGTATTACAACGTTTCAGAGGACATAGGGGCCCGTCGGTTACGGAGGCCTGACGCGGGGGGAGTCGACTACGATTCGTTGTTGTCTGGGAATATCTTCTCGCACGGCGAAGTTATGATTCGGCGCTCCTACTATGAGCGGGCTGGTGGCTATCGACCCCAGTTTAAGTTCTCTCAGGATTACGATTTGTGGCTGCGTCTGTCACGTTTCGCAGAGTTTGGAACGGTGGAAGAAGCGGTCTACGAAAGATACGTTCAGTTCGATGGTGTTTCTTACCATCCGCGTAAGGTCATTGTTCAAGCCTGTTATTCAGTTGCCGCGAGGAAGATGTCGGCCATGGCGGACGCTGACGAGCGCGATGCTCTTGCGCTGCTTAGTCGCGAGGGGCCTACTGCGGTTGTCGCTGTTTCGGATGCTGAGGTGCAGCACAAAGTTCGGATGGCGGCTGCCAGGTCTTTATTGTTTGGTTCAGCTTCGAACGCGGCAGAGATAGTGCGGACCGGCATCGTTCGTCCGATTGAGCGCGTCACTATGCTGACCGTCATCAAAGTGTTCTCGTTCCGGTTGATGAGGCCGGTGAGGACAGTGGTCGCACGCGCGGTTGGGATCGACCGGAGCTAAGCACGTCTGATGCCTAGTGAGTTTCGTCAGATAGGCCATGCACCCAGGTCATTGGCCGGGTCCCAGATGTAATTCACTGCGACTTTGCGGTTTGGTCAGTGGCCCGACGGTCAGCGGTACCGGCATGCCTGAATGAGCATAACGATTGCCGATTCTCTCTGTCAGTGATGGAGCGTCGAGTCCCCAGATGCCACCACCACTGCTTGACCATCCGGTTCCGATTAGATTGTTCCGAAACTTGATTTTTTTTGGCGCTCCGTGACCGGAATCATAAACATGAAAAGTCTTGCCGCCTCCGGTGCAGTAGTTTTCCTCGATGGTGATGTTAGAGATTGGGTTCGAGGGAGTCTGTAGCAGAACGCAAGAAACTATATTTGGTCCGAACTTCGGGAGCATTTCAATGAAAGATCGTCGAAGCTTTGTGTTGTAGCCACTAGTCATCTGGAACCCGTCGGAGTGAGGGTGGACTCCGTTTCTTCCGTCCCACATCTCTCCAGCTCTTGACTTGTTGAAGGATATTGGGTTGTGTATGTAAATATATTCGTAGAGTGATTCTGCGCAGAGTCGAGCACCGTCTGACATACCTTGGACCTGTACGTGGTGTGCGTGAAGCCTGGTGAATGAGCCTTCTGAAGAACCGAAGCCGTGGCTGTTAATCCATTGTCCCTGGCCGTCGATATACACATGATGAAGGTGCGTGTGCAATCCAGCACCGATATCGATCGCCCATTCCGTGTCGCGGGAGAATAGCCAGAAGTCTCTTAGTTCGATGCCGTCGCCGGTGACTCGAACGGACCCTATGATCACTTTTCCTATCAACGCGTCGGCTGCTTCCTGAGACTGAACGACGTGTTGTCCGAAGAGCGCGCGCCGGTACGGAGGAACGCGAGGGCGGCAATTGTTCGAGAACCAGTTCCGGAGTGATTCAATGCTTCGCGAAGCGAATGCTTCGTTCCAGCCCTCGGCGTCCTCCTGCTGGGTATCTTCGATGCCGATAAGGTTGGTCCGATGCTCGCGGTGGGGAGCGACCATGCCTAGTGTCACGGCCGCTGCCGTAAGTAAGAAGTCGCGGCGGTGAAGCGGCCGCCCCGGGCTGCGCTGGATGATATTGACCTCCCACACAGTGTGGCATCGCGGCATGCCTCGACCGGCTTCTTACCGATGCAGTGTACCTGCGATTTCAAGATCCCGGTGACGTGCAGGGGCTTGGTGCCGCGTCGGTGGGAGTCCGCGATCAACACGTACGGTCGATAGCCTGATTGCGGTCGTATCGATACTGGTTGAGAGACAACGAGTACTGCTGGCTCAACGGGAACGGCGTTCCTGCCCTGTCCTCCGATTACTGGCCTTGGGTTAGCGGTCTCGGCCTTTCTTCATCACCGCGCGGAGCGCGCATCGACGACGTACTCGGTTCGAGTCCGGACACGGCCGCGTGGTCAGAGCGACTTTGCGATCAGACTAGCGATCGCACGGCTGCCGAGGGGCGTCGGGTGGCGGGGTTGGGTCTGGGACTGCGAGGCGTTGCCTTCGAACCAGCGGGCTGCGCCGGCGCATGCGTCGTGCCCGACGGCGGCGGAGGCGACGTCGACGAAGGTCATCGATCGGGTGACGGCGGCGGTTCGGAGGATGGCGTCGAATCTCTTGAAGAAGGACTGTAGGTACGCGGCGTCGGCGTTGCTGATGTTGGCCTGGCCGGGGCAGCCGGTGCGGCCGTAGTAGCCGCCGTGTCCGACAAGGACCACGCGGGCGAGGGGTGCGCGGGCGGCGATGGTGCTCAGAGTTGCGCCGATCTTCGGTGCGACTGCGGTGAGGGCCGAGGTCATCCGGTCGGCCATGGCGCGATCCTGTCGACACCGGGCGTCCTGGCCGAACCTGGGCGTGAAGCAGGAGGAGACGATCGACCACCAGCGGAGGTCGTTGCCGCCGATCGAGAGCGTCACCAGTCGCGTGGACCACGACAGTGCGTTGATCTGGACGGGCCGGGCGCCGAATGATGTCGTCTGTCGGCGGGCCGTGACGTCTGCGGTGGTGGCGTTCACGCAGGCAACCGAGGTGTAGCTCATCCGGAGCTGGGAGGCGAGGTGCGTCGGGTAGGCGTCGCGTGTACGTCCGCACCCGTCCGGATGCTGTGCCGAGGTCAGCGTCGGCGCTGCGGCGCGTGAGTCTCCCAGGGCGACGTACGCGGGAGCCGCCGGCGCGGCGAGAACCGACGGTACCGACACACAGCTGATCGCGATGGCGAGAACGGCGACGAGCGCGAGGCGGAATCGGGTCACGGCAGGAGTATCCCAGCCGCGTCGGTGAACGTTACGAGGGGTCTGGGCGCCGTCTGACAGGCCGGTCCAATGGCGCCCGGTGACCGACTGAGAACAGCCCGTTCAGTCGATACAGAGCTTCGAGTCGACGGGCTAGCGTGGTGATGTCAACACGCGGTCCTCGAGGCGCGAACGGATGTGATCCGTGCAACTTTGCCACCGTGGTCGAGGGGCGTCGGTCATGATTGCGCCATGGTGGTGGTGCGACGGGGCGAGCGCGCGCGGATCGGAGTCGTCGATGATCACCCGTCGATCGTCGCCGGGCTGCGGGCGATTCTCGGGGACCAGCCGGACCTGGAGTTCACCGCCGGCGCAGCGACAGTGTCGAAGTTGCTGACAGAGACCCGAGATCTCGATGTGGTCGTCCTCGATCTGCGGTTGGAGGACGGGAGTTCACCGCAGATCAACGTCGACTGTCTCGCTGAACTCGACATCCCGGCTGTTGCCTACACCTCCGGAGACGAACCCTATCTGGTCCGGTTGGCCGCCAGTGCGGGGGTGAAAGCAGTGTTGCGCAAAAACGTTGACGACGACGTACTTCTGGCTGCCATCCGAGCGGTGCTCTCGGGCGAGGAGACTCCGACGGTGGATTGGGCGGCTGCAATCGATGCCGATGACGACTTCGTCGACCTACCACCACAGTTGCGACGTGTCCTCGAGCTGTATGCCGCAGGTGAATCCACTGCCGGCGTTGCCAAATCCATGAACCTGTCCCCAGACACGGTCAGTGACTACGTCGGTCGGATCAGAACGAAGTACGCCGCAGTGGGGCGACCCGCGCCGACCCGGCAGCATTTGATGTTTCGAGCGATAGAGGACGGATGGCTACCGATACCGCGGCGGCTACGACGGCGGAGATAGCGTCTGATCGCGACGTCGCACTCGACGAATCCGCAGGCCAGCGGATTCTTCGGCAGTTCGCTGTGTTCATCGCCTGTGGCTACCTGGTGTACCTGGTGCTCACCTCCCCGGCTATCGCGGCGTCACTGGCAGTGATGCACATGTGGTGGACGGTCCCCGCGCTGGCTGTCGTGTTCGGTCCCGGGCTCGCGCTGGGGCCGCTCGCGTGGCGCGGGTCGCCTCGAGCGCTACGAGTGTGTGCAGCGGTTGCTGCCGGCGGATATCTGATGGCGGTGGCCACCTGGGGTTTCGGCTGGAACGGCGCGCACCTTTCCGAAACCACCGGCATATGGTTCTTTTCCTTCTGTGGGTTGGCTGCGATCGCCGCCGCGTTGGCCATGCGTCCGACCTACGCCTTTGTCGTGCTCGTGGTGGTGGTGGTTTCGACCGTCACGATCAACTACGTGGCCCGCGACGTCGCACGCAGCGGACTTTTCGTTCCGGACATGGCGTGGGCATTCGCCTTCTCGCTCGTGTACTTCGCCGCTGCCGTCATGGGGATGCGTACCGCAACTGTTCTCGATGACACGCGGGCGCAGGCCTACCGAACGGCGGCGGCCGCCGCGGCGTCGCAGGCTCGTGCCAACGAGCGGCAACGGTTCAATCAACTCACCCACGACGGCGTCATGGCGACCTTGCTGGTCGCTGCTCGCCGAGGGAACTCCAAACAGTTGGCAGCTCAAGCCCAGGCCACCTTGCACGCGCTCGATCGGATCCGAGGCGACACCGACACCGACGGCACGATGACCGCCGACGTTGTTCTGACGCATCTCAGCGAGGTGACGGCCACGGTGGACCCCACCCGGCGTTTTGAAGTTCGCCGGACAATCGACAGCTCAGACGCCGGCTATCCCGCCACGGTGGTCCATACAATCGCGGCAGCGGCGGGGGAGGCAGTGCGCAACAGCGGCCGTCACGCGCGGGCGTCGAAGACGATTGTCTCGGTGGAGATCACAGATGACCGGCTTCAGGTAGAAGTAGCCGACGACGGGCAAGGTTTCGAACCGTCGACGGTGCCGGCCGACCGACTCGGAATCGCCATCAGCATCCGTGAGCGGATGTCGCAGATCGGTGGTTCCGCCACCATCGAGTCGGCGCCGATGCGCGGTACTCGTGTGTGCTTGGAGTGGGAGCGGTGATGCTGACCCCGACCGGTGGGCGCGAGGACATTCGCGACTTGCTCGGAATGCGAACGCGCGGTGCGTGGCTCATCATCGGCAGCTACCTCATCGCGATGGTCATCGTGACCGTGGCCACGGTCAACAGTTACACCACTCCCTGGGTGGCGGCACTGGGTCCGGTCATCCTGATAGCTGCGACGCTCGCGCTCGTCCTCGTCCCCGGCGATCCGCTCCCGTTCGGGACGACGTTGATGCTGACCGTCTCGGGGCCGGTGGCCTGTGCACTTGTGTTGTCGGCGACCCCCGCGGTCCTCAGTTCACCTCTGCAGACCTGGATACACGGCGGCGGGACGTCGATCTACTGCTTCATGAATGTCCGCGGCCGGCGGATCGCGCCCTGGATCGGCTTGCTCGGAATGGTGCTTGTGTTCGCAGCGTGGGCCGTCGCTGACGGTCGGGGCGCTGCGTACGGCATCAGTTTTGTTGCCATCGACGCAGCCCCTCTGGCAATGGCGACTCTGCTGTCGTTCACTCTTCGGCCCACGGCGAAGGCGGTGTTCTCGCTGCGGGCGCAGACAACCGAACGCGTCGCCGAACTGGCTGCGCAAACCGCCGGTGCCGATGAGCGCGAGAAGCAGTCGCGCCACCTCGATCGCCTAGCCCGTCCGATGATCGAGAAGATCGCGTCAGGCGAGACCCTCACCAGAGCAGAGCAAGCAGAGTGCGCTCTGCTCGAGGCCCACCTGCGCGACCGGCTGAGAGCGCCGATTCTGTCCACCCTCGAACTCGACGAAGCCGCGTATAGCGCGCGACAGCGGGGCGTGGAGGTCATCTTTCTCGACGATTCCGGTACGCCAGAGCAGGACCCCGCCGTCATAGCGTCAGTGCGTGACGCAGCCGCACACGCCCTGCAGGAGGCGGCCGGCGGGCGCGTATGCGTACGCATGTGGCCATCCGGCCGGGAAACCGTGGCCTCGGTACTCGTGACCGATGCCGCCGGCACACGACGCACCGAGATCACCGCCGATGAGGTAGAGGAGCTTCCTCGTCTCGGAACCCAGGCCGTCCCCCGTACGGGCAGACCGTTCGCTTAACTATCTATGCCCCCCGGGGCGGTGGCACCATCGCGGGTGCCCCCGCAAGATCGGTCTGTCGCCGACACCGCGACCGTCTTAACGTCACTCCCATCAGCCACAGCAGACCAGCAGGAGTGCAACGATGACGATTCAGGCTCTTGATTCGGTAGGGCGGCCTGCCCTCAGCAAGCGCGAGATCGAGGTGCTGACCGTGTGGCTCGCGTGTGATTCCAAGCAGCAGGCCGCCCGACGACTCTTCGTCGGTGAATCCACGGTGCATACTCACCTCACTCGGATCCGCGACAAGTACCGAGTCGTCGGCCGACCCGCGCCGTCAAAGATCGCCCTGCTCATCAGGGCCATCGAAGACGGAATCTGCACCCTCGAAGAAATCGCCAGCCTTACTGCGTTTTTTGACAAGGCAACTGAAGTGCAACGCAGGCAACAACATCCGAGTAACGGTCGGAACCTCGCCTGAAGAGACTCCGCGATGACTGAAGGTCCTCTGAGCGTGTTCAGGATCAAATTGCGATTGCTCTACTTCCGAGCGGCGTCGGACGCCACGTCGACGAAGGTCATCGATCGGGTGACGGCGGCCGATCGGGGGATCGCGTCGAACAGTCCGAACGGCGGTCCGGCGTTGGACAGTCAACAGGGCCGTTGCCGACCGTTAACGCCAACCCTTTACCATGACGGGGGTTCGATTTCGATGCGAGAAGTGGCTGACCAGCGGGGTGTTCCGGTCCGGGATCGCTTGTGTGACAAGGAGTATCGGCGATGCCGGCATGGTGCAAGCTGCGGGGCTGGACGCTGCGCGCAGCGATTTCTGCAGTGATGGCGACGGGGATGACGATCGGTGCGATCGGAGGAACTGTGGAGGTGTCGGCCGAGCCGCCGAATCTCGGTCCGGCGCCCTCCGCGGTTCCCGAGGCCATCGACGCCGCTGTGCCGGCACCGCCGGTGAAGAGGTTGCACCGCATACCTGCGCGCTCGGTGACCCCCGGCGCCTCCCACGAGCTGCAGGAACTTCGCGAGGCGGTCATGCCCTCGCCGAGCGGCGACCGGTTCTTCGATCAATGGCCGGCCGACCTCGCACGCCGTGCTGCCGGAGATGTGATCGCCACTCGCGATGTCATGCGCACGGCGCAGTTGCTGATGACGGTTCCGCTGCAATCGGCTCGGCAGATCAAGTTCCGGAGCGTCGACGCCGGCGATCAGCCGATCTTCGGTACCGCGACCCTCCTCGTCCCCGCCAAGGCATGGAAGGGACCGCGGTCGCGTCCGGTGCTGGTTCACAATTCGCCGATCGTCGCACTCGGGACGAAGTGCACGCCCGGTTACACGCTTGCTCACGGCTATCACGCCGACACCAACACCACCGACCTCATCCCGCCGTTCGCGCAGTTGGCCTTGGACCGCGGCTACGCGGTGATCATGCCCGACCACACCGGACCCCGGATGGCGTACGCCGAACCGTACGTCGCAGCGCACGTGATCATGGACTCGCTGCGGGCGGCAGGGCGGCTCGACCCCGACAACTTCGCCACCGGACCGATCGCCATGCACGGATACTCCGGTGGCGCGATCGCCACGAATGCCGCGGCGAAGCTTGCCGATTCCTACGCCCCGCAGCAGGCCGGGCGGATCGTCGGCGCGGCGTACGGCGGCGTACCGGCCGACTACCGCTCCCTGGCCGGGGCCATGAACGCCAACCTCGGTTCCGGGGTGTTCCACGCCGCCATGCTCGGTGTCGCACGGGAACGTCCCCAAGTCCTTGCGATGGCAAACAACGCGGCACGCTGGTTGGCCACGTCTCCGATGCGGGACCTGTGTACCAGTGGGATGGGTGCCCTGGGTGTGTCGCACATACCCACTCAGGTTCTGTCGGCCGACCCCGATCCTTACCGTTCACCCGTCGCTGAGCGTCTGTTCGCGATCACCTCGATGAAAGATCACCGGGCGACGATGCCGCTGCGGATCTACCACGGAACCTACGAGTGGTGGATACCGGCGAGCCAGGCTCGCGCCCTGTTCGCCGAGCAGTGCGCGCTCGGGGCGTCCGCGTCGTTCCGCGAGTACCCGGCCGAACACATGACCGGGATCTTCGCCGGCCTGCCCGACACGTTGACGTGGCTCGACGATCGTCTGCGCGGGAAACCCGCGCGGAGTGAGTGCCGCTGACAGGACGACCTGGGGTGGCTTCGACTCGACGCCTCGCTCCGCTGGAGCCGGCGCAACCACGGGTCGGGTCAGAGCGCCGCGACGACCAGGTCTGCGATGGCCTTGCTGCCGAGCGGGGTGGGGTGGCGTACCTGGGTTGCCGACCGCGAGATATTTCCCTCGAACCATCGAGCTGAACCTGCGCATGCGTCATGTCCGGCGGCACGCCCGGCCACGTCGACGAAAACAACCGAGTGTGCTCGAGCGGAGTCTCGGAGCACTGCGTTGAAGCGCTCGAAGAACCGTAGGACGAATGCAGCGTCAGCGGTGCTGATGTTCGCCTGACCGGGGCAGCCGTTCTGTCCGAAGTAACCGCCGTGACCGACGAGTACGACGCGTGCGTTCGGAGCGCGTCGGCCGACCTGGGTCAGTGTGGCGTCGATCTTGGGTGCGAGTGAGGCCAGACCGGAGTTGATTCGTCTTGTCACCGAGGCGTTGTCGCGGCAACGTGCGTCGGGGCCAAACGTCTTGGTGAAACAGGACGACACCAGCGACCACCACTGCAGATCGATACCGCCGATCGACAGAGTGACCAGCCGCGTCGACCGCGACAGCGCGTGTGTTTGAACGAGGCGCGGACCGTACAGCGTCAGCTGTGGCGTCGTCGTGACATTGGCGGTGGTGGCATTGACACAGGCGACGGACCGTAGGCTCAGTCCGAGGCGCGCGGCCACATGTACGGGGTAGCCGTCATCTGTGCGCCCGCATCCGTCTGGGCGCAGGCTGGATCCGTTCGTTGGCGCGGCAGCGCGCGAGTCGCCCAACGCGACGTATTCGGGGCCACTCGGGGTCGCTGTCGCGGGCACCGCCAGGACGGTGCTGAGCAGACAGACGAGGGCTGCGAAAGTCGCGGCTCGGACGCGGGACATCAGGGAGCTGTGGCCGTCGATCATGTTGGTATTCCGGTTCTTCTGTGGGCTGATCTGGAGTGGCGCAGTACCTCAGGCCCGGCAAAAGGCCTTCAGGTTCTGCTGCGAGGTGAAGGCGGAGATACTCACCGATCCGTTGGCCGCGAGCTCCGCCAGGTATGTGCCCTCGTACTGAACGGCTTCGTCCGGGTACCTCGTGGCGAGGTCGCCAAGTTCGGCAATAGCTTCGAGGCCACCTGCAGGACCACGGGAGTTGATCAGAGTCCTGGTTCGGTACAGGTCCGAGACTTTCTGCCACGCATCGCAGACGTCCTGCTTCGTCGGGGCCGTGTTCTCCGTCGAAGCGCCTCTGGGTTCCTCGACCGTGACCTGTGCGCCGTCGGGTCGGGTGCACCGGATGACCGGCTCGCCCGCCTCGGTTTCCGCGGCGCCGAGGATGTTGCATCCCCACGAATCGAGTTGCGCGCCGCGATCACCGCGTTGGGTGCGGGGATCGTCGACGTAGCGTTCGACGAGACGGAGGGCGCTCTGGCAGTCAACGCCCCTGGCGACGACCCGAAGCTTCGGGAAATCGGCTGTGGGCCCGCAGTTGTCGGCCTCGTCCTGTGAAGCCGGGTTCGGCAGGCACGTGCACAGGGTGAGAGTCTTGACGGTACCGCTGGCGACATCGCCGTCGTAGGAAACCTTGAGCGCGATGCCGCGGGGTTCATCTGCTGCGAAATATGCTGTGGACGTGGCCTTGTCGTCACGAACCGGCTTGCCGAACAGTTCGACGACGCGACTCATCGGAGTGCCGACCGTCACCCCGTCGACTGTCGTGACCGCCGATCCGAGCGGGCGGATCTCGACCAGTACGCCCTCGGCGAATACCCACTCGCAGTCGCGCCAGCGCACGACCACGCGGTCGCCGTCCACAGTTCCCGTGGACAGTTCCGGGAAGCCTGGCGTCCTGGCTCTGATCTCGTCGGCCCGAGACCCCAGGTTCACCCCGGCCAGTCCGGTATTGGTCAGCTTCGTCGACGCCGAGTCGGCGTCACGGGCGGCGGCGATCCGTGCGGCGAGCTGTTGCGAGTTGTCTGCCGTGATGTACACACCGCTGCCCTCGCGGGCGATGCACTCCAGCTGGGTGTTCGTCGCACGAAAGCCGATGGTGCTGATCGTGACGTCGGGGTAGCGAGCGCGCAGCTGCTGGGCCGTGTCGCAGGGATCGGGCGGGCAGTTTGCCTCTCCGTCGGAGACCAGAACGACGGACCCTCCGCTGCCCGCCAGCAGCTCGACACCTTGGGTGAGAGCCTTCGACAGTGGGGTCCATCCCTGGGCCTCGACACCGGCGATGGCTTCGGTTGCTGCCCCCTTGTCTATGGGCGCCAGATCCATGATCGTCGTGACGTCCTGGCAGCCGGCCGCCTGGCGCGTCGTCTTCGCGCTGAGCGTGTTCCCGTAGGCGACGAGTCCGAACGGTGTGCCGTCGGGGAGGCCCGTCGCAAAATCCGTCACGGCGGCGCGTGCAGCGTCGATGCGGGGGCCGGGAGCGTCGGCAGTCAGCATCGACTCTGATCCGTCGAGCACGACCACGACAGGGGAGGTGTCGGCGGACGCGGTCGTGCTCTCCGACGGGGAGCTCGGACTGCCGTCGCCCGACGTGCTACATGCGGCCACAAGGAGACAGAGGATGGCCAGAGAGCCCAACCGGGCGGATAGCGTCACCAGCGGATAGTAGGTAGTCGACGACCTCGCCGGAACCTTCACCGGCCGAGTTCACCCGATCGGGTGACACTCGGTTCTGTTGTGCCGCAGAGGATCATGTCCGTGCAGGATCACAAACTCGTTTTCGTCATGGGTTTATTACGTACCGGGGCCTCGATGGTCCCCCCGCGTCACGGGTCGCTTCAACCCGGTGCTTATTCGTCGACCTGTGCGACGGTGCGTCGACCCTCGGCGGTGAGGGCGAAGTACTTACGGCGCCGATCTGAGCCCGGACCCGGCTGCGAAGGCGCCACAAGACCCTCATTGAAGAGGTCGCCCAAGGCACGCGATATCTCGTCAAGGCGAACGTCAGTGCCGTTGTCGGCGATCCGCTTCTTCAACTCTGAAGGTGAGAGAGTTTCATCGACGGCGACGTTGCTCAGAACGAGTGCCCTGATCTGGCCGCGACGAGTAAGGCCCCCCGAGATGAACGCGGTTCCGAGCTGTTCCAGCCGAACGGTCATGAGCTCGTTGATCGCCCACAAGGCCCCGGCGAGGTATGCCTGTCGTTCTTTTCCGAGCAGAGCTTTCTCCGGGGTATTGATGGCGTGATCGCCGACCTCGAGCTGCTCCCGCGCTCCCGCGACAGCGGCCTGGGCCAGCCGAATGTCGGCCTCCGCTCCAGCGGCGACAAGCCGGCCGAGGTCGTAGACCAAGCCGATCGCGGGCCGCAGGTCAGGTTCCTTGCTTTGGTCTCTTGTGCGTTCTGCGAGGTCGTTCAGAAGCGACACGAGTGAAGCAGCGGCGACTGACGGCATTGACACAACCTAGCACGGGCGCAACTATTGTCAATCATTGTCTCCCGTTCGGCGGACGAGTCGCTCATCGAAGGAGAAGGTCCACAGGCCCGGCTCTCGCCCGGGCGTGCTGTTGTTGTTCTCCGACACGGCCCAGTAGCGATCTGGCTGTTCGGCGTACGGACCGGCGAAAACGGCTTCTGCCCTGCTGACTGCCGTCGCCTGCGATGCGTCGACCGGTGACTTGTCGTCAGCCCAGTGCGCAGGGCCGTTGGCGATGACGACGAAAGCTTGGCTTCGGCGACACAGTGAGGCGGCAGTGTCGGTCAGCGAGGCTGTTTTAGGGCTCATGGCGGGAACCAGGAGGAGATTCACTCCGATCGCCGCCAGCTGACTCAAAACTGCGTCGTCCATCCCGTCACGGCAGATCAACACACACAGCGTCCACCGTTCACTGGCGAAGACGCGAACCTCGGTGCCAGACCGTATTTGTTCGATTGCATCGCCGATGTATGCGGGATGCAGCTTGCGAGGCGTCGACACAGAATGATCCCGGGCGAAATCGGGAGTATGCACTACGAGTCTGCCCTCGTTGGTCATGAACCCTTCGTCGTCAGGGCCGCTTCCGAGACCAGTGCACACCACTGTGGGCCGCGGCTCCCGCGGCTCACGGGCGAGAAGAGCGGTGTGGACCGCCTCGGTGAGCGTGTACTCCGGCATGACAAGAATATCGGCGCCACGTCCCGCTGCGCGCGAGCTCAATCGTGCGATTCGGTCAGCCTGGGCTGCAACATCTTTCGGGCCAAAGTTTGCGAAAGTGCGACGCGGCAGATCATCGAACGCGATATCGAACTCGGTGAGGTCACTGTTGGGTTGACCAACCGCCACCGTCAATCGGCCTGATGCCCCCACGGGGCTCAGCCGATTCCAGCTGTCGAAATCGATGACGTAGATGTACGGTGCCGCGCCGGCAATCCGTAGGCGCCGCGTTTGTGCCAGATCACGGTCGGGAAGATTGGCCGGCTTTGTGTTGGCGGCATGTGGTCCCAGCCAGCGTCGGGGGTCATGCCGGCATACCGGGTATGGTTCGCCCGGCGACAGGACCACTTCACCACGTGCTCGAAACCAGTGGAGGTACGTATCGCCGGCAAGTTCGTCAAGACACTCGGCCATCCCGCGCGCGACCGCGAGCGCGTGCATGCGACGCGTATTCGAGCTCTTTTGGCCGACCGCGTGTCTACCGAACTCACACAGAGCTTTTCGAGATGCGCGAGACATGAAGGACAATGGACGGACGTCACCCGAGTCCTGTGTGGCCAGCACTCGCAACGTGGGATCGGCGGCAAACATTGCGGCGAGGGCTCCCGCGTGGATCGAAGCGATTGTGTCGAAGGGTTCGCCGGGATCGAGGTTCGCCCACGTATCGGAGCCCGCCGTGTTGTCGCTGCAGTACTTCAACAGTTCGACTGCGACGTTGAGCCACGTCGCGTCGAGGTCGGGCATTGCGAGGATGCGATCGATCGTTGCATCAAACGAATCTGTGTCGTTTGGTGACATTCGTGCGGCCTCCGAATCGGAACCAGGCTGGAACGCTCCGCAATGCCATATCCGGCCATGTTTCCCGGCAGCGAGCTCTGCACAGTGTAGTCAGGTTCGGCGGCTCGGTGTCGCAATTCTGTTGCGCGGCTGTGTTCGTCCGAGCTCTGGTGTTCCTTGCCAAGTTGCCCCGCCGAAAAGTCACTACAAGAGCTTGGGTGGTCTCAGGGGGCGACTCGATGACGGGCGCAGTGCCGCCACCCGGTCTGCCGATTGGCCCGAGAAGATTCGTAGAAACCGGAGGAAGGTCCCGCGCTCAAGAGCTGATGCGGGCCGGTTCCACGACGGCTCTGTTGACTCCGATGAACGCCTGGCTCGATCACCCGCCGTGTCGTCCGCGATGAGAGCGCGGGGGAGTATGCGGCCACCCGCAAGCGAACAGTCGCGATGGTGCCCCCACCAGGGCTCGAACCTGGGACCTGCGGATTAAAAGTCCGTAGCTCTACCAACTGAGCTATAGGGGCAGGGCCCCGGCGAGCCGGGGCGTCGATGAGTTTACAACGTGTGCAAACGGTGCGAACGTGACCCTCGGTGTGCGTGTCGTCGAGCTGGTCGCGATGCTTCGTTTATGGGTCTGACCAGTCGATTTGTGGTTTGCGCGAGACCTGTCATAAGCTATGCGAGCTCCCAACGGAGAACACGACCGGCCCCCTTCGTCTAGCGGCCTAGGACGCCGCCCTTTCAAGGCGGTAGCGCGGGTTCGAATCCCGTAGGGGGTACGCCTGCGCGGCACTCGGTAACGAGGACCGCGCAGATAATTTAACAAGGCCCTGTGGCGCAGTTGGTTAGCGCGCCGCCCTGTCACGGCGGAGGTCGCGGGTTCGAGTCCCGTCAGGGTCGCCAAAGGTTTCGGTTCATCGTCAACCGGTACCTTCCGGCCAGGTAGCTCAGTTGGTACGAGCGTCCGCCTGAAAAGCGGAAGGTCGTCGGTTCGATCCCGACTCTGGCCACCACAACGATCCCCAGCAGTCGGAGACTGCTGGGGTTTCTTGTTTCGACAGATGCGGCGGTGTGGGCAGTGCTGGTTCGGGCTGCTGTTGGCTGAATCACTCACGGCGACAACGGATTCACCCGAACAGACGACCTCTGGCGGGCTGCAGAACCGAGATCTACCTGGCATGATGGTCCGGTGAACGCGATACCGGGGGGTACGCCGCGTCTACCCTCACATGACCAATTCCCGGAACAACCCAGCCACGGCTCGGCGCGGCATGCTACCGACGCCGAGAGTTCCAGCCCACCGACCTACCGGTACGAGTACAAAGACCCGTACGCACCCATGTCGACCGCCAAACAAGTGGTGCTCGGGTGCGCGATCTCGTTGGTGCTCATCGCTTTTGCCGTGGCGGCATTCCTCATCGGGCAGGGGTGAGGGGGACGTCGCAAGGCGCGGCTCTGATCGTCGAATAGAGCCCGGCGCGGGGCCGAGGGGGTGAGTTGACTCGGCCCCGCGCCGGGACTCGTAGCCGGTCCCTGCGGAGGCGGGGGAGCGGCGATACCGCCAGAGTGGTCTCTTCGGTGACGCCGAACGCTGCGTCGCGCGGTGGGTGTCAGCTGTTAGGCTGCTGCGCTGGACTCGCCGTCACCCGAGTCGGAAGACGAATCGCTTTCGGTCTCCGTGTTCGACACGTCCGACGAATCCTCCTCGGACGTGAGCGTGTCGGTGGAATCGCCGTCGGCAGAATCGGTGTCAGCGGCATCGGTGTCGGCTGCGTGCCGCCCGCTGCCCGTGAGGCGATGCCGGCCGCCCTCTGACGGGGTCGCCTCGGGGGTTGATGTGTCAGCGTCGGCAGTCTCAGGCGCGCGATGACGACCGCCCGACGAGACTTCGGTGTCAGCGGCCGGGACGTCGGCGTCAATAGTGGGCGCCGGCGCCGGCGATTCGGCCGGCGGATCTTCGGAGTCGGCAGAGTCCACAAGACGGGCGACGGCTGGTAAGTCGTCCTCAGACGACGACTCGACCGGCACCGCGGCGTTCGACTTTGTCGGCGTCACCAGCGGGTAGAAAGCGTTGTTGACCGCGTCCCACCGCTCGAGATCGGCCTCGCTCGGTTCGATACCCACCGCGTCGTTGAGGATCATCGCGACCAACGTCAGCGGGTGGTGTTTCGGCTGATAGACGACGTACGTCATGTTGCCGTCGCGGCTTTTCATCGTCGTCGGCGCTGTGGTGTAGTCGATGAGATTGCCGTAGTTCTCTTCGCCCAGGCCCGAATGGATCGCGATGAATCCGGCCGCGTTCACGAGCAGCGAACTCACCGGCCTGAGCGTTCGCCACTGAAAGTTGGCAACCGGATCGCCGACCACGATGACGGACACCACGGGGAGATCGTCGCCGGTGGCGCCGGGATCGCGCGCTCCGTTGCTCTCGGCGCCGAATAGTTCGAACACGGAACCGACGACGTTGTTGTCGGCCCAGGCCTTCAGGCCCCACGGGCTCCGCGGATCGGAGATGAGCAGGATCATCGAGTTGTCGACGTCGATCTCCCCGGCGGCATACGCCTTTTCCGCAGCGTCGCCGAGTGCGTCGGCTCCCTGGGAGTACCCGGTGTAGACGATGTACGGCTGCCCCCCGGTCTGCTGCGCGAACGCCCGCATGACTGTGACATTGTTGTCGACGGCGACATCACGAGAAGCGTCGTAAGTCGGGGCGAAGATCGGCAGGATGGCACCAGACCGGCCAGACACCAATGGGCCCAGCGCTTCCGGGTAGTCGACGACCAGAACCTGGCGGCCGGCACGGAGTCCCCTGATGCGCGGATACAAGGTGCCGTCGTCGGTCCCCGGCGTCACGACCACGATAGTGTTCCCGTCGACGCGCGGGAACGTTGTCGACAGCCAGTCCGGACCGAGCCCGTCGTCGGGTTCCGCGGGGCGGAACACGCCGTCGTCGTTCAGTTCCTCGATGGTGGCCAGCGTCTCGGCCGACAGGACCGGCGCGGCCGCAGCGGTCGTGGGCAGTGCCGTCGGGATGACCATGCCGAGGCACAACGCACAACCCACCGTGGACGCGCGCAGCGTTCGTCGAAAACCGTTCATGTGTCCCGCCCCTAGGTGCGTGCCGACCTGCTCATCGGTCATTGGCATGCTTGATCTGATCTCAAGGATCTTGAAAACTCGACCAAGTCTCTGTGGGCGAAGGCGATCGACACAAGTTACCGCTCGGTTTTCACCCGTTCGGGTGAACGAGGGCCGCGTCGCTCACTCGTGTACTCGCTGAACGTATTTGACGACCGTATGCGTCCAGGTTCTTTCCTTCGTTTAACGAACAGCTGGCCTCAGAACGGCGGTGGGTCGATGCGGTCGAGTTCTTCGCGGGCTCGTTTGTTGCGGGCGCGTTCTTGTCGCCGGCGGGCCAGTTTGGCGTCCCGTCGGCTGTGTGTGCGCTCCGGGTTGTCGGAGGCGATGACCCGTGGGGTGGGTGGGGCTTGGGCGGCTTGTTCGAACCGGATACGCCGCAGGTTGGGGAAGGTGTCTTCCAGCGTTTCGGCGTCGCCGGGCAGGGTGACCCCTTCGGGGGTCTCGTATTCGGTGACCAGGCGACCGTCGTCGTCGCGGTACTGCACATCGACCCAGTCCCCGTGGGTTTTCAACAGGTGACTAGGTCGGCATTTGGCGTTGAGGTTCTCACTCGACGTCGCCCCACCCCGGGAAGGGTCGGTGTGGTCGTACTCGGTGACATGGTCGAGATCGCACGCGAACGCTGAACGAGTGCAGCCGGGTTCGGTGCAGTAGCCGTCCCGCACCCGCACGAAATCGGCGCACGACGTGGTGGGCCGGTACCCGTTGCCGGGGTGCGTTGCCGGGTAGACCACTGCGACCGACGCGGCGGTGACATCGGCCGAGTCATCGGATCGCGCCGCGGTGGAATGATTCTCGCTGTCGGCTCGGGTGTCCTCGGCTGGTGCCGGGCGCTGGGCGCTCCGCCGCTGGTCATCGTCGTTGGTGCTGCGGGCCACGTAGGTCGGTTGGGTGCGGGCCGGGGTCACCGGGGACAGGGTGGCGTCCGGGCGGGCGGCGAGGTCACGGACATGCTCATCGGAGATGATGCCGTGTTCGTCGAGGAACCCCACCCCGGGCGCCCCGGCCAGGGTCGCGGCATCGGTGACCACATGGATCACCACTTCGGCGCGGACCGCGTCGAGCACATCCTGCGGGTCCGGAATGTCGGCGGCGCACGGCTGTTCGTCGTCGCACTGGCACTCGAATGCCGTGCGGGTCAACAGCGCGAACATCGCATCGGATCGCCGTATCCCCTGGGTGCGGCCATCCCGCTTACAGACCGAGTCAGCGAGGATGGCGACGGCTTCGGCCGAGATCCGCACATTCTCCGCCGACATCACCGCAGTGAGTTCGGCAGTCCCATCGGGCAGTTCGTGGGTCCACACCCCACGCTGATCCATCGCGTCTTTGCGGCGTTGGCGTACCGCATCCGGATCGTGGCGGAACACCAGGCGGTCGACCATGTCCCGCAACCGCGCCCGATCCCACACACCTGTGCGGCGGCGCACAGTGTCGGCGATCTCGGCATCCAATGCGGGGGTGATGGGGTCATCGGCGGGGATCAGCTCGGTGCGGGAGATGACCAACCGGATCTGCCACTGCGCCAAGACCCCGACACGCAGGGTGTCGGCGGTGTCGGGGAGCCGATCCCGCAGCGCGAGGGCCTCATCGATCAGGGTTTCGGCGTGCCGGCGGGACACCCCGGCTTGGCGGGCGATGCGGGCCGCGCAGTCGGCGTGGCCGTCCATCACGAACCCCGATGCGCTGGTGGTGACCAGGCGGTCGGTCATCGCCGCGATCGTCTGATAGCGGTGCCAGGCGAGGTAGGACTCGCCGCGTCGTGTGGCGTCGAGGCCGGCCATCAACATGACCATGTCGGTCTCGGCGGCGTGGGCAGGATCGACTCCGGCGATGTACTCGCTCGGTAGATCGGTCCACGCCCGCACAACGCCCCCCGACGCCTACTCTGCCACCCGCCCCGAGCTGGGTGAACTGTTACGACCAATGTAAACCCGACCACCGACAAAACCTGGATGAGTCTCCACAGCAGATGACATCGTCGTAGACGAAATATTCTCTGGGCGTTGCGGTATGGTGCCGGCCGGGTCGGTGGTGGCTGAGTTGTTCGGGTCGCCAGGTGGTTTCGACACGGCGACTCGCCTAGCGGCTCGTTGCCGGCTCAACCAGCGGGGGAAGAGGTGGTCGCCAGGTGGCTTCGACACGGCGACTCGCCTAGCGGCTCGTTGCCGGCTCAACCAGCGGAGTGGGCGGTTCAACCAGCGGAGTGGGCGGTTCAACGAGCGGAGGGGGTATCGGCTCGACCAGCGGAGGGTGTCGGTTCGACCAGCGGGGGAAGGGGTGGTCGCCAGGTGGTTTCGACACGGCGACTCGCCTAGCGGCTCGTTGCCGGCTCAACCAGCGGAGGGGGGTGCCGGCTCAACCAGCGGAGGGGGTGCCGGCTCGACCAGCGGAGGGTGTCGGTTCGACCAGCGGGGGAAGGGGTGGTCGCCAGGTGGTTTCGACACGGCGCCTCGCTCCGCTCGGTGCCGGCTCAACCAGCGGGGGTGGGCGACTCGCCTAGCGGCTCGTTGCCGGCTCAACCAGCGGAGGGTGCCGGCTCAACCAGCGGCAACGGCGCAATCGTGCCGCTTCCGTTCGTCGGTCCGGCCATACTCATTCGATGAGAACTCGCACGACCAGGGTGGTCGTCCGCAGCGTGTACGGCACCGCCGCCGTCGAGTGGTTCTTGATCCTCGCGATCGCGACGATCATCGTCACGCGTCTGTATCTGCACCTCACCGGGTATCCGCAGGTCGGCAGCGGAACACTGCACATCGCACACGCGCTGTGGGGTGGCGCGCTGATGATGCTGGCGCTCATCACCGGATGGCTGTTCCTCGGGGCGACGGCGCGGATCATCGCGATCGTGCTGGGCGGTATGGGTTTCGGGTTGTTTCTCGACGAGGTCGGCAAGTTCGTCACCCGCACCAACGACTACTTCTACGGGCCGTCGGCCGAGATCATGTACGTGCTCGTCGTGATGATCCTGTTGATCAGCCGCGTCGTTCGGGATGTCAAGCGGCCCACCGGCGCCGAGGCGCTCGCCAATGCGGCGGTCATCGCGGCCGACGGTGTCGCGCACGGGCTTCCGGAACGACGTCGACGCCAGGCCGAAGAGTTTCTCGTGGTGGCCGAGAGCAAGGGGCTCGACGCCGAGACGATCGGTCACATCCGAGCGCTCCTCGAATCCAGCGAGGGTACGCCGGACCGGTTGATGCGACTCCGCGACCGGGCGGTCGCCCTGATCCCGGACTTCTTCCGCAGTCCCCGATGGATTCCGGTCGTCGGGTGGGGGTTGGTCATCGCGTCCGCACTCACCGTCATCGTCGGCGTGCTGAGCTTCTACTTCTCCGGAGACCGCAGCGAAGAACTCGACATCTACATCGAGCTCACCGGCAGCACGCCCGCCACCTGGATCCTGTTGATCAGCGGGATCGCGACACTCGCCCTGGCGCTTCCGGCGATGGTCGCGCGCCGGCGCGGTGTGGAGCCGGCCGGGCCGCTACGAGGGCTGCGTATCGCCGCCCTGGTGTTCATGCTGTCGAACGCTCTCGTCGACTTCGCGCTCGAGGGCTTCGGCGCCCTGTTCAACCTCGCCCTGGGTTTGTTCGCCCTCAGCATCGTGAGTTACCACCTCGCGCAGGCGTCCGTCGCGTCGGACGGCAGTCGTGATCAACTGAGGGTGTGACTCATCTCGATCGGACTGTGGCTGCCGCGCGTGTCGAGGGCTTCGACCGGCGGACCGCGGACGTCCCGGGCGCACGGGCCGCCTCGGTCGTCCTCGCGGTAGCGGAGAAGGACGGCCGTCAGGGGATCTGGCTGTGCAAGCGTCCCACGACGATGCGACGCCACGCCGCCCAGTTCGCACTCCCCGGTGGCCGGCTCGACCCCGGCGAGGACTACATCACGGCCGGCCTGCGCGAACTCGACGAAGAACTCGGCATCCAGCTGCCGCCGAGCTCGGTGCTCGGGGCGCTCGACGACTATCCGACGCGCTCGGGGTTCGTGATCACCCCGATCGTCTGCTGGGCCGAGGAATACCAGGAGCCGACGCCCAATCCCGACGAGGTGGCGCTGCTGTTCTTCGTCACCTTCGAGGAGCTGCTCGTCGAACCGCGGTTCCTCACGATCCCGCAGTCCGATCTCCCGGTCATCCAGCTGCCCATCGTCGGGTCCCTCGTCCACGCGCCGACCGCCGCGGTGATCTACCAGTTCGCCGAGGTGGTCCTGCGGGATCGCCAGACGCGGGTCGACGGCTTCGAGCAGCCGGTCTTCGCCTGGAAGTAGCCGCTCAGCCGGTGACGAGTCGCTGCTCGGCCCGACGCACGTAGGGCCGGGCGCCGGTGTCGCGGGCCAGGCGGACGGCATCCTGCAGGTCGGCGGTTCCATCCAGCCCGACGACCTCGCGCGCGGTTCCGCGATACAGCGTCGCGGGTCCCAGACACACGAGTCCGGGCCATTGCACCACCAGGCCCGACGACCAGTCGGCGGTGAACGGCTCGATGCGGCGGCAGATCTCACCCGCGGCGTCGCGGTGACGGGGATCGCGTGAGACCGCGTAGAGCGTCTCGACGAGCAGTGGAACGCGCGCCACCACGCGCGAACCGGCCCACTGGTCGGCGTCCGCGGTCAGCTCCGTCGCGAGCTCGAGGGCACGGTCGAGGTCGCCGCTCTCGGCGGCGCCCAGTGCGATCACCAGGGTGAAATCCTCGTCCACCTCTTCCGCGAGCGCATCGAACGGCGGCAACGCCGAGGCGAGCTCGCCGCGGTGCCACGCGGCGATCGACGCGCTGGTCGCCATCGACGACTCGACGAGAAGTCGCGCACGGTCGGACAGCCCGCCGACCGTCGCGGCGAACCTCTCGGTCAGTGCTGCGCTGGTGTCGTAGTCGCCACGCAACAGCGCGATCATCACCTGCCACCACAACTGCATGGTCTCCACATCGGTGCCGCCGATACGTCCGGCGAGCCGGGTGAACTCGGTGGACAGGCGTCGCGCCAGACGCAGATCACCCGCCTCCAACGCGCAGACGCGTTGCAGATGCAGCGCGGTGGCGCGTTTGTGGAGGTCGCCTGCCGACAGTTCGTACAGCTCCCGCGCGATCTTGCGTCGATCTGCCAGACGGTCGGGAACCCACCGGACGAGGAACTCGGCGAGGGCGATCTCGAAATCCACGGCACCGCTGTGGTGGACGACCCGTGCGGCACCGAGATGGTCGTCGGCGCCCGGCAAGCCGAGGACGGTCAACCGGGCTGCCTCCGACGCATGAAGGCGCGCAACCACTTCGGGGTCCAGGGCCTCGCCGTGCGTCAGTGCCTCGCGGGCGAGTGCGGCATGGTCGGCCTGGACGACGCCGTAACCGGACCAGTAGCCCGCGACCCCGTTCGGTGCCGACAGCAGTGCGGTCTCGGCGAGTGCGGGCCAATCCCGCGTCAGCCGACTCACGGTCGCCGCCGATTCGAAAGAGTCCGCAGCCGAATCGAACTCCCCGATGCGCAGCGCGGCGGTGCCGGCGATCCGACGCAATTCGACGGTCGAGTGGGGGTCGAGTCCGGGCAGACCGAGCCCACGTCGTGCCAGGTCGAGCGCACGATGATCGGCCGTTGCCGTGAGCGCGCGGTGAGCCGCCCCGATGCATGTGCGAGCGGCGACGGCGGTCGAGTCCTCGTCGACGGCGCACTCGACGCGGTGCGCGGCCGCCGACTCGAGATCGTCGGGACGCACCGCTTCGAACGCAGCGGCGAGCCGCGCGTGCGCCTCGATCCGTTGCTCGCGCGAGAAGTTGTCGGCGAGACCCTTCGTGACGCTCGCAAGCTCGCTCCTCAGGGGGCTGGTGGTGACGCTCGCAAGCTCGCTCCTCAGGGGGCTGATCAGCCCGCTGCGGACTGCCTCGTCGGCCACGCCCTGACCGAGGGTGCGGGCCACCTCGGTGAACACATCGTCGGGGAGATCGCCGCCCGCGATCGTCACGGCCGTGACGATCGCACGGGCGCCAGGGGAGAGATCGTCGAATCGCGTCGAGTACATCGATCGGGCGGGATGGTCCCGGTCCGGCGGCGCCCCGGTCCTGGCGATGGCGCACAGTTGTTGCGCCACAGCGGGATTGCCGAATGACTGTGCGACCAGCGCGTCAGCGTCGACCCGGCCCGTGTCACCGAGCTGCTCGAGACGCCGAACGATCAGCGCGCGCATGTCGTCGGAGCCGAGTTCGGTCAGACGCACCTCGGCGACCGGCCCGTGCCGGTTCAGTGTCGACCGGAGGATCTCGACGGGCTCGGCGTCGGGGTCGCGGCAGGTGACCAGGACCGTCATCGGTGCCTGCCCGATACCTGCAAGCACGCGTCCCAGCACAAGAGCCGAGTCGGCGTCGAGCCACTGGGCGTCGTCGACGAGTAACACCGATCGCCCGTGCTCGGCGACGTCGGACCAGATGCGGGCGGTGAGGTCGACGACGATTCGCGTCGTCGGTACGGAGACCGGGGACTCGCCGAAGAGTTCTTCGAGGCCGCCGAACGTCGGTCCGGGCGGGCCGGGTCGGCCGATGAAACGGCGGGCCGCGGCACTGTGCCGTGCGATGAGGTGCTCGACCAGCGCGGTCTTCCCGATGCCCGACGGGCCGATGAGGACCACACCCGCGGGACGGTCCGCGCCGGTTTGCCAGACCTGTTCGAGCACTGCGTGTTCGGCGACTCGGCCGATGGGTTCACGTACCGGCTGCGGCGTGGCGGAGGTGGCGGAGGTGGCGGAGAGCGGCGAGACCGCGGGAGACGGGTCGAGCAGGTCGTCTTCAAGCGCGACCGTGTCGGGATGCGGATCGAGACCCAGGTCGTCACGGAGGGCCTGCCGGAGTCGGCGCAGTACGCCGAGGGCGTCGACCGTGCGTCCGTCGTCGTGCAGCGCACGAGCGAGGGTCCGCGCGGCGCCCTCGCGGTAGGGGTCCCGTTGACACAGCGGCGTCAGCAACGCGACCGAGCGACGGTACTCGCCGACCGTGCGCAGCGCGTCGGCTGCGGTCTCGGTGAACTCGGCACGTATCTCCGCGAGCCGGACGAGTTCGGGTGCGATGTCGGCGATGTCGGCGATCTCCGGAAGCGGTTCGCCCCGCCATAGTTCGAGCGCTCGGCACAACACCTCTGCGCCGGCCCGGGGATCAGACCGGACGAGCTGCAATCCCTCCTGGCCGAACTGGTCCAGCAGATCGAGGTCGGTGACTGCGCCGTCGCAGTGCAGTAGGTATCCCGCGGGGACGGTGTCGATGCGGACGACGCCGGTCGGGGCCAGCGAGCGTCGAAGCCGGGACACGTACCCGTGCAGCGTGCTCGCCGCCGACGCCGGTGGACGACCACGCCACAGGAGCTCGGTCACCCGCTCAGGCGAGCACGCGGTCCGTTCCGCGGCGAGGATGGCAAGAAGCTCGGCGTGCTTGCGGGCTGTCATCGGGATCGGCGACCCGTCGGCAGCGGTGACCGACAGTGGACCCAGGACCCGGATCGCCAGATGTGGTTCAGAAGCCAACTCACGCGCCGTTCGTCGGGTCGCACCAGTCGCGCACAAGGCTAACACCAGCGCGGGTTGTCAGCGTTGCCGTCATGACAACCACTGCACACACCCAGAACCAGAACCACGACGCGTCGGATGGCGACACACCCGGCCCGTTCCGCAGCCCGAGCTGGCCGGTCCTACGCCGTCTCAGCGGCGGGGCCCTGACCCTCGGCGGAGTCGCCTGCATCGCCGGCGGGACGTTGCATCCCATCGTCGACGGCGAGGCCCACTCCGTGGAGGCGCTGCAAGCGGTGGGCTCACCGTGGGCGCAGATCCTGCTCGCCGTCGGCACGACGCTGCTGCTGCTCGGCCTGCCCGGGATGTACGCGTGGCTGGCACCCCGGATCGGGATCGCCGGGCTGATCGGCCTCGTCGCCTACGCGGTCGGCAATCTCGTCACCGCGACCGGGCACCTCATCGTCGAGCTGTTCGTCGCGTACCCGTTCGCGAATGACCCGGACAAGGCCGCGCTCATCGCCGCCGACGACTCGATGCTGGGCACCACCGCTTTCGAGCTACTCAACACGGTCGGCGGGCTCGTGATGCTGGTCGGTATGGGGATGTTCGGCGCCAGCCTCATCCGCAACCGGGCTGTCCCGCTCTGGGTCGGCATCCTCACCGTCGTCGGCATGGTCGGTTTCATGCTGCCGATTCCCGCGGTCGCCGGGATCTCGGGATTCATCTACGAGGCGCCGCGTGGAATCGCCATCGCCGCGATCGGCGCACTGATGGTTCGCCGGTGATGTAGATCACAACGCCGGTGGGGATGAAATCGGACCGCGGTCCGGTTAGTGTCTGGTGATGGGTCGCGAAGGCCCACCAGCCATCGATCGAGACCCGAACCGAAAATTTCTGGAAGGACCACGACATGACCTCCGCCACCACCGTCAAGGCACCCATCCCCGCCGGCACCTGGACCATCGACACCGTGCACTCCGCGGTGAACTTCTCCGTGAAGCACCTCATGGTCAGCAAGGTCCGCGGCAGCTTCGACACCTTCTCCGGCACCATCACCGTCGACGAGAACGGCGCCCCCGCCGTCCAGGCCGAGATCGACGTCACCTCGATCAACACCCGCAACGAGCAGCGCGACGGCCACATCAAGTCCGCTGACTTCTTCGACGCCGAGAAGTACCCGAAGGCCACCTTCGTCTCCACCGGCGTCCGCCAGAACGGCGACGACTACCTGCTCGACGGCGACTTCACCCTCAAGGGCGTCACCAAGCCCGTCACGCTCGAGCTCGAGTTCGAGGGCACCAACCCCGGCATGGGCCAGGGCGCCGTCGCCGGCTTCGAGGCGAAGGTCGTCATCAACCGCAAGGACTTCGGCATCGACATCGAGATGCCGCTCGAGGGCGGTGGCGTCGTCGTCGGCGACAAGATCACCATCACGCTCGAGATCGAGGCCCTGCAGGCCTGATCCGCACGATCCTCGATGGACCGGCATCGTGAGGTGCCGGTCCATTTGTGGTTTCGACACGCCGCGTGGCCGCTTCGCGTCCGCGTGGCGGCTCAACCAGCGGGGGATGGTCGGCTCTCCCTTGGGTAGGCTTCGGGGAACGCCGTCAGGCAGGAGAAGCCGATGGGACGACCACGCCGGACCCGTCGTGGTGTGCCGTGGACACGTCTGCGTCGACGCACCGCGGGTTTCTTGTGGGGTACCTCGACGGTTCCGAGCCCCCGGGGATGGGCCCGGATCGGCCCGCCCATGCGCAGCAAGATCGCCCTGCACGCCACCGTCACCGCGATGACCGCCGTGATCGCCAGCAATACGGTGATCGGCGTCGAGACCTTCTTGCTCGTCCAGCTCGCCTTCAACGGTGGCCAACTCACCTTCGACGAGACGCTGGGCGCGCCGAATTTTCCCGTGGTCGTGGGTGCGATCATCGTCGGCATCCTCACGAATCTGCTGCTGGGGATGCTGGCGGTCCGGCCCCAGCTGCGCTGGTTCATCAGCTGCCAACCCGCCGACCATGCCCGTCGACGCGCCGTACAGCGGATACCGATCGTGCAGCTCGGAGTCACGGTCGTCTCCTGGAGCGCGGCGGCGCTGTTCTACGTGTTCATCGCCGAAGAGCTCACGACCGCGACCGTGGCGGGCGTCGCCGTGGCCTTCGCGCTGGCCGGTATGTCGAGTGCCTGTCTCACCTATCTGTTCGCCGAACGCGCCGCCCGCCCCCTGGCCGTCGTCGTCCTCGAGGACTTCCCCACGAACCACGTCATGAACGGTGTGCGCGTGCGGATGCTGGCCGTGTGGGCGGTGAGCTCGGCGGTGCCGATGGTCGGTTTGTTGACGGTCAACGCGGGGCGCTGGACCGGTCTGCTGCCCGATGTCTACGGCGCGGTCGACTGGACGACCGTGATCCTCTGCCTGGTGGGCCTCGCATCCGGAGCCCGTGTCATCGCGCTTGTGGGGCAGGCGATCACCGATCCGCTGACGGAGATGCGCCGGGCGGTGCACCGCGTGGACCACGGCGACTACAAGGCTCGCGTGCCCGTTTACGACTCCTCGGAACTCGGTGTGCTGCAACACGGTTTCAACAGGATGGTCGAGGGTCTCGCCGAACGGGACCGCATGCGTGAGATATTCGCGCGACACGTCGGCGACACCGTGGCCGAGCTCGCGATCTCCGACGGTGTCGGCATGCACGGCACCAATACCCGCGTCGGCGTCCTGTTCGTCGACATCGTCGGATCGACGGGGCTGGCGCAGCAGCGTAGTCCCGACGACACCGCAGCCCTGCTCAATGCCTTCTTCAGCATCGTCGCCGACGTCGTCGATCAACATTCCGGCTTCGTCAACAAATTCGAGGGCGACGCCGCGCTCGCCGTCTTCGGTGCGCCCGTCGAGATCGACGACCCCGCGGGCGCCGCGCTCGGCGCCGCCCGCGACCTCGCCGATCGGCTGGCCAGCAGCCTCGACATCCGTTGGGGGATCGGCGTTTCCTACGGCGAGGCGTTCGCCGGCAACATCGGCGCCGAACGACGCTACGAGTACACCGTCATCGGCGACCCGGTCAACGAGTGCGCTCGACTGTCCGACATGGCCAAGACCGGACGCATCCCGGCTCTGGCCAGCGGCGCGGCGATCGACGCCGCCGGCGAGGAAGCGCAGGAGTGGAAGCTGCTCGGCACGCGGATCATGCGCGGCCGCTCCGAGCCCACCGCCTTTTATGCGCCGATCGAACTCGTCGAGCGGTTGGGGACGTCGACCAACCTCATCGCGGAATTGCTACGGCCCGCACGTCGGATCGTCGGCGCCAACCCGTTGCGGCTGACCACATTCTTCGGCGGGTGAAGCCTTCGCTGCGCTCGGCGGAAGAGATGAATCGTTGACGCCGTCCCTATGCGTCAATAGCGTGGGCCGCACGGTCCCGGTTAGGTTGCCGGGCATGACGACGCATCTCAGGGGGTCGCGATGAGTGGTTGGACGACAGCGGACGTGACGGACCAGACGGGCCGGACGTTCGTGGTGACCGGTGCCAACAGCGGACTCGGGTATCAGACCGCGAAGGTGCTCGTCCGCGCCGGTGCCGAGGTGGTGCTGGCGTGCCGCAACACTGCCAAGGCCGATGCCGTGGCGTCGGAGCTGGGGCCGAAGGCGACCGTCGCCAAACTGGACCTCGCCGACCTCGAATCCGTGCGCGCCTTCGCCGCCGGGGTGACCGGCGCCGACGTGCTGATCAACAACGCGGGACTGATGGCGGTCCCGTTCCGACGCACCACCGACGGTTTCGAGATGCAGATCGGCACCAATCATCTCGGGCATTTCGCTCTCACGGCGCTGCTGCTGCCGAAGATCACCGAACGGGTGGTCACCGTGTCGTCGACGATGCACCAGATCGGCGACATCCAGCTCGACGACCTGAACTGGGAACAACGCCGCTACCGGCGCTGGCGGGCCTACGGCGACTCCAAGATGGCCAACCTCATGTTCGGCAAGGAGCTCGCCGCGCGGCTGGCGGCGGCCGGGTCGTCGAAGAAGTCGTTGATCGCCCATCCGGGTTACGCCTCAACGGAATTGCAGGGCAGGAGCGAGAACTTCTCCGACTTTTTCGCGAAACTGGGCAACAAGCTGCCGATCGCCCAGCCGGCGGCCGACGGGGCGCTGCCCCAGCTGTACGCGGCGACCCTGCCGGATGCGAAATCCGGGACGTTCTACGGGCCGACGCAGTTCTTCGGGATGCGGGGCGCCCCCGGACGCAGCGGTTACAAGAAGGCCGCCGACGACGCCGAGTTCCGGACCGCGCTCTGGGAGGAATCGGAGCGGCTCACGGGAGAGAAGTTCGACGTCGGGGCCGCTGGCTGAGGGCGGAGTCACCGCCTCGTCCGTTCCCATGATCGGACGAATGATGTTCGAGATAGAGAACTTCGGACGCTGCATGCCTTAAGTTTCCGGCATGACTCTTTCCAAGTGTTCGTTGCGAATCGTGGTCGCCGGCGCTCTGTGCGCCGGCGGCGCCGCCCTGTCGGCGGTGTCCGCCGCCCCAGCATCGGCCGAGCCGACCGGCTGCGTCGCCGGGGCGGCCGTCGTCGTCGCCGCGTCGTACTGCAGCGGCGGCACCGGGGAGCATCGGGTGCAGGGGGGATGCCTGGATTCGACTCTCTACGCGACGCTCGGCACGGCCCATGGTCCGTGGCGTGCGCCGGGGCAGTTGTCGGTCGTCACTATCGGCGCGCCGACGAACCTGGGCGGGAACTGCCTTCTTCCCGTACTCGCGCTCCCCCAGGTGCGATGACGTAACGTTTCGGACCGTCATGGCGCGCACCGTGATCACCTGCGCGATGTGCGCAGGGGGCGCTGCGCTGGCGACTATCTCCGCTGCGCCCGCGTCGGCTGAACCCACCGGTTGCGTCGCGGGGTCGGCGATCGTCGTCTCGGCGTCGTACTGCAGTGGTGGTACCGGTGAGCACCGGGTGGAGGCGGGCTGCATCGTTCCGTCGCTCGCCGCCACGACCTTCGGTGCGTACGGGCCCTGGAGAAGCCCTGGCCAACTGTCGGTCGTGACCATCGGGGCGCCCACGAGAGCGGGGGAGTGCATTCTCCCCATCCAGGTCTTTGTCGGGGTGCGCTGAGGCGACTACTGCACGCTGAACGCGATGCTGTTCGACGCGCCCGAGATGGTGTCGGTGACGCGGATCGTGAAATCGCCTGCGCCCTTGAAGAAGTAGGACTTCACCGCGGTGCAGTCCTGGGTCTTGAACAGCGAGGCCTGCTTGGGGACCTTGGGTCCGGACAGGCGGACCTCCATACGGCACTCGTTGCCGTCGACGATCGGCCCGGCGTCGATGATCGAGTTCCAGCGCACACCCAGACGCGAGTTCTTCGGATAGGTGTTGGGCACGACGGCCGCGGTGTTGTTCGGTGTGTACACCCAGACGTTGATCGACTTGATGCCGTTCGGTGCGCCGGGGCGGCCGAGCTTGCCGTAGTGCGTGACCTTGTCGCCGCCGGACGAGCCGAGCGCGGCGCTGCCGGAGTCGAGACTGCCGCTCGCGCTTCCGAAGAGTGTGTCGAGCGGGCTGGCGGTCGCCGGTGCGACGGGCAGTGCCAGTGCGGCGGTGGCGAGCAGGGCGGCGGCGATACGGGTGCGCTTCATCGACTTCTCTCGGTCCTCACGGTTTATAACGAAATGATTAAAGCACGAGGATCGGCGTGTGCGTAGACAACTGCCCCCGCTGGTTGAGCCGGCCCCGAGCGGAGCCGCCGGGCCGAGCAAGCGACGAAGGAGCGCGTCGAGGTCGAGGCGCCGTGTCGAAGCCACTTGGTGACCGCCCCTGCTGGTTGAGCCGGCTCCGAGCGGAGCGAGGCGCCGTGTCGAAGCCACTTGGCGAACCGATCCGCGGAAGAGCTTGTCAAGATGTCTGTGTAAGAACGTGACTCCTGGGTTTCGTGTGGTTGCTGGTTGGGTCTAGTTGAGGTGGGGTTCGATGCGGTCGGGGTAGGCCAGGGCTAGTTGCCCGAGGGCCTGTTTCCAGTTCGTCACGACTTGGCCCTCGACGAGCCTGCCGGGGGCTCTGCGCGTGGCGGCGGGCTTGCCGCGTTCCTTCTCGCGTTGCCGGGCACGTTTGTCCTCGATGTCGCAGATCGCCAGCCACAGCAGTTTGCGCGCCGCGAGATCGTTGGGGAAGTGTCCCCGGTTCTTGATGACCTTGCGGAGCTGGTAGTTCAGCGACTCGATCGAGTTGGTGGTGTAGATGACTTTGCGGAGCTCGGGCGGGAACGCCAAGAACGGAATGAACCGGTCCCACGCTCGATCGAAAGCTGCTGCGGCACTCGGATATTTGGTCCCCAGTTCCGAGTCTCGGAAGGCTTCCCATTCGCGGCGGGCGGTCTCGGCGTCGGGGGCGGTGTAGATCGGTTTGATCGCCCGCGCGACGTCTTTGCGGTCCTTGTAGTTCACGAACCGCATCGAGTTGCGAATCAGATGCACCACACACGTTTGCACCGTGGCCAATGGCCAGGTCGCCTCGATCGCTTCGGGGAACCCGGTCAACCCGTCGCAGCACACGATGAGCACGTCCTTGACGCCGCGGTTGGCCAGATTCGCACACACCCCGGCCCAGAACTTCGCGCCTTCCTCGGCTTGTATCCAGATGCCCAGCACATGCTTGACGCCGGCCATGTCGATACCAATAGCGATGTGGGCGTGTCTGTTTCGGACATGACCACCGTCTTTGACCTTCACCACCAGGGCGTCGAGGTAGATGACGGGATACAAGGCCTCCAGCGGCCGGTTCTGCCATTCATCGACCGCGTCGAGGACCTCGTCGCAGATCTTCGAGATCGTCTCATGCGACAGATCGGTGCCGATCGTCGAGGCCAGATGATGCTGAATGTCGCGCAACGTCATGCCGCCGGCATACAGCGAGATGATCATGTCATCGAGGCCGCCGAGCCGGCGGGAACCCTTCGGTACCAAGCGTGGGGTGAACGTGCCCTCACGGTCACGAGGAACGTTCAACTCGACCGGCCCGGCCGCGGAGTCCACCGTTTTCGGGCTCGACCCGTTGCGGGCGTTGGGCAGTTGCCGACCGGCCGGATCGCCCTTGGCATAGCCGAGGTGATCGGTCAGCTCGGCCTTCAGGCCGCGTTCGAGGGCGAGTTTGATCAGACCCGGGATCAGGCCGCCGTCGCCGGTGATCTGGACCTGGCCGGTATCGATCTGGGCCAACAACTCATCGACCATGCCCGAGGCCTCCAGCGCCTCGGCCACCTCCGCGGTCGAACGCGGCTCAGCCAACTCAGGCAGCTGCTGACCGTCGTCGTGCTGCTTATCGTCTAACGCCATGCTCATAGATTGTCCTCTCACTGATGAGCACTGGACTTACACAGACCATCTGACACCCCCCCGCGGAACCTGCCAACGACCCTGTGGACAGACTCGCCACGATCCGCTGGCTGTGGAGACCACGACCGATTTGTCGCAGCAATCCTCGACAGTCACACCATGAGTGGCTTTCTCTACATCCTCGAATGCTCCGACGGCACGCTGTACGTCGGGAGTACTCGGAACGTCGAGCATCGAGTCGACCAGCACCAGACCGGAAACGGCTCGCGCTACACGCGTCCTCGTCGTCCCGTCCGGCTCGTATTCCAGCAGAAGTTTCCCAACATCGGCGAGGCTTACGCGGCCGAGCGCCGTCTCCACGGTTGGTCTCGCGCGAAACGGTCCGCCCTCGTCGAAGGACGGTTCGACCTGCTTCCGGAAGTGTCGCGCACAGATCCCGGATAATGTACTCGAACACACGTGCGATCTAGGTGTAGCCTGAATCCATGTTTCTCGGCACCCAAGGCTCCTTGTTCTCCGAGCAGGCAGCGGAGCCGACGCTCGGCGACCTGTCGACATCGATCTCGCGCCGTCCGCTGACCGAGGGGGCGTGGGTCGATCTGTGTCCCGGTTGGATCAGCGGTGCCGACGAGCTCTTCGACCGCCTCCGCGAATGCGTCCCCTGGCGGGCCGAGCGTCGTCGAATGTACGAGCGGGTGGTCGAGGTCCCGCGGCTCGTCTCGATCTACCAGGCCGATGACCGATTCCCCGACCCGATCATCACCGGCGCACGCGCCGCACTGACCGAGCACTACCGCGACGAACTGCCCGAGGGTTTCGCGACCGCCGGGATCAGCCTGTACCGCGACGGCAACGACTCGGTTGCGTGGCACGGCGACCGCATCGGTCGGGCGTCCACACACGACACGATGGTCGCCATCATCTCGCTCGGTTCACCTCGGCCACTCATGCTCAGACCCCGCGGTGGCGGTCGGTCTCTGAAGTTCACCCTGTCGTCGGGCGACCTACTCGTCATGGGTGGCAGTTGTCAGCGCACCTGGGAGCACGCCGTGCCCAAGGTGCGCGGCGTCGGTGCCCGTATCAGCATTCAACTGAGGCCGCCCGGAGTGTGGTGATCTGGCCGATCAACACCGACCGGGCGCGGCGCGGACGCCGCGTGCGTTGAGGTCACCTCGCATGATCGGTCGCCAGGTGGCTTCGACTCGGCGCCTCGCTTCGCTCGGTGCCGGCTCAACCAGCGGGGGTGGGCTCTGCTCGCCGAATGGCTTCGACTCGGCGCCTCGACCTCGACGCGCTCCTTCGTCGCTTGCTCGGCCCGGCGGCTTCGCACGGTGCCGGCTCAACCCGCGGGGGTGGGGGTCAGCCGGCGCGAGTGGCGTCGGAGACCGGCGTGATCGGGAGGCGCAGCGCGCCGGGCGCGTGGGCGGGGACCGTCGGGCGGTGGGGCTCCACCGGCTCGACGGGCCGGTACGACGCACCGAGCTCGGGACGCGGGTCGGCCTCGCCGGCATTGGGCCACATCGCCAGGGCGCGTTCGGCCTGCGCGGTGATGGTCAGCGACGGGTTGACGCCGAGGTTGGCCGAGACGGTCGCACCGTCGACCACGTGCAGCCCCGGGTGGTTGAACACCCGGTGGTACGGGTCCACCACGCCGTCGGCCGCCGACCGTCCGATCGAGCAACCACCTAGGAAGTGCGCGGTCATCGGGATGTTCAGTAGGTCGACGATGGAACCGCCGGCGTCGCCGTCGATCTCGCGTGCGACGGCGCGCACCGCCTCGTGCCCCTCCGGAATCCACGTCGGCGGGGGATCGCCCTCGCCCTGCCGGCTGCGCAGCATCGGGCCGAAACGACCTCGGCGGGAGAACAACTCGAGCGAGTTGTCGGCGGTCTGCATGACGAGTGCGATGATGGTGCGCTCCGACCAGCGTCGTACCGAAAGGCCGCGCAGCGTGATCACCGGGTGACGGACCATCTCGATCAGCGCCTGCAGCAGTCGCGGCAGCGGACCGCCACCGTCGACGAGAATGGCCTGCAACATGCCGATGAGGTTGCTGCCCTTGCCATATCGCACGGGTTCGATGTGTGTGTGGTCGTTGGGGTGGAACGACGACGTGATCGCGACACCCTCGGTGTAGTCGATGTCGAGATCGCGTGCGGTCGCGGCCAGGACCGCCTCGGAGTTGGTGCGGACCACCTTGCCCAGGCGCGACGACAGCCCGGGCAGGTGGCCGCCCTGCTGCATGTCCAGCAGCAGCTTGTTGGTGCCGTACGTCCCGGCGGCGAACACCACGTGATCGGCGGTGAAGGTGCGGCGCCCACGGCGCGACCAGCGTCGGCCCGACCGGTGCGACTCCACGACGTACCCGTCGCCGGAACGCGGCCGGACGGTGTCCACGGTCGTCATCGGGATGATCTCGGCACCGGCCTGTTCGGCCAGGTAGAGGTAGTTCTTGACGAGCGTGTTCTTCGCTCCCACCGGACATCCCGTCATGCAGGCGCCGCAGTCGGTGCACCCGGTGCGTGCCGGGCCGGCGCCGCCGAAGAACGGGTCGTCGACCGTCTTGCCCGCCTCGCCGAAGAACACGCCGACCGGGGTGTGGACGAAGGTGTCGCCGACGCCCATCTCCTCGGCGACCTTGCGGATCACGCGGTCGGCGGGCGTCACCTTCGGATACGTGGTCACGCCGAGCATGCGTGAGGCCTGGTCGTAATACGGGTCGAGCTCGGACGCCCAGTCGGTGATCGACCCCCAATGCGGGTCGTCGAAGAACGCGGGCAGCGGACGGTACAGGGTGTTCGCGTAGTTCAGCGAACCACCGCCGACGCCCGCACCGGCCATCACGAGCACGTCGCGCAGCAGGTGCATGCGCTGCACCCCGAACAATCCGAGCGCGGGTGCCCAGACGTAGTCCTTGAGGCGCCAGCTCGTCTTGGGCAGGTCGCCGTCGGAGAAACGCCGACCGGACTCGACGACCGCGACGCGGTAGCCCTTCTCGGTGAGTCGCAGGGCCGCAACCGATCCGCCGAAACCGGAGCCGATGACGATGGCGTCGTAATGGTCAGGGGTGGAACTCACGGTGCGACGGTCCTCTCGGTGTCGGATTCGGTGGCGTCGGATGCAGTGTCTGATCCGGTGGTGACGGCCTGGTCGACGGGTGCGGCGGGGATCGCGGCGTCGAAGCGGTGGTCGGTGGGTTCGAAGGACGACATCATCCGGCGGAAGTCGCTCGTGAACTTCGGCCACATCACCGAGTTGCGACCGGTGGAGTCGAGGTACCAGCTCGAGCAGCCACCCGAATTCCAGACGGTGCGTTCGAGTTCGGGATCGAGTTCGGAGTTGTAGCGGTCCTGTGCATCCTCGGTGACCTCGAAGGTCGACCGGCCGCTACGCGAGAGTTCGGCGAGGGCCTTGCTCATGTAGTACGCCTGCGGCTCCAGCATCAGCACGATCGAGCTGTGACCGAGATTCGTGTTGGGGCCGTACAGGAAGAACAGATTGGGGAAGCCGTGGACCTCGACCCCGCGGTAGGCGCGCGGTGAACCCCTCCACGCCTGGGCCAGCGTGCGGCCGTCGCGCCCGGTGATCGCCGACGCGATGGGCGGCTCGGTGGGGGTGAACCCGGTCGCGAAGACGACCGTGTCGACCTCGTGCTCGCGACCCTGGTCGTCGACGGCGCCGCGTGCGGTGAGGCGGGTGATCGCGCCGGTGACGGTCGCGTTGTCATGCTGGAGGGCGGGGAACCACTTGTTGGTCAACAACATCCGCTTGCAGCCGATGGTGTAGTCGGGGGTGAGCCGACGACGCAACGCGCGGTCGCGGACCTGGACACGCAGCTGGGCCAGCGCGATGGTCTTCGCGATCGGCAGCAGCTTGGGGTTGCGGGCCATCATGAGGACGTAGGCCTCGCGATAGGTCCACACCATCCGCCGGACCAGTCGGTGGATGCCGGGAACCCGACGATAGAGCGCGCGTTCGAGGGTGCCGATGTTGCGGTCCAGACGCGGGACGACCCAGGCGGGGGTGCGCTGGAAGACCGTGAGATGCCCGACCTCGTCCACGATCTCGGGCACGATCTGGATCGCCGACGCGCCGGTGCCGACGATCGCGACGCGTCGACCGTGCAGGTCGTGGGAATGGTCCCAGTCGGCGGAGTGGAACATCGTGCCGGTGAACTCGTCGGCGCCGGGGACGGTCGGCAGGCCGGGTTCGGACAGCGCACCGGGCGCCGCGACCAGGTAGCGGCACCGGATCTCACCGTCGGTGGTGTCGACGACCCACTCCTGCGTGCCACCGTCCCAGCGCGCCGACGTCAGCGCACAGTTGTATCGGATCTGATCGGCGAAATCGACTGCGACCGAGCGTAGATACCGATGGATCTCGTCGCGACGCCCGTAGGTGTGCGACCACTCCGGGTTCGGCGCGAACGACAGCGAGTACAGCGACGTCGGGACGTCGCAGGCCGCGCCCGGGTAGTCGTTCTCGCGCCAGACGCCACCCGCGCCGTCGCCGCGCTCGATTGCCAGGGTCTGCAGCTGCGGATGGTCCTTTCGCAGACGATGCAGGGCGGCGAGGCCGCCGAATCCGACGCCGACGACGAGGACGTCGACGCGCCGGGGCAGCGTGTTCTGCTGCGGGAGAGTCGGACTGAGTTCAGTCATGAGACAGGAGTTCCTTCCATACGGGCAGGAGTCGGTCGAGCAGCGCGCGGTCGGCGTCGGGCGAGCGCAGGATGCGCGACACCGCGAGTCCGCGTGCGAGTTCGATGGAGAGTTCGAGTTCCGCGGCGGTGTATCGGTCGCCGAACAACTCGGCACAACCGACGGCGAGGGCGTCGGAGACCTGTTGTTCGAGCGGGATGATTGCGGTTCGTAGCCCGACGTCGCAGCGGGCGGCGACCCACAACTCGAGAGCGGCGTCGAACAGCGGGCCGCTGAAAGCCTCGACGAGGATCTCGAGTCCCTCGTCGCCCGTGCGGGGCCGCGACAGGATCTCTGCCAGTCGACGTTCGACGAGGTGCCCGACAGCGGCGACCACCAGTGATTCCCGGGTGGGGAAGTGATGCAGAAGCGCCCCGCGCGAGATGCCGGCGCGGCGGTTCACCTCCTGCGTGGTGGTGGCTGCGTAGCCGACGTCGACGAGGGCGTCGACGGCCGCGTCGAGGATGAGCGCACGGGTGGTCGCGGTGCGTTCGGCCTGCGTACGACGACGTGGGGCTCGGGTGGGCTCGGTCACATCAGCGACGATAGCACAAACAGTCCGGACTGCTTGTAAGTTTCTCATGGATCGCGGCGCGTAAGTTGGACCGCATGCGATTCGGACTCTTCATTCCCCAGGGCTGGCGTCTCGATCTCGTGGGTGTGGAACCCGCGGACCAGTGGGGGGTGATGTCGTCGGTCGCCGACCGCGCCGAGTCGGGCGGCTGGGACTCGATCTGGGTGTACGACCACTTCCACACCGTCCCGCTGCCGACCGACGAGGCCACACACGAGGCGTGGACGCTCGTCGCAGCACTCGCCGCGACCACCAGCCGGGTCGACATCGGGCAGATGTGCACCGCGATGAGCTACCGCAACCCGATGTACCTCGCCAAGGTCGCCGCCACCGCCGACCTGATCTCCGGCGGTCGCGTCCAGATGGGCATCGGTGGCGGCTGGTACGAACACGAATGGCGTGCATACGGTTACGGATTCCCGGCGGCGGGGGAGCGGCTGGCGCGGCTCGACGAGGGCGTGCAGATCATGAAGCAGGCCTGGGAGACCGGACGGGCGACGCTCGACGGCAAGCACTACACCGTCGACGACGCCATCTGCGCCCCGCAGCCCACGGCTGGGCAGCTGCCACTATGGATCGCCGGCGGCGGGGAGAAGAAGACGCTGCGGATCGCGGCGAAGTACGCCGACTACACCAACTTCGACGGCACGCCGGACGGGTTCGCGCACAAATCGTCGGTCCTGCAACAACATTGCGCCGACCTCGGACGCGACTTCGAGTCGATCACCCGCTCGGCCAATTACAACGTGATGCTCGGCGAGACCGAGGCCGACGTGGAGCGCAAGCTCACCGACCTCGAGGCGCGGTTGAGCAAGATCGTCGGGCCCGACGCGGCGTCCGGTAGTTTGGGCGCGTTCCGGGGGATGCCCGCGGTCGGGACGCCCGAACAGGTCGCCGAGAACCTTCGCGGGCTCGCCGACGCCGGAATGTCTTATGGGATCTGCTACTTCCCGAACATCGCCGTCGATCGCGAGGACCTCGAGATGTTCGAAGAGCGGGTGATCCCGGCGTTGCGCTGAGCCGCACTGCCCCGCCCGCTGGCCGAGCCTCCTTCCGCTGGCCGAGCTTGTCGAGGTCACCAAGTGGCTTCGACTCGGCGCCTCGACCTCGACGCGCTCCTTCGTCGCTTGCTCGGCCCGGCGGCTGCGCTCGGGGCCGGCTCAACCAGCGGGGTGGTCGCCAAGTGGCTTCGACTCGGCGCCTCGCTCCGCTCGGTGCCGGCTCAACCAGCGGAGGGGGAATCAGAGCCGGCGCAACCGCTGGGCGGCTTCGGCGATCACCTCGTCGCGTTTGGCGAAGGCGAACCGGAGCATGTGGTGCCAGGGTTCGCGGTCGTCGGTGAACACACTGACCGGCACCGCGGCCACGCCGATGCGTTCGGGCAGCGATCGGCAGAACTCGATGCCGTCGTCGACGCCGAGGGGACGAGGGTCGGCGCAGACGAAATAGGTTGCCTCGCTGCGGTGTACGGCGAAACCGGCGTCGGACAGCGCGGTCGAGATCAGGTCGCGTTTGGCCTGCAGCCCCCGCGCCGACTCGCGGACCCAGTCCAACTCATGCTCCAGCCCGTGCGCCACCGCGGGTTGGAACGGCCCGGAGCCGACATAGGACATGTATTGCTTCGCCGTCCGCGCCGCGGCGACGAGTTCGGGCGGACCGCTCACCCAGCCGACCTTCCAACCGGTGCAGTTGAAGGTCTTGCCGGAGCTGGAGATACGCAGCGTGCGTTCCCGCATACCCGGCAGCGCCGCGAGCGGAGTGTGCGTCCGTCCATCGAAGACGAGGTATTCGTAGACCTCGTCGGTGACGGCGATGACGTCGTGCGCGACGCACAGCCGTGCGATCTCGGCGAGGTCGTCGGTCGACAGCACGGTCCCCGTCGGATTGTGTGGGCTGTTCACCACCACCATCGACGTCTTCGGTCCGAAGGCCGTGGCGAGACGGTCGCGATCCAAGCGGAAGCCGTCGCCGTCGGGGACCAGCGGCACGACGCGCCGCACACCCCCGGCCATCGCGACAGCGGCGGCGTAGGCGTCGTAGTAGGGCTCGATCATGATGACCTCGTCACCCGGCTCCACCAGACCGACGACGGCACCGGCGATCGCCTCGGTCGCGCCGACCGTGATCAGCACCTCGCGATCGGGGTCGTACTCCAGGCCATACCGGTCACGCTGCTGCCGCGCGACCGCGTGCCGCAACTCCGGCACACCGATACCGGGCGGGTACTGATTGCGACCGTCACTGATGGCCTCGCGCGCGGCATCGAGCATCGATGCCGGCCCGTCGGTGTCGGGAAAGCCCTGTCCGAGGTTCACGGCGTCGTGCTCGACGGCAAGCGCCGACATCTCGGCGAAGATCGTCGTGGTGAACGGACGCAGGCGGTCGACTGTCCGGTTCGCGGATGACATGTTCCAACAGTGGCACAGGTCCTCTCTTCAACGGTCGCGGTGGGCGCAGCGGGGGTGACAGACTGACCCCAGTCGCCGACACGGATGAGGAGGAGCGATGCCGCGCAATCCCGGCGAGCACTTCGCCGGCTACACCATCATCCGACTCGTCGGCCGGGGTGGCATGGGCGAGATCTACCTCGCGCGGCATCCCCACCTGCCGCGGAACGAGGCACTGAAGGTGTTGCCCGCCGATCTCAGTCGCGACCCGATGTACCGGCAGCGGTTCGTCAAAGAGGCCGAGCACGCGTCGAGCGTCGTCCATCCGTCGATCGTGACGATCTTCAATTCCGGTGAGTACGACGGCCACCTGTGGATCGCGATGGAGTACATCGACGGCATCGATGCGCTGAAGCTGCTTCGGCAGAACCCGCGGGGACTCGACACCGCGACGGTGATCGCGATCGTGCGCGCGGTGGGCGCCGCGCTCGACCGGGCCCACGCGACGGGGCTGCTCCATCGCGACGTCAAGCCGGCCAACATCCTGCTGCAGGGCGCGGGTGGTCCGGAGCCGCGAGTGTTGCTCGCGGACTTCGGGATCGCCAAGTCGGAGCAGGACGTCAGTCATCTCACCTCGACCAACGTCTTCCTCGGCACCGTCGCGTATGCCTCACCCGAACAACTGCTGGGCGATCCGGTCGACGGCCGCGCCGACCAGTACGCGCTCGCGGCCACCGTCTTCGAACTCCTCACCGGGCGGCCGCCGTTCCAGGGTGCCGGCACCGCGTCGATCATCGCCGGCCACCTGCAGGCGATGCCGCCGCGACCGTCGACCCTGCGCCCGGGTATCTCGGGCGACGTCGACGCGGTGTTCGGTCGCGCCCTCGCGAAAGAGCCGGACCGCCGGTACGGGTCGTGCCGCGACTTCGCCGTCGACCTCGAACGCGCGCTCACCGTTCCACAGCTGTCCAAGGAGCCGACGGTGCGCGCACCGTCGCCCGTGCCGCCGGTTCCGGTGGCCCCGCCCGTTCCGGTGAACCCCCTGTCCTATCCGCAAGGGCCGCAGCAGTATTCGCCGTACCAGTCGCAACCGGGGACCTACCCCGGCGGGTTCCCCTCGCAGGGTGGCTACGCACCACCACCACCGCCGAAGAAGCGGTCCGGGCTGCTGATCGCACTGGGGTCACTCGCGGCCGTCCTCGTGCTCGCGATCGTGGCCGGGGTCGTCTACGTCGCGACGCAGGTGTCGAGCGCCCCGACCGCGAGCGACACCTCGACGTCGCGCCCCATTACGGCCGCCGAGCCGGAGACCCCGACATCCGGCGCCGGCACGTCTGCTCCCCGCACCACCGACTCCTCCACGTCGCCGGTCAACGGACCGGGTGACGTGCAGGTCGGCGAGTGCATCGGCATCGCGACCGACTCCGGGTCGGCGACGAGCGTGAACGCGTCGAAAGTCGACTGCGACTCGGCCGGTCTCAACTTCTACACCGCCTCGAAGATCGCCGCGTCGTCGTCGTGCGCGAGCCCGCAGAACTCGACGCTCACCTTCCCGGGTAGCTCCGACAAGGTCTGTCTCACACCGAATTTCTACGAGAATCTGTGCTACCTGGTGCCGCTGTCGGGCGGCTCCCTCGCCGACTACCGGGAAGCCCCCTGCACGAGCGCCGCAACGGCGCAGACCGTCCTCGCCCGTGTCACGACACGGTCGGATGCGTCGGTGACTTGCACGGGCGGGGAGACGACATGGGTCTTCTACGAGCCGGAGTCGATCGGGTACTGCCTCGTCGAGATCTGACCCTTCGAGGCTCGTCGCTATCGCTCCTCGCACCTCAGGGAGCGGAAAGTGAGGCTCCTCCGCAAGCTCCGGGCGCTCCTCCGAGAGCACGGGGTCAAGTAGCACTTCAGGTGCTACCCTGCAGGAATGAGGACGATCGGTATCCGCGAGCTCAGGCAGCACGCCTCGCAGTATCTGGCGCAAGTCGAGGCCGGGGAAGAGTTGGCCATCACCAACCGAGGCCGCACGGTTGCGCGGTTGGTCCCGGTGTCTGCGGGGGAAAGAAGTAGAGACGCGCTCATCGAGGCCGGGATACTCGTGCCGGCCCGCAGTGCGGGCGGCATAACCGGGCTGCACCCCGAGACGTTGCCGACGCGCGCGCTCACCGAAGTCCTCGACCAGGTTCGCGAGGATCGTTGATCTATCTCGACACCTCAGCGATGGTGAAACTCGTGGTGCGCGAGGCCGAGACCGCACCGCTGATCGAGTGGTTCGCGCTGCATCCAGGGGTCCCGACCGTGACGAGTGCGCTGGGACGAGTCGAATTGATGCGCACCGCGTTGCGTGATGGCAGCCCGGGCCTTCATGAGCGAGCGCGTGATCTCCTCGATGCTCTGGACGTGATCCCGCTGAGCGCCGCCGTCATCGACATCGCCGAATCGATCGGCCCGTCCTCGCTGCGCTCGCTCGACGCCTTGCACTTGGCCTCGGCAACCGTGATCCGCGCCGAGATGACCGCGTTCGTCGCCTACGACCAACGACTCACGGCGGGTGCGTCTGCGCTCGGTTATCCGGTGGTCGCTCCAGGCGCCGAGTTGTGACTCAGCCGGCTGAACCCTCACCGATCGTCGGGCCGAGGAGGTCGTCGGCGTCGGTGATGCGGTAGGCGTATCCCTGCTCGGCGAGGAACCGTTGGCGGTGCGCGGCGTAGTCGGCGTCGAGGGTGTCGCGCGACACCACGGAGTAGAAATGCGCCTGTCCGCCATCGCGTTTCGGTCGCAACAACCGGCCGAGGCGTTGGGCCTCCTCCTGGCGTGACCCGAAGGTCCCGGACACCTGCACCGCCACCGAGGCCTCGGGGAGGTCGATGGAGAAGTTCGCGACCTTGGACACCACTAGGGTCTGCAGCTCGCCGGACCGGAACCGGTCGAACAGGACCTCGCGCTCCTTGTTCTTCGTCGACCCCTGGATGACCGGCGCGTCGAGTTCGCGGCCGAGTTCCTCGAGCTGGTCGATGTAGGCGCCGATGATCAGCGTCTGCTGACCGCGGTGCTTGTCGAGGATCGCCTTCACGACATTGACCTTGGTGTGGGCCGTCGAGCAGAGCTTGTACTTCTCCTCGGGCTCGGCGACCGCGTACTGCAGACGCTCCTCGTCGGTCAGCGTCACCCGGACCTCGACGCAGTCGGCCGGCGCGATCCACCCCTGCGCCTCGATGTCCTTCCACGGGGCGTCGTAGCGCTTGGGTCCGATCAGGCTGAAGACGTCGCCCTCGCGGCCGTCCTCGCGGACCAGGGTCGCGGTGAGGCCGAGTCGACGACGTGATTGCAGGTCGGCGGTCATCCGGAAGACGGGTGCGGGGAGGAGATGGACCTCGTCGTAGATGATCAGACCCCAGTCGCGGGAGTCGAACAGGTCGAGATTCTTGTACTCGCCCTTCGACTTCCGCGTCATCACCTGGTACGTGGCGATGGTGACGGGACGGATCTCCTTGCGCTCGCCCGAGTACTCGCCGATCTCCTCCTCGGTGAGCGTCGTGCGCGCGATGAGTTCACGTTTCCACTGGCGGCCGGCGACCGTGTTGGTCACCAGGATCAGCGTCGTCGCGCCGGCCTTGGCCATCGCCGCCGCGCCGACCATCGTCTTACCGGCACCGCAGGGGAGCACCACCACACCCGAGCCGCCGGCCCAGAACGAGTCGGCTGCCATCTCCTGGTAGTCACGCAGCTGCCAGTCGTCCTGGGCGAGGTCGATGGCGTGTGCCTCGCCGTCGACGTACCCGGCGAGGTCCTCGGCCGGCCAGCCGACCTTCAGCAGCACCTGCTTGAGGCGACCCCGCTCGGACGGGTGCACGATCACCGTGTCGTCGTCGATGCGCGCACCCAGCATCGGGGCGACCTTCTTGTTGCGCATCACCTCGATGAGGACCGCCTGGTCGAGGCTGACGAGGGTCAACCCGTGCGCCGGATGCTTGACCAGTTGCAGGCGACCGAACCGGCCCATGGTGTCCACGACGTCCATCAGCAGCGGCTGGGGCACCGCGTACCGCGAGTACGTCACGAGTGCATCGACGACCTGTTCGGCGTCGTGACCTGCGGCGCGGGCGTTCCACAGCGCCAGCGGGGTGACCCGGTAGGTGTGGACGTGCTCGGGGGCGCGTTCGAGTTCGGCGAAGGGTGCGATCGCCGCGCGCGCCGCCGCGGCGTCGGGGTGATCCACCTCGAGCAGCAGCGTCTTGTCGGATTGCACGATCAGGGGTCCATCGGTCACCCGCTCCATTGTCCAGATCGCACCGACGATTGTCAGCGTCGGGCCTGCGCTGTGACGCGAGAGACCCCGGCGAAGTCAGAAGACGGGGATGCCGAGCTTGCGACGGACCCGCAGGTCGATGATGTTGAGCCGGAAGATCCCGCGCAGAACAGGTGCCACCAGAGGGTCGACGCGGCGGAAGCCGGCAAGCGCCCGCTGATAGCGGCGTTCGTCGCGTTCGGTCCACCGCCACCGCATCATCGTGCGGAACTCCGGTGGCAACCCGGCCTTGATCGCGTAGGCGAGCGACGGCCCGATCGTGGCGTGGAGCAGCGTGCCGAGCTTTCCGACCCGGTACTCCAGGAAGGACAGGTCGGCGAGGCTGCGGAGCTCGTCGCGCACCGGGTCGTCGATGCGCAGCGAGGACAGTTCGGCGTTCCAGTAGACGAGCAGATCGTCGTAGGTCGCCGGCCACTTGTCCCGGGGAACGTTGAGTGCGGTGCCCAGCGGGTGCGCCTCGGTGAGCACCATCTGCTTCTCCTCGGCGCTCAGCGGACCGTAGAGCAGTTCGTACTGGTCGATGAAGTACTTGAGCAGACACACCGCGACCCACAGCTGCAGACGCGAGTCGTTCCCGCTGTAGCGGACGGGACTCGACTGGGTGGAGTAAACCTGGTCGTGGATGCGGCCGACGGCCTCGTGTATGTAGGCCTTGTCGTCGTCGGAGCCCATCAGTGCGACGGCGAGGAATGTGCCGGTGGTGCGCCCCCGTTTGATGGGTCGCTTGATCGCATTGCCCGACGGCACACGGCTCTCGTGGACGCCGTACCCGACCTTCGGATTGGCGAGCTGCATGATCACGTTGGTGCCGGCGAGAGAAGGCCCGATGGCGGTGACCAGATCGACCGGCCGCTTCACTCGGCGACGCTTCGGCGCGGGTTTCATCCGCGCGACGAGGTCGTGCTGGTAGGTGTCGGCGACGAGGCCGAGATGTTCGCGAGCGGGGAGTTTCGGTGCCGCGGTCATACCCGAGGCTACCAAGGATGAGACGTCTTTCACAGGATGTCTCTACCCGCTGGACTCAGGCGTCGAGCAGCTCGACGCTGGTGAGGCGGTGCAGCGAGAACCGCTGCTCGTCATCGCTGCCCTCCTCGACGGCCACGAGCTGGCCGGCGCCGAGGATCTTCGGGGTCACCACATGCCGGCTCGCCGATCCCTGTGCGTCGACGTATCCCACGCGCAGCCTGCGGTTGGCGCGCAGTGCGAGCTGGATGAGCGCGGTGGCGGATTCGCCTCCGCCGCTCGCCCGCACCGGGGTCGTCGTGACGGCGCCGCGCACCGGGGTCGCCGCCGCCGCCCGGTCGGTCGAGCGGATGCGGGTCACCACCGACCGCAGCTGTGCCTCCGACGGCGCGTTCCGGCGTGGCTGGGCCTGCCGACGTGCCCGCGACACCGAAACCCGGCTGCCGCGTTCGCGGAGGTCGACCAGGGCTCCGGACGAATCTTCGCCCGCCGGAGCGAATCCCGCCGCCCGCAGCTGATCGATCACGTCGCGGACCTCCGACGGAGACACCGCGACCGTGGGGGCCAGCGCGCGAAGCGCGAGCGGTTCGGCGGCTGCGCTGCGCAGCACGGCGGCCAGCACCGTCGGGTCCTCGCAGCGGATGAACGCCGACGCGACGCCCACGCGCAACTGGCCGTGGCGTCGTGCGACGTCGTCGATGAGATACGTGAGTGACTGTGGCACCGGGGTTCTCGAGTGTTTCGTGAACATCGAGAGCAATTCGTTGCTGCTGCGGCCCGCGTCGAGCGCCCGGCGCACGCTCTCCGGCGAGACCCGATAGACCGACGCCGCACCACCGGACTCCAGATCGGCGACGAGCTCCACCTGTTCGGCGAGTTCGGGTGTCATCGGGCCGGGGACGGTCAGCGTGAGATCGGCCTGGGTCAGGAAGTGGTCCACCGGTTCGGGCAGGGCCTTGCGCATCGCGGCGAGCACCGCTGCGTCGACGTCGGCGGGGTCGGAGTCCGGCGACTCCTCGATGGTGTACGCGCGACCGACGGTGGTCAGGGCGTCGTGCGCGACCAGGCCCAATTCCCGTGCCTCACGCAGGGTCTCGGCGACGACGCGGCGGCTGAAGCGCCGGATCTGACGGGGGCGGTGCCAGTGCAGGTTCGCGTGGAGGGTGTCGGCGGGGACTCCCACCGCGGGGTCGGCGTGGGCGAGGGTGGACAGGATGAGCTGACGCTGCACCGGGGCGTAGGCGTCGTGGAGGTCGGAGCCGAGCGTCGGCAGCGCGTTGCCGTCCCGATCGGGTTCGCCGACCTGCCAGGCGCGGCGCGGCATGTGCATCCAGGCGTCGGCCAGCGCGAGCCACTGGCGCTCGCGCGGTTGGTGCAGCCAGGTGTCGGCGGCGGAGGTGGGCGCGAAGGACTGTTCGCCGGAACCGTTGGGCGGCGGGGGATCCGGGAAGCCCGCGTCGATGAGCCGGAGATAGGCGGCGAGTTCGACGAGGAACGCCACCCGCTGTGTCTCGAGACCGGTCAGCTTCGCCAGACGACGCAGCTCGCGGACGCCGAGCGCGCCGGAGCGGAGCACCGCCGCCGGCGTCGCGCCGAGGACCGCGATCAGCTGGGTGAGGTGACGGATGAGTTCGAGTGCCTCGCCGCCGGCTGCGGCGTCGACCGCCTTGGCCCCGAAACGTGGCTTCGCGCCGGGTTCGTGGAGCGGTGGCGGCTCCAACACGTCTGTGCGCCAAGCGGGTTCCTCGCGGAGCACGGCGCCCACCATCGGCGGTAGCTCGACGGTCTGATCGTCGATGCGCGCGAGGAGGCCCGACGAGATCAGTCGGGCGACCGGGGAGGACGGGTCGGCGTCGTGGGCCGCATCGCGACTGCGGCCCAGGGCCGGACCGCGGGCGAGGGTGTGCAGCAGACCGAGGGGTCGCTCGTCGAGATCGGCGATCATCGCCGCGATCTCCTCGCCCGACCGCCCGACGAGCGGACCACTGAGGTGCTTGGCCTTCCACGGCATCGCGGAGTCGACGTGTTCACCGGCGCCGAGGGAGGAGTCCTCGCCCCAGAGGATCGCGCGGCGTCGGAGGAGATCGAGACGGGCGCGGACGGCGGCCGCATCGGCGCGGCCGGACAGGGCCTTGACGATCGTGGTGACCGACGGACGCCGCGACTTCTTCGGGCTGCGGCTGTGGCGGGCGGCAACCTCTTCCAGAACCGCGACGGCAAGGACGTCGAGATCCTCGCCGGCCAGGGCCAACGACGCCGCCGACAGCGCCCGTTGCGCCAGTACCCGAGTCCCCGACGGCGTCGGTGAGGCGAGGTCGGGGCGTTCGAGGAGGAGCTCGGTCAGCGCGTCGTCGGAACGCGCGGCCAACTCATCGGCCAGGCCGGTGTGCTGGTCATCCGAACTCATTCGGCCCAGCTTACCGGGGGAGTCAGACGTCGCCGCGGCGGAGCATGCGACCGCGGGCGGTCTCGAAGTCGACCTTCTGCCCGCGCACCCAGGTCCCCTTGACCACACCGGCGAGTGCCCGGCCGTCGTACGGGCTGACCGGGTTCTTGTGGTGGAGGCGATTGACGTCGACGATCTGCGCGGATTCCGGCTCGAAGACGGCGAAGTCGGCGTCGCAGCCGAGGGCGATGCGACCCTTGGTCGGCAGGCCGGCGAGGTCGGCGGGTTTCGACGCCATCCACTCGATGACCTGCGGCAGGTCGATGCCGCGCTTCTTTGCCTCGGACCAGATGAGCGACAGCCCGAGCTGAAGCGAGGCGACCCCACCCCATGCGACGCCGAAGTCGCCGTTCTCGGGGTCCTTGAGGTCGACGGTCGAGGGCGAGTGGTCGGAGACGATGCAGTCGATGGTGCCGGCCAGCAGCCCCTCCCACAGCAGTTCACGGTTGCCGGCCTCGCGGATGGGCGGGCAGCACTTGAAGGCCGTCGCGCCGTTGGGTACCTCTTCGGCCAGCAGGGTGAGGTAATGCGGGCAGGTCTCGACAGTGATCTTCACACCGTCGCGCTTCGCGCTGGCCAGCATCGGCAGCGCGTCCGACGACGACAGGTGGAGGACATGGGCGCGGACGCCGGTCCAGCGCGCCCGCTCGATGACCTCCGCGATCGCCAGGTTCTCGGCGCCGCGCGGACGGGACGCGAGGAAGCGGGTGTACTCATCGCCCTCGGGGGAGGGGGCCTTGTCGATGGCGCGGGAGTCCTCGGCGTGGACGATCATCAGCGAGTCGAACTCGGCGAGTTTGGCCATGTCGGCTTCCATCTCGTCGGCCGTCAGGTGCGGGAACTCGTCCACTCCCGAGTGCAGCAGGAAGCACTTGAAGCCGAACACACCCGCGTCGTGCAGGCCGCGCAGGTCGTCCTCGTTGCCCGGGATGGCGCCACCCCAGAATCCGACGTCGATGTGCGTCTTACCTTGTGCCGCAGCACGTTTCTCGGCCAACGCGTCGACGTTCACGGTCGGTGGGATCGAGTTGAGCGGCATGTCGATGAGCGTGGTGACACCACCCGCGGCCGCCGCCCGGGTGGCCGAGTCGAAACCCTCCCACTCGGTGCGCCCGGGCTCGTTGACGTGTACGTGGGTGTCCACGAGTCCGGGGATCATGACCTGATCGTCGGCGAGCTCGATGACCTCGGCCCCGGTCAGCCCGCTGCCGAGGGGCTCGATCGCGACGATCCGACCGTCGCGGATACCGATCTCGCGGGCCACGATGCCAGCCGTGGTGAGAGTCTGTTCGCCCCGCACGACCAGGTCGAACGGTGCGTCGGAAGTAGCGGCCGGGGCATCGGGTGCTGCGGTCATGGGGCGGGACTCCTTGCTGGTGCCGTGTCCGGTGTCGTTCCAGAGACTAACCCAGGTTATTCCTCATCATGGAATGAAGCCGTGTCATTTCGGAACTCAACTCGCGAGTAGGCCGGTGTCGTGCTATTGACAACGGCCTCGATCGTCAGGCTAACTGTCACGAACGCGGAAACTTCATTCCACATCACGGAACTCCGCGAGTGTAGGAGCGCGGTCATCGATGACCGTCCGACCGAAAGTGCAGACATGAGCACTGAGCAGCACACAGCCCCCGTCGACGGACCGGTTTCCGAGGTCACCGGCACCGTCCCGGCCGGGCTGAGTCCGAAGCTGTACAACGACGACCTGGCACCGACCAGCCGCGTCGGACGACGATGGAACACCTACAACATCTTCACGTTGTGGGCCAACGACGTACACAGTCTCGGCAACTACGCCTTCGCCATCGGTCTGTTCGCGCTCGGGCTCGGCGGGTGGCAGATCCTGACCGCCCTGGTGCTGGGTGGGGTGTTCCTCTTCCTGCTGCTGAATCTCTCCGGCTTCATGGGGGAGAAGACCGGGGTGCCGTTCCCGGTCATGAGCCGCATCTCGTTCGGGTTCCGCGGCGCGCAGATCCCCGCCCTCATCCGCGGCGGGGTGGCGATCGCGTGGTTCGGCATCCAGACCTACCTCGCGTCGGTCGTCCTGCGAATCATGCTGGTGGCGCTGTTCCCCGGCGCCGCCGACCTGGACACCAACCGTTTCCTCGGGCTCTCCACCCTGGGCTGGATCTCGTTCGTCTCGCTGTGGGTGATCCAGGTGATCATCGTCAGTTACGGCATGGAGATGATCCGTCGCTACGAGGCCTTCGCCGGTCCGGTCATCCTGGTCACCATGGTCGCACTGGCCGTCTGGATGCTGAGCAACGCCGACTGGACCATCGCGTGGTCGACGCCCGATTCGCTGACCGGCGTGGACATGTGGCTCCAGATCATCGGCGGCGCGAGCCTGTGGGTGGCGATCTACGGCACCTTCGTCCTCAACTTCTGCGACTTCACCCGCAACGCGGAATCGCGAAAAGCAATCGTGCGCGGCAACTTCTGGGGCATCCCGCTGAACATGCTGCTCTTCGGCGCCATCGTGATCACCCTCGCCGGAGCCCAGTTCCGCATCAACGGCACCGTCATCGAGTCGCCGTCGGACATCGTCCAGACCGTTCCCAACACCTTCCTGCTGGTGCTGGCCTGCCTCGCGCTGCTGATCCTCACCGTCGCCGTGAACCTCATGGCCAACTTCGTCGCGCCGATCTACGCGCTGTCCAACCTGTTCCCGCGCCACCTCGACTTCCGGCGCGCGGCGCTGGTCGCCGCGATCATCGGCTTGGTCATCCTGCCGTGGAACCTCTACAACTCGCCGGCGGTGATCAACTACTTCCTCGGCGGACTCGGTGCCCTTCTCGGCCCGCTGTTCGGTATCGTCATGGCCGATTACTGGCTCGTCCGCCGTTCGCGAATCGACGTGCCCGCGTTGTTCACCGAGGCGCCGGGTGCCGCGTACCACTACCGGAACGGGGTCAACATGCGGGCGATCCTCGCGCTCGTCCCGACTGCAGCCATCGCCCTGGTGATGGCCTTCGTCCCGGCCTTCGAGGTGATCTCGGAGTTCTCCTGGTTCATCGGCGCCGGTCTCGGTGCGATCGTGTACCTGGCGGTCGCCGACCGTCGCGGTCCGTTCGCCGAGGTGTCGGGCGAGTCGATCTCCGTCGCCAGCACTCACTGACCCACAAAGGACATCACCGTGCGCATCCTGGTCGCCAACGTCAACACCACCGTGTCGATGACCGAGGCCATCGCCGACTCGGCCCGCTCGGTCGCCTCCCCGGGGACCGAGATCGTGGGGATCACACCGCGTTTCGGCGCCGACTCGTGTGAGGGGAACTTCGAGTCCTACCTCGCCGCGATCGCCGTGATGGACGCGATCCTCGCCTACCCCGAACCGTATGACGCGGTCATCCAGGCCGGTTACGGCGAACACGGCCGAGAGGGACTCCAGGAGCTCCTCGAGGTGCCGGTCGTCGACATCACCGAGGCCGCGGCGTCGACGGCGATGTATCTGGGACACCGCTTCTCGGTGGTGACGACCCTGGACCGGACGGTCCCGCTCATCGAGGACCGGCTCAAGCTGGCCGGCCTCGACCAGCGGTGTGCGTCGGTGCGGGCGTCGGGACTCGGTGTGCTGGAACTCGAGTCGGACCCGGCGCGGGCGGTGAAAGCGATCGTGGAACAGTCCACGCGTGCGGTCACCGACGACCACGCCGAGGTGATCTGCCTCGGGTGCGGCGGGATGGCCGAACTCGAGGAGCAGGTCCGCGAGGCGACCGGGGTACCGATCGTCGACGGCGTGCGGGCGGCGGTCACGATCGCCGAAGGTCTTGTCCGAATGGGGCTCTCGACGTCGAAGATCCGGACCTACGCCCCGCCGCGGGAGAAGAAGATCACCGGCTGGCCGTTCAACCGCTAGTCCGCCTTCGCCGCCCGCGGCCACCGGGGATCCCGTCCGGTCAGGCCGTCGAGGTGGGCGACCAGCGCGGCGAGGTCCATGTCGCCGCAGGGGGTCGGACGGTCCAGGTCGGCGTCGGCGACTGTGGCGGTCAGAGCGAGCATGTGATCGGCGGCCGCCGATATCGATCGTGCCTGCGTGGTGTCGGTGGGCATGGGACTCCCTCTCGTCGTGTGTGCACTCGACAGGGCTGACCCGCTCGACGCCGGTTTCTCATCGGCCGCACCGATGCACCCGTACGGTGGTCACGTGACCTCTCCGATCCGCGAGTACACGACCATCAGTCATCCGACGCCGAGTACCCGTGTCTGGCACGAGATCCAGGGCGACGGGCAACCGCTCGTGCTGCTGCACGGCGCCTTCTCGGGTGCGTCGTCGTGGGGCGGGCAGGTGCCGGCCCTGGTGGACGCGGGGTGGAAGGTGTTCTGTCCGGAACGTCACGGCCACGGCCACAGCCCGGACGTGACCGACGAGTTCCACTACGCGGACATGGCCGAGGAGACGATCGCCTACCTCGACGAGGTGGTCGGGGGTCCCGCCGAGATCGTCGGGTGGAGCGATGGCGCGGTGGTGGGTGTGCTGGTCGCGCTGCGGCGGCCCGACCTGGTCCGGCATCTGGTCCTGATCGGCCAGTACTACAACAGTTCGGGCCGGGCGGTCGGCGGCATCCTCGACGCGCTCGATTCCGCCGACGACGAGCTGATGGAGTTCTTCGCTGCCGATTACGCGTCCGAATCCCCGGACGGCGCAGAGCATTTCCAGGTCGTCTTCGACAAGACGATGGCGATGATCAACTCCGAACCAGAGATCGATCTCGGTGATCTGGCCGCGATCACCGCGCCGACCCTGGTCATGCAGGGGGACCGCGACGAGGTGACCCTCGAGCACAGCCGCGACGTCGTCGCCGCCATTCCGGGTGCCCGGCTGGCCGTGATCCCCGGGACGCACCTCATCCCGATCGAGGCGCCGCAGGCGATGAACGCGATCCTCGTCCAGTTTCTCGGCGCGGAGTGACCCGGCGCCCTCAGTCCGGGACCATCGCCGAGAACGCGTCGGCCAGGGTGGGGTAGAGGTCGAGAGTGTCATCCAGGCCCGTCAGCCGCAGGGGCCGAGTGATGGCGGGATGCCCGCCGACGACGCCGAACCGGCCGCCATCCGGGGTGACGGCCGCGTGTGCGGCGAGGAGCGCGGCGATGCCGGACGACGCGAGGAAGTCGGTGGCGGTGAGATCGACGATCAGCCCCCGGGGTTGCTCGCTCACCGCTTCCAGAACGGCCGCACCCAACTGCGGGGCGGTGAGCAGGTCGATGCTGCCGTGCACGGTCAGGACGATGAGTTGATCGCGCTGCGTCGAGACCACCGCCAGAGCCCGACCTGCCGGGGACGCGTCCTGGTCATCGTCGACGACCACCGGTTCGAAGCTGTCTGCCCTCATCTAGCCCTGCCTCCCTATTCGTTCGAAGTCGCCCGTCGATCAGATGGCAGCGCTTCGAGAATCGCCGGTGCGGCTTCGGCAGTTGGCTTCGCCGGTGCCTTCCTGTCTCTCGGTATGACGTTCGGCGCGGTAGACGAGACGGATGGCTGCGGCGGCGCACGACGTGAGTCTGCAGGTGCGGTCACGACTGCGCTTCGCAATCGGAGACTGTGGGGGCCTGGGGCATCGCCGTCGGTCGCGCCCGTCGGTAGGCGTCCGGTGTTTCGCCGTACTTGCTTCGGAATCGGTTGCGGAAAGCCGCTGTCGAAGTGAAGCCCGCGGCGTGCGCAATGCTGTCGAGGTGCCGGTTCTCGGGGAGTAACAGCCTCGCTCGCGCCCACTCGAGTCGCCGGTCCGCGATCATGTCGTTCAGGGAGGAGCGGTCGGATCCCTCGAACTGTCTGTACAGGTGGCGTCTGCTGATGTGCAGTTTGGCGGCGATCGTGTCGACTGTGAAGGCGGGATCGCGGAAGTGGCGGTCGATGAGTACGGCGACGGCCTGACGGATCACTGCCGGATGGTCGACGAGCTGTTCGCTCGAGGTGCCCTGATCCAGGGTCAACTAGATGATGTCGATGACCGTCTGTTCGGCGTCGGCGTCGATGTCGGCACCGCCGATGATCGTGTCGCGTGCGAACTGGGTCACCAACGCGGTGCATGCGTCGGTGAGTGCACTCTCGGGTGGATTCGGCGCGACGGTTGCGCCGCCGGCGATGGCTTCGCCGAGCAGTTCGGTCGGCACCCAGAGCCCCAGGGCGTCCGAGACGCCATGGGTGGTGAGATCGTAGGGGAGGCGACTGTCGGTGACGGTGAGTCCCTCAGGCCGAGAACGGAAGTCATGACCGTTGGCGGTGCCGGTGGTCGACCCGATCGTCTGACTGGTCACGATCATGAAATCGGATGGAAAGTCTCGGATACGGCCAGGCGTGCGGCGGGTTCGCACCGGGGTCTGCAGATAACAGAAGCCGAACAGCTTCGTCATCGGCCGCCAGTAACAGATCTGTTCAAAGACCTCCGGGACGTCGGCCTCCAGCTCGACGAGTTCCGCGAAGAGTTCGATCCCTTCTCGTCCGCGGGTGCGGACTTGACGCGATCGGTGGGCGCCGAGTTCGCCTATGCGTCCGTTGCGTTGCCGCCACTCATCGACCACGACCGGGTCCAGTCCGGAATCAGACATCAGCTGGATCCACAACCTCGCCGGGCTCACGCCCGGGCGGTGTCGGCGTCGCCGGGTGTACGGGGACGGGTGGGCCGGCCGCTCGGGCCTCCGAGAGCGAGATTCCGAACACTGCTCGAAGACGCTGACGCATCGTCGGCACGGACGAGAAACCGGACGCGAGAGCCACATCTGGCAGCGGCATGTCGGGAACGGCGGTGAGCAGTCGTCGGACCTCGGTCAGACGTCGCATCGCGATCAGATCGGCCGGCGATTCGTCCACCTCGGAGAAGTGGCGATAGAGCTGCCTTCGACTCAACCCCAACGCGTCTGCGACAGCTTGCGCCCCGAGGTCAGGGTCCCGGAACTCGCGGTCGATGATCGTCCGCACTGCTTCGCGAACAGTCTGCGACGGCACCTCCACCGGGGCCACCCGGTAACGCTGTTGCGCAGCAATCGACGTCACCAGTCTGGTGAGGGCGTCCTGGGTGAGTGCGTCGGATTTGTCAGACGGCGGCCGCCCGGGATCGTCCCTCACCACGCTGTTGATGAACGTGGTGGCCGCGCGCACCAGGGCGGTGTCGGGTGGGACCGGCTCCAGCCTGGCGGCCGCCTCACGAAGATCGATGTCGATCGCTGCGAGGGGGATGTTGACGAGGACTCCGGCGCTCACGGTATCCATCGAGACCGCGGCGTTCGTCGTGTTCGTCAACACGATGAGCTGACCGGCGCGGACCTCGTGGTGGCTGAAGTCGTGATCGACCGACACCCGTTCCGGCGATGAAAAGGTCAACACCGACAGTGCAGGACCGGCATGGCGCGTCGCCGAACGCGCCCGCGCCAGGGAAAACGGTGTGGCGAGCCAGTGGGTGATGGTGATCGTGCCGATGCGGGTCGACCGCACAGCGGCATCGAATGCCTCCGGCCGGGCCGCATCGGCCCGAAGTGGGAAAAGGAACTGGGACAAGCCATCGCGTCCGCGGAGCCGGCCCGACTCGGTCGAGTGATGCAGGCCTGTTCGTGTTCGCCAGTCGATGACATGGGCTGGGTTCAGTCCGTGCGTTGGTCTCATCGCAGCGTGTCTCTGCTCCTGGTGGTGTGCGGGATCTCGCGGCTGAAAAGCCCGTCACGTAAGCCGATGGTCGTCGAGCCGACTGCTCCCACACTAGAGTCCTGCGGCCCTACGCGGGGGGCGCGATCCAGGTCCGCGCATTGCCTCGGTGGGCGATAGGCCGCTGGCTTCAGACAGTGCGAACACCTGTTGGCCGCCGAGCTCAATCGCGGACCGGTCCCGACCACGCCCTCGAACGTGAGCACCATGTGCAACTGGGCCACCGTCACCAGTATGTTGAGTTTGCTCGACGGCTGACCGCCGCGTTGGGTGCGCCCGTCCCGAGAGCCGCGACATACCCGGCGACAGCTACTGAGCTGATGAGGAGCAGATACCAGCCGGCAGCGTGATCGAAGGCCAGCAGGTAGAGCGCGGTCAGTGTCGCGGCGCAGATCGCCGCGGCCGGCAGTGCCGGAAGCCACCGTCTGTCTCGCAGGACGAGTATCGCCGCCTGACATTGCACGGCGATCTGCATCAGGGCCAGGAGCACCCCGGCGCCGGCCATCCCGATCAACCCCGGCAGTGTTCCGGTGTCGGAGAGGGCCGCAGTCGCGACGGTCGCGAGAATCGCGACCGAGCCCAGGCCCGCTCCGACCGTCGGCGAGGTGAAGCGCGCGAAGTCGTGCTCTACGGCGTTCTCGCTGTGGTCGATGGATAGGTGCATGACTTCTGTCTATCGCTTAATAGGCCCCGCCGGTAGTATGCACAATATTGTCCATATGGACGAGAGTGTCCACGATCGACGGTAGGGGTCCGACGATGGAGAACCAGGACGTGTCCGTCCTACGGGACCCGGTTCGACGCGCCTACGAGGTGTGCCCGGTCGAGGTGAGCGTCGCCGTGCTCGGCGGCTCCTGGAAGATGACCATCGTCAAGAACCTCCTCGAGGGGCCGATGCGATACGGCGCCCTCGGGCGGGCAGTCGGTCCGGTCACGCCACGGGTCCTCACCCGCCAGCTACGTGAACTCGAATGTGACGGCATCGTGCAGCGTACGGCCTATCCCGAAGTCCCACCGAGGGTTGAGTATTCGCTCACCGAACAGGGACGGGCGCTGCGCCCCTTCGTCACCGCCCTCAACGAGTGGGGGAAGACCTACGCGACCGAGGTGATCGAACCCAAGGTCGCGCAGCGAGGGAGTGCGGCGAGCTGAGTGGAGGCTGCCGCCAAGCGTTCCGCGGAACACTCGTGACCTCGGGCTGAGGCCCGAAGATTGTCGGTGCCGGGCGATACCTTGTTCCTGTACCTTTCGTTCGGTTCAGGGGGTTGCGGTGGGAATCAGTGCTTTTCGTTCCGGTGGGGATGTGTCGTCGATGTTCGATTATGCGGATCCGGAGTCGCTGACGGATGAGGTGCTCGAGGGTCGGGTGCTGGGGTACGCCGCGCAGATCACGGCGCTGACAGCGGACTTCCTTGTCCTGGTGGCAGAACTGGATGAGCGGGAGTCGTGGCGGGGGCCGGGGATTCACTCGCTGGCGCACTGGTTGTCGTGGAAGGCCGGCATCGCACCGCGAACGGCGCATGAGCAGTTGAGGGTCGCCAAGGCGCTACGAGAATTGCCGATGATCCGCACGGCCTTTGGCGAAGGTCGGCTGACGTATTCGAAGGTCCGCGCGTTGACGCGAGTCGCCACGCCTGAACGTGAGCAGGAGTTGGTGAATCTGGCGTTGTCGGCGACGGCGAGTCAGTTGGATCGGGCGGTACGGGCGATGGGCCAGATCGACCGCAACCGGGGTGTCGAGGAGGAAAGCCGGCCGCCGGTGGAGTCGACGGGCCGGTGGAAGTGGAACGATGACGGGTCGTTGTCGGTGTCGTTGCGGTTGAGTCCGTTGGATGGGGCACGGTTCCTGGCTGGGACGGTGCGGGCAGAGTATGAACGCACCCGGACCTGCGACGATCCGGATCCACCGTCAGCTGAGAGTGTTCCGCGGAACACTGAACCCGGTCCGGTCGGGGAGGATGCCGTGGTGGATTCGGAGGTGGTTCCGTCTCGGCGGCGGGATCTGTGGCGGCAGGTGCCGTCGAATGTGGCGCCGGCGGTGGTGGCGATGGCCGACATGGTGCATGAGGGGATCGCGATGCCCGATCTTGCTCCGGGTGCGGAGATCCTGATCCATGCCGGTGACGGGGTGGAGTCGGCTCATCTCGATGATGGGCCGGCGTTGTCGGAGGCCGAGGTGGCCGAAGCCCGGTGCGGGGCGTCGACGCGGAATGTGGTGAGCCGCAGGGTTGCTGGTCAACCGGGGAAGCTGGCGTTGTTGGGGGTGGGTCGTCGGAAGCGGGCGCCGAACAAGGCGTTGGTGCGGGCGTTGTTCGTGCGGGATCGGTGCTGTCAGGTGCCGGGGTGTGGGCGTACGCGTCATCTGCATGCCCATCATGTGGTGTTCTGGTCGGCGGGTGGGCGGACCGATCCGGACAATCTGATCTTGTTGTGTGGGTCGTGTCATCGGTCGTTGCATCGGGGCGAGTTCGCGATCACCGCACATAGGAAGCAGCGGTTCACGTTTCATCGGCCTGACGGTTCGGAGATCGAGGTGGCGCCGCCGACGTCGAAACCGTCGGAGTGGCAACCAAACCCTCGTATCAGCACCGACGCGACGGTGCCGATCGGTGGTGGCCGGATGGACCTGGGGTACACGACCGAGGTGCTCTATGCGGTGTGGGAGTGGAAGCAGCGCAACGAGACTCGCTCAGCACCAGTCGTCCGAGAGGCGGCGTAGCTATTCCTCGCGCAGCTCATCGATGTCGGTCCGCGCGATCTCGGTGAGCCGGTCGAGGATTCGGGTGTAGGACGGGGACTGGCGGTGGACGAGGGAGGTGTGGGTCTCGCCGTCGAACATGTGCAGCTCGGCCGAGCCGCCGGCGGCGTCGAGAGCGGTCGCGTAGCGGCGGGAGTTGGTCGGATCGACATCGTCGTCGGCCAGTCCGTGGAACAAGGTGACCGGTAGCGCCGGATCGAGATTGCGGATGGGGTCGACCGAGTCATAGCGCGCGGGGACCTGTCGTGGTGTGCCACCCAGGACATGGGTGATCACCCGGTTGTTGCCGTGGTCGGCGGCGAAACGCATGTCGAGCGGGCCGGAGATGGACACCGCCCGAGAGGGCACGAAGGCAGGACGCGAGCCCACCTCGTCGTCGATTCGCAACTGCGGGTAGGTCTCGGCCATCGCGGGCACGTGGTCGAGTGCTCAGTTCTCGGCGGGGTCGGCATCGTCGGAATCGAGATACTCGACGCGGACGACGTCGAAGGATTCGGTCCCCGCGGGGACCCGGGGAGCCGTCGCGGGTCCGTGCGCAGCCGACGGCGTACCGGAAGACGGTGACGGCGTTGACGACTGCTGGTCCGGCGGCGTCGAGCAACCACCGGCCACGAGCGCGATCACGCCGACAGCCACCGCGACAATCCGACGTCTCATCGGTTATCGCAGACCGGAGGGCACGATCTTGCCGTTGACCGTCACGGTCACCTCGCCGGTCTCGGTGTTCTCGGAGATCTCGCCGTGCTCGAAGGTGACGACTTCGAGGTCACCGTCGATGGTCACGTCGCTCGTGGGCACACCGAGCGGTCCGGCCGAGCCGTTGGTGCCGAGGAGCAACGGGGTGCCGTCCGGGGCGCGCTCGGTGTTCCAGGCGTCCCGGATCTTGCCGGATGTGACGATGTACCCGGGCGTTGCGGGATCGCTGTTCTTCGCGATGGTCACGCCACCGCGGAACTGTTGGTAGACAACGCCACTCTCTCGCGTCCCCGCGTTGTGATCCCCGGTCAACGGCTTGCCCAGGGCGGCCCGCTGTGCCTCGGTCGCCGACGCGTACTTCACCGCGATCGGGCCGGTGAGGGTCACCTGCACGTCGTCCTCGCCCGTCACCGTCGTCTCGGTGGGTTCCGGCGCGGCGTTCTCCGCGACAGGGGAGGGCGGCGCTGTGTCGCTGGGCTCTGCGGTCGACGTCGACGTGCCGGTGGCCGAGGCACTCGCCGACGCGTCATCGACGTCAGAGCTGCCGCAGCCGGCGGCGAGCAACATGATCGCGAACAATCCGACGATCAACTCGGAGCGGCGGGATGCCACCAATCTCATGTGATCCTCTCGACCCTCGACTCGTCGGCCCAGGTGTATCACGGACCGCGACCCGTCGCCGGGCGGCTGCGGTTCACCCGTGCCGACGGCGGTATTCTCCCGCGGCACCCGGATGCAGGGGGATGGGTCCGGTGAGGATCAACGACTGCGCGTCGAGGAACTGGCTGCCGACCGCCTGTGCGGGCACGAGGTGAGCTGCCTGGTCGAGCAGCACGTCGACGATGGCCGCGGCGGTCGCATCCGGAACATCCCGACGGGCGAGCAGGAGATTCGCCACCCCGACGGTGGTGACCGCCGGGTGCCGGCCGTAGATGTCGGCCGGGATGCGTACGGGCTCGTACGCGGGTCCGAACCGCCGTCTCAAGCCCGCGACCACGTCACCGAGGTCGAGCAGGACGATCGGCACGCGCGGGTCGGTGAACGCCGGGGTCGGCAGACCGCCCGCCCACATGACGGCGTCGACCTCTCCCGCGGCGAGGGCGGCGCCGGCGTCGGCCATCGTCTGCTGGACCGGCCGGATGTCACGGCCGGCATCGAGGCCGGCCGCGGCGAGTACCCGCTCGGAGAGCCCGGCGGCGCCGGACCCCGGTGCTCCGACACTCACCGACCGCCCGCGCAGGTCGGCGACCGTCGCGATCCCGGACCCTGTGCGGACCGCCACCTGGAAGTAGTTCTCGTAGACGCAGCCGAGTGCCGTCAGCTGTGGGCCCGCGCGCTCGATGGCCGTGTCGCTGAGGCTGATCGCGAGTTCGGCGGAACCGTCCGTCAGGGCGTCGAGGTTCTCGGCCGAGCCGCCGGATTGCCGCGGGCGGATCTCCGGCGCGCCGGACCGGTCGGCTGCCGCCGCGAGGAGACCGGCGAACTCCCAGAAGAAGCCACCGGGCTCGCCCGCCGCGAGGCGGACCGGTGCACCCCGCTCTGTTCCGCACGCGGTCAGGAGAAGCAGCGCGCCCAGGCCGGTGGCCCCGCGGAGCATGGTCCGCCGGTCCACCGGCCCGCGCGCGAACGACATGGTGACACCTTAGGCCCGCCGGGCAACTGTCTCTGCGTCGAGGAAGGCCCGCCCCTGCTCGCGATCGAGCGGGGTCTCCGCCTTGTTGCGCAAGACGAAGATGTACACCATCAGCGATACCGCGATCACGACGGTGACGTAGGCGATGAACCACGGGACATGACCGCCGTTCTTCGCGGCCTGATAGATCAGCGGCGCGGTGCCGCCGAAAGCCGAGTTCGCGAGCGCGTAGCCCAGACCCACGCCCAGCGCGCGGACGTGAGAGGGGAAGAGCTCCGCCTTCACGATCGCGTTGATGGAGGTGTAGCCGGTGAGGATGATGTAGCCGATGGCAAGCAGGGTCAACGACGTTGCCACCGAGGTGGTCTGGGGCAGGTAGGTGATCAGGACGTAGGTGTACAGGACACCGCCGACGCCGAAGAAGATGAGGACGGGTTTGCGTCCGACCTTGTCGCTGATCATCCCGCCGATCGGCTGCAACACCATCAGGAAGATCAAACCGATGAGGTTGATCCAGGTCCCGGTGCGACCGTGGTCCTCGTAGGCGGTCTTGACGATGGCCGGCGCGTTGACGCTGTAGGTGTAAAACGCGATGGTGCCGCCGATGGTGACCAGGAAGCAGACCAGCAGAGGGCGCCAGTAGTTCAGGACGAGTTCGCGGATCGAGCCGGACTCGGAGTCGGCCCCGCTGCGGACGGCCTCCAACTGCTCCGGGGTGAGCGACTCGTCCATGCTGCGGCGCAGCCAGAAGACGACCACGGCGGCCACACCGCCGATGAGGAACGCGATGCGCCAACCGAAGTCGGAGATCTGGTCCTTGTCGAGGAAGCCCTGCATCACCAGCAGGGTGAGCTGCGCCAGCACGTGTCCGCCGATGAGCGTGACGTACTGGAACGACGAGAAGAAGCCGCGACGCTCCCGGGTGGCCGCCTCGGACATGTAGGTGGCCGACGCGCCGTACTCGCCACCGGTCGCGAATCCCTGCACCAGGCGGCAGAGCACCAGGACGACCGCCGCCCACACGCCGATCGACTCGCGACCCGGTGTCAGCGCGATGACCAATGAGCACGCCGCCATCAGCGACACGCTGAAGGTCAACGCGGCCCGGCGGCCCCGACGGTCGGCGTACCGACCGAAGAACCAGGAGCCGACCGGCCGCATCAGGAAGGTGACGGCGAAGATGGCGTACACGTAGACGGTCGAGTTCTTGTCGGCCGAGTCGAAGAACTGGCTCTCGAAGTACGTCGCGAAGACGGTGTAGACGTAGACGTCGTACCACTCGACGAGGTTGCCGGAGGACCCGCGCAGGGTGTTGAGCACGGCACGGCGCGTCGCCGCGGCCGACGACGTCGGCGGTTCGCTCCGGGCGTCCGCGGGGTGCCGGGTGGGCGAGTCGGTCATCAGGGTCCTCCAGGTCGTCGAACGTGCAACCGACCCGGTCCGGCGTCGGTGCCCCTAACACTGTGAACGCAGTCACAGGCGGAACGGAAGCCGATCGCCGTTTCCTAACACTCCCTTAGGACAGGTCGTCCACGGCTTCGTGGAACGGGACGTCGGCCGCCGGGATCCAGAGGTCCACCCGCAGTCCCGCGGGGCGTCCGGCGGTCACCTCCAGTTCGCCTCCGACTCCTTCGACAAGAGCCGCCGCGATGGCCAATCCGAGTCCGGAGCCGGGCCCGCTGTTCTCCGACGCGCGGAAGAACCGCTCCGTGATCCGTGGCAAGTCGTCCGCCGTCACGCCACGGCCGGTGTCGGCGACCCAGACCCGGATACGCGCTCCCTCGGATCGACAGCCCAGCTCTACGTGGGCACCCTCCCCGGCGTGGTTGACCGCGTTGCTCATCAGGACGTCCATCGCCCGGATGAGGTCGTCCTCGTCGAGCGCCGCGATCACCGACCCGGGCCGGGGCGGCGAAGCGATCGACGCCGACATCCCCGCGTCGGCGAGCGCGTCCGCCCAGAAATCGTGGCGCTCGACCAGCACGGCGGCGACGTCGCATACCCCCGTGGTGGAACCGGCGGGCCGCGACTCGGCGGTGGCGAGGACGAGTAGGTCGTCGACGATGCGGTCGAGCCGGTCGATCTCCAAGACGGTCTTCTGGTGCGATTCGAGCGAGCGGCCGGTCAATCCGAGGCCGAGGGTGTCGAGGCGAAAGCGGACCGCCGCCAACGGATTACGAAGTGCGTGCGCGGTGTCGGCGACCAGGCGGCGCTGGGCGGCGGTGGCGTTCTCGACGTCGTCCGCCATCGCGTCGAAGATCCGGGCCAGCTCGCGGACCTCCGGTGGGCCGGTGTGCCGTTGGCCGGGCGGCCCACCCAGGGGCGCTTCGTGCGCTGACGGGCCGCTGTCGATGATCGAGGCGCGCAGCGAGCGCACCCGTGCCGACAACGCCGTGAGTGGGCGAACGGTCCACCGCGACAACGCAACCGCGATCATCGACCCGATCACGAGCATCGCGAGGGCCCCGGCGGCGATCACGGCCCACGTTCTGACGACGTCGCGTTTCGCCGCCGTCGTCGACGCCTCGATGACGACCGCGCCGTCGACCTGGGTGCCCGTGCCGATCGGCAAGGCCACCAGTACCGAGTCGGGCGACCAGGGCGTCAGCCCCGACGCGATCCGCGTGCGCTGATTGCGCAATGCCTCCGAGACGGCCTCGGCCACCTTCGGTGACCGGGCTGCGAGGCCGGCCGACGCGCGCGTCGTGCCGGCCCGATCGACCACCACGACACCTTCGTCGTAGAGGTCGCGGTAGCGCTCGGCGGCCCGCTGGAGTTCCGTACCCCGCATCTCCGGATCCCGATCCGCGAGGTCGGCGAAATAGACCGCGGACGCGGTCCGGCTCTCGGTGAACCGTTGCAGCCGTTCACGACTCGCCGTCGTCGCGAGGGGCACCGCCAGGCCCAGGACCACGATCGCCGAATAGACGACGAGCACGAGCAACACGCGCCGCCACATCGTTCAGGTACCCCAGCGGTAGCCGTACCCGCGGATCGTCTCGATCACGCCGGGCCTGCCGAGCTTCGCCCGGAGCGCGGTCATGTGGACGTCGAGGCTTCGCGAGATGGCGACGTAGGCGTCGCCCCAGATCGCATCCATCAACTGTTCGCGGCTCACCGCCTCACCCCGGCGGGCGACGAGGTGCGCGAGGAGTTCGAACTCCTTGGGAGTGAGGGCGACGTCGGTGCCGCCCACGGTCACCAGTCGCGCGTCGAGATCGACGACGATGTCGCCGGTGGCGATCTGTCGCGCCGCCGGTGCCGGTGCGTCGGCGGTGCGCCGACGGGCGGCCACCTCCAGGCGCGCCATCAGCTCGCCGAGGCGCGCCGGTTTCACCACATAGTCGTCGGCGCCCCCGCGGAGCGCCCGCACCACCGACCTCTCGTCCTGCCGCGCGGTGAGCACCACGACCGGCATCTCACTCACCGCCCGCAACCTGCGCAGCACGGTCAGCCCGTCCTCATCGGGCAGCCCCAGGTCCAGCAGCGCGAGGTCGAATTCCCGGTGCCCGAGGAGGAGATCGGCGCCGCGGCGCATGCGACGGGGCTCGTGCCCGACCTCGTTCAGGGCGTCCACGAGCGCGTCGCCGACCCCGTCGTCGTCTTCCACCACCGCGATACGCATCGTCTCTCACGGTACGACTCACCGGACAGGCGCGTGCCCAGCGTCACGGCGGCGTCGCGGTTTGCTCACCGATACGATATGTTGATACTTACTGACGTATCAGTTCCGGGGCAGACGGGTAACCAGCATGAGTGTGACCAATGACCAGCAGAGTCGTGAATTGGTCTTCGCCGCCCTTGCCGACCAGGTTCGCCGCCAGATCCTGGACACACTCGCGTCCCACGGCGAATGCAGTGCCGGGTTCATCAGCGACCAGATCTCCTCGGTCGGTCGCACCACCGTGTCGACTCATCTCAAGGCACTGAAGATGTCCGGGGTCGTCGTCGAGCGGCGTGCGGGGCGGCACCGCTACTTCTCCATCGACCCAGCCGGCCCGGCCAACGACGCCCTGCAGTTCTTGCAAGGAGTGCTCGAGCGGGCCTTGGAGGCGGGAGAAGCCGCGAGTGACGCCGCCGTCCCCGAAATCCGTGAAGACAGGGCAAAGTCGCGGCGGCAAGCCTAGTCTGGCGCTGGTCCGGCTATCCGGAGGTGTTGTGTGCCGACTCTTTCCGTGACTGCCCAGATCCCTACCGCTGATCCGCCCGACATCGCGTTCGGTCGATTCGCGGCCGGCCAGTTACTCGATCTGGAATGCACCAGGTTGGCTGTGGGCGCGGCCGTGTCGGTATCCCTGCCGGTCGGCGGCGGTCAGGGTGTCGCGGGAATGCCGATCACCCTGCTGGGACATGTTGCCTCGGTTCGATGGGGCAGGTCAGTGGTGATCGTGCACCATCAGCCATGGCGTGGTCGGCTGACCGTGCGGTTCTTCGCCGACGGCAGTGGCTCGCGCGTGGTCGTGGAGTCCAGTCTGGATCAGGATGGTGTGACGTGGCTGGCCCACAAGCGCGGTTTCGGTCCGCCCGAGCCGTTGCGGCCGGACCGACACCGCATCGGATTGCTGGTCAGCAAATCCGGTTCCGCGGCGGTCTTCGCCCAGGCGACCGAGACGTTGGCCCAATTGGCGGTGGACGAGATCAATGCTGGGGGCGGCATCGGGGGTGTTCCCGTCGAATTGCTGGTCGGTGACGATGCCTCGGAGTCGCTGGCGGGAGCAACGGCGGCCACCCGGTTGCTGCGCAGTGGTTGCCGGGTCATCTTCGCATGTGTTACGTCGGCCACCTTCAACGCTGCTGCCTCCGTGCTGCAGGGCAAGGATGCGCTGCTGGTGCACACCGTCCTGAACGAGGGTGGTAGACCCAGTCCCACGACGGTGCGACTGGGGGAGCGGCCGCTGGCCCAAGCGCGCGCCGCCGTGCCTGCGCTGATGGCGGAAACAGGTAGCCGTAGATGGTTTTTCGTGGGCCACCGCTACTCGTGGTCCTATGGTGCGCACTGGGCGGTTCGGCGCGTGGTGGCCGAGAACCACGGGTCTGTTCTGGGCGACGCCTACCTCCCGCTGGGGACTCAGGACTTCACCTCGACCATCGCGGCGATCGAGGCTTCCGGCGCGGAGCTGATCCTGTCGTCGCTGGTTGGCCGGGACGAGGTCGTCTTCGAACGGCAATGCGCCCAGCGGGGACTGCGGGCCCGGACCAGAACGCTTGCGCTCGTGCTCGATGAGGCAACGTTGCAGCTGATCGGCGATACCGCTGCCGACGGTGTCTGGGCGGCCTTCGCGTACTTTCAGGGTGCTCTCGACGTCCATCGCGATCTCGAGAGTCGCTACCGGCACGAGCTGCACGATCTGATGCCACCGATGAGCTCGTTGTCCGAGACGACCTACGAAGCCATCAAGGCGTACGGGCAGGAGATGTCGACTGATCCCGACATGGACAGAGAACGGTTGCGGCGCAGACTGATAACCAGTACTGCAACCGCCGGCAACTCGCCGTCCCGTCCCATCATCCTGGCCGAATCGCGGCAGGGGACCCTGCGCCCCCGCCAGGCTACGAGTTAATGCGTCGCCACTCATTGACATATGTAGACCGGGGTACTACGTTCTGACTATGTGACGCGCGCCACGGTGGTGTCTGGCCGGGCCGCAGCGGCGGGCCCCCGAGGCGGCGGGTGGCGTGTCGTAGTGCGCTGTCGCGCAGTCGCATTCGACCGGTCGTCGGATCTCGGGAGGTGGGTGACATTGGCGAAACACAGTCTTAACGCGTCAATACGTCGATACCCATTGACCTATTGGCCGGCCGTTTCCTAGACTCGGGTTCGTTCATCAGCGAGAAGGCGCAACTGGCGGGGGAGTTGGTCTCGCATTCCGCTTCGAAAAGGAGAGAGCATGTCGGTTCGTCGTCCCAGTGTGGATGAAATAAGTTCTGCAGCCGCACATTTCGGGCTGACGCTGAATGCAGAGGATCGCGAGGAGTTCGCCGGGCTGGTCGACGGCGCGCTGGGCTCCTACGACGTGGTCGACGAGCTGTACGCCGCCTCGGCGACCACGGTGGCGCCGGCTCGTGAGTCCATCCCTGCCTCGGTCGACGGGTCGAATCCGTTGGGTGCGTGGTACATGCGTACCTCCATCACCGCCGACGAGCCGGGTGACACACGGCTCGCGGGTCGTCGGGTGGCGATCAAGGACAACGTCGCGGTGGCCGGTGTGCCGATGATGAACGGCTCGCGGTCGATGGAGGGATTCATTCCGGCGCGGGACGCGACCGTTGTGTCGAGGCTGTTGGACGCCGGTGCCGAGATCGCCGGGAAGGCTGTCTGCGAGGACCTCTGCTTCTCGGGGTCGAGCTTCACGCCCGCCAGCGGGCCGGTGCGCAACCCGTGGGACCCGGGCCGGGAGGCCGGCGGGTCCTCGGGTGGCAGTGCGGCGTTGGTCGCCAATGGCGACGTGGATCTCGCCATCGGCGGTGACCAGGGCGGATCGATCCGGATCCCGGCATCGTTCTGCGGGGTGGTGGGGCACAAACCCACCTTCGGCCTGGTGCCCTACACGGGAGCGTTTCCGATCGAGCGGACCGTCGACCATGTCGGGCCGATCACCCGCACAGTCGCCGACGCGGCTCTGATGCTGTCGGTGATCGCCGGTGCTGACGGACTCGACCCCCGCCAACCCGAAGGGATCACTCCGGGCGACTTTCTGGCGGGTCTCGCCGATGGGGTCCAGGGGTTGCGGATCGGTGTGGTGGCCGAGGGTTTCGGACACGCTGCCTCTCAGCTCGAGGTCGACTCGGTGGTGCAGGACGCGGCGAGACGGTTCGCCGACGCCGGAGCGGTCGTCGAGCAGACGAGCGTCGCGTGGCATCGCGACGCATTTCATGTCTGGAACGTGATCGCCACCGATGGTGGTGCCTACCAGATGCTCGACGGCAACGGGTACGGCCTCAATGCGGGCGGTCTCTACGACCCCGAGCAGATGGCGTTCTTCGCCCAGCATCGCATCGAGCACGCGGACGAGCTGTCCGAGACGGTCAAACTCGTTGCGCTCTGTGGCCATCACGGTGTCACTGCACTCGGGGGTGCCAGTTATGGCAAGGCCCGCAACCTCGTTCCGCTGATCCGAGCGGCCTATGACTCGGCCCTGCGCGACTACGACGTCCTGGTGATGCCGACCCTGCCGTATGTCGCGACCGAACTCCCCGAACCAGGAGTCGATCGTGCCACCTACGTGACCAAGGCGCTCGGCATGCTCGCGAACACCGCCCCACTCGATGTGACCGGTCATCCCGCACTGTCGGTTCCGGCCGGCGAGGTCAGCGGGCTGCCGGTGGGGATGATGATCATCGGCAAGCACTTCGACGATGCCACCGTGCTGCGCGTGGGGCACGCATTCGAGCAACTGGTCGGCGGGTTCCCCACGCCCCATCCGGCCTCGGTCGGCGCCTCGTCGTGAGCCGGCCAGCCAGTATGCCGACCATCACTGTCGAGCGATGTGCGAGTCCGTTGCCATCGCCGGAAACCGAGGAGGAGTTCGCATGAACGGAGTTTTCGATCTGGGCGGGACCGACGGTCTCGGTCCGGTCGTCGTGGTCGACGACGAACCGGTGTTTCGAGCCGAATGGGAGAAGCCGATGTTCACCATGTTCCCGGCGTGCTTCCGCGCCGGGTACTTCGGGGTCGATTCGTTTCGCCACGGCATGGAAAAGATGGACCCCGCGGTCTACCTGAAGGCACCGTACTACGAGCACTGGCTGTATTCGATCGAGAACCATGCCATCGCAGCCGGGGCGATCGATCCGGCCGAACTCGATCGTCGCACCGAGTACTACCTCGCGAACCCGGATGCCCCGCTGCCCGAGCACGAGCAGTCCGAGGAGCTCATCGAGTTCGTCAACGCTGTCGTCCCTGCGGGCGCGACCGCCATCCGCGAGACCGACAAGGTTGCTCGGTTCCGGGCGGGTGACGTGGTCACGGTGACCGACGTCAGCCCGTTCGGTCACACCCGACGGGCACGATACGTACGCGGAAAGACCGGAACCGTTGTCGCGCACCATGGTTCCTTCATCTACCCGGACACCGCAGGCAACGGGCTGGGCGAGGACCCCGAACATGTCTACACGGTGAAGTTCGCCGCCGAGGAACTGTGGGGAGCCGGTTACGCCGACCCGAACAGCTCGGTCTACTTCGATGTGTGGGACCCCTACATCGAATTCGCCCCAGAAGGATTCGCCACAAAAGGATTCACCACAGAAGGAGCAGAGTGATGAGCAACGGAGTACCGAGCCAGGAAGAGATCGCCGCACGCGTCAAGGCGCTGGAGTCGATGCTCATCGAGAACGGCGTGATGACCACGTCGATGGTCGACCGAATCGTCGACATCTACGAGAACGAGGTCGGCCCACAGCTCGGCGCAAAGGTGGTGGCCAAGGCATGGTCGGACCCGGAGTACCGCGCACGCCTCCTCGACGACGCGACCGAGGCCTGTAAGGAGTTGGGTATCAGCGGCTTGCAGGGCGAGGACATGCGTGTACTCGAAGACACCGATTCCGTGCACCATGCGATTGTGTGCACCCTGTGCTCCTGCTATCCGTGGCCGGTCCTCGGCCTGCCGCCGAACTGGTACAAGGAACCGCAGTACCGGTCGCGAATCGTGCGCGAGCCGCGCAAGGTCCTGGCCGAGGACTTCGGGTACGACGTCCCCGAATCCACCGAGATCCGCATCTGGGACTCGAGTTCGGAAATGCGGTACTGGGTGCTGCCCCAGCGACCCGCCGGCACCGACGGCTGGACCGAAGACCAACTCGCCGAGCTGGTGACCCGGGACTCGATGATCGGTGTCGGACCGGTCAAAGAGGTGTCGGCGTCATGAGCGCCACCGCACCGGCGACGACCCGGGAGCGCCAGATCGTCGAGGATCTCGTCTGTGATCTACCCGGTGGCCGACCCGAGGATCTCGCTTTCGACAGCCCCTGGGAGATCAGGGCTTTCGCCCTCGCCGTGGCCGCCCACCAGAGCGGGCAGTACGAGTGGGCGCAGTTCCAGGGTGCGCTGATCGCGTCGATCCAGGAGTGGGAGAGCTCGGTCGAGGACCTGTCCGATGAATCCTGGTCCTACTACCGGCACTGGGTCACCGCACTCGAACAGGTCCTCTCCGAGGTCGGCGCCGTGCATCCGGGCGACGTTGCCGGACGCACTGCCCGGGTTCTGGCCGCGCCGCCGAATCGCAACCACCACAAAGCCATTCTCGAACCGGTTGCGATCGACCCGGCCTCCGCGCCCTGAGTCCACTGCCATCGCCCAACCCGCTCGATCGAAAGGAAGCAACGTCATGTCCACCACCGGAACCACCACCACCCGCTCTGCCGCGCCCAGCTGGGCGGTACCCCATCTCGAGACCGCCAGTGTCGCACTCACACTGAGTCTGACCATGGCGCTGGCCCTGCTCGCGTACTACTTCATCGGTTACGACCAGGGCGCGGTGTCGGTCTTCGGTGCCGACACCCATGTGCACGAGTTCGTGCACGATGCCCGCCATTTCCTCGGCTTCCCGTGCCACTGACGACACTCGGACATCAGACCATGGAGAAGAAGTTCATCGGCGCGGGTCTCGGCGCCGGCCTGATCTCGGGAATCGTGACCTACGTCTTCGCCCGGATCTTCCTTCAGCCACAGGTGAGTGCGGCGATCTCCTACGAGGAGGGCCGCTCGGCCGCGCACGAGGCACTCGAGGGTGCCGGCGGGCACTCGCACGATCACGGAGAGGTCTTCAGTCGGGCGATGCAGGCCAATCTGGGTGCCGCCGTGGGCACCGTCGCCTTCGCTCTGTGCATGGGCGCGGTGTTCGCGGTCGCCTTCGCCGTTCTCTGGAGCTTCGTCGGCAAGCGTTACCCCGGCACCGACCCGCGGTGGGTGGCGGCAGCGGTCGGCGCGATCGGGTTCACCTCGGTGTTCGCGGTTCCCTTCCTCGTCTTTCCCGCCAACCCGCCCGCGGTCGGCAGCGGCGAGACCATCGGGTCGCGCACCAGCGCGTTCCTCACCATCACGGTGGTGTCGGTCCTCGCCGCCATCGCGGCGGTGGCCGTGGTCGTCGTGTGGCTGCGACCGCGGCTGGGTGGACTCACCTCGTCGCTGGTCGGTGTCCTCCTGTACCTGACGACCGTCGTGGTCGCCGCTCTCGCCCTGCCGAGCTTCGACGAGGTCCCCGGGCCGCTCATGGACGGGACCGGCATCGCCTATCCGGGCTTTCCCGCCGATGTACTGGGGGACTTCCGGATGTACACCATCGCCGATCACGCACTCTTGTGGACCACTCTGGCCGCATCGTTCGCACTGCTTGCCCACCGAGTTCTTTGCGCGCCCCGAGATCACGGCGCCGCCGATGCGGCCGTACCCGCCGTCAACGTCCCCCGTTGCTGAAATAACCAGCCAGACAATGTAATCAACCCGACGCACCCTCCAGAGGACAGCCCCCATGGAATCAGCGATCGACACCCATCTCACTTGCCCGCGCAGTATATCGCGGCGAGTACCCGACGACTACGAACCGCCCTTCCCCATGTGGGTGGGCCGCGCCGACGACCGGTTACAACAGGTCACCATGGCGTACCTGGGTGTGCAGTCATCCGGTGCCGAACACCGGACCGAAACACTCGCGGCGGTCCGGCAGATCGCGGCGAGCCTCGAGCACGCCGACGGACCCGCCCACCACGACATCACGCATCACACCGACAACCAGGGTTACGACAACTTCATGATCGTCGGCTACTGGAGCGATCCCAGTGCCTTCGGCAGGTGGATGAGCAGCCCCGACGTCGACTCTTGGTGGTCGTCCACCGACCGCGAGACCGGACCCCTCGGGTACTTCCGAGAGATCCTGTCGCCGCGAGTCGACCAGTTCGAGACCCTGTACGCCTTTCAGGAACAGCTGCCCGGCGTGGGCGCTCTGATGAACGGGATCAGCGGCGACATCAACGAGCACGGTTACTGGGGGTCGATGCGCGAACGAATCCCGTTGTCGCAGAACGATTGGATGCAACCGCGACGCGACGAGTCGCTGCGAGTGGTCTACGGAGATCCCGCGCACGGCGGCCGCGTCGTCGTCGCAGGGCATGACAACGTCGCCCTGATCCGTTCCGGCCAGGACTGGCGCGAGGCCGGACAGGCCGAGCGAGATCTCTACCTCGACGAGATCCAACCGACCTTGCAGGCGGGTATGGACTTCCTTCGCGACAACGGTGCCGACGTCGGCTGTTACAGCAACCGTCTCGTCCAGAACATCGATCTGGACGGCAATCCCGTCGACGAGACCTACAACATCGGGCACTGGCGGTCACTGGAGAAGCTTGAACGCTGGGCAGAATCGCACCCCACCCATCTCCGGATCTTCACCACCTTCTTCAAAGTGGCGACCGACCTGGACAAGCTGCGGCTGTACCACGAGGTGTCGGTGGCCGACGGCGCCAGCCAACTCTTCGAGTACATCAACTGCCACCCGGCGACCGGAATGATGCGCGACGCGGTCGTCGCGGCAACCGTCGACGCGTAGCCGGGCCCCTTCTCGGCGCTGCCGCCCGACGGTCGCGACCGATGCAGCGCCCACCCCACCCATCTGAGAAATCGTGAGGAAGATCGACATGACAGAGCAAGCAAGCCTCTATGACCGCCTGGGCGGACTCGAATCGGTGAAGTTCTTGGCCCGGACCCTGGTGGTGCGGGCGATGTTGAACCCGACGATCGGCCACATCTGGAATCACAAGACCGAGGCCGAAGTCCAGGAGGAGATCAGCGGATTCGTCGAATTCCTGGGTATGCACTGGGGTGGTCCGCACACCTACCACGGACCCGATATGGCCACCGCGCACCGGGGGATGGGCATCACCGAAGAGTATTGGGACGCTCTCTTCGACGACATCGTCACCCCCGCCTACGCCGAATTCGGTATCCCGCAACGGGAAGCAGAGGAGGTCGATGCCTTCCTGCGCTCGTTCAAGTCCGTGGTGGTCGGCAGCCCGTCGTTCAAGGACGTCCTCAAGGAACACCCTGACATGGACGTCATGCAGGGCATGAAGAGCGTGGGTGTGCACTGGCCGGCACCCGCGGCCGGCTGATACCTCGATCAGGACGAGGGAGATGGTCGTGAGTCGTCGACAGTGGCAGGCGGAAGTGTCTCTGCGGTGTATCGGTGCGGGTCTCTGCGTCGCAGTGGCCCCGGCTCATTTCGAGTTCACCGAGGGTCGCGCGCAGACCACGACGGACTCCATCGACACCGCCGAAGCCGTCGATGTCGTCCGCAACGCCGCGCACGTATGCCCCGCGCAAGCCATCGCCGTGTCGGAGATCTGAGGACCGACGGGGTCAGAGCACGATCTGCCGGTTGACGTCCTTGTAGAGGAGGTAGCGGAAGTTCGACGGCCCGCCGGCGTAGCAGGCCTGCGGGCAGAAGGCGCGCAGGGACATGTAGTCGCCCTCCTGGACCTCCACCCAGTCCTCGTTGAGCCGGTAAACGGCCTTGCCCTCCAGGACGTACAGACCGTGCTCCATCACGTGGGTCTCGGCGAAGGGGATCGATGCGCCGGGCTCGAAGGTCACGATGTTGACGTGCATGTCGTAGGTGAGATCCAGCGGATCGAGCATTCGCGTTGTGCGCCAGGCACCGTCGGTGTCGGGCATCGGCGTGGGCTCGATGTCGCGCTCGTTGCCGAACTTCGGGGCCGGCTCGTGACCCGCGATGGGCTCGTATCGCTTGCGGATCCAGTGGAAGGAGACGGGGACGTCGCCGCGGTTGTGTGCCGACCACGGTGTGCCCGCGGGCAGGTAGCCGAAGCCGCCGTCGGTCAGGACGTGTTCCTCTCCCGCGACGGTCACGGTCAGCGATCCGGCGGTGACGAAGACGAAACCCTCGACCTCCGACTGCGGTTCGGGCGCAGCCGATCCGCCGCCCGGGGCGACCTCGACGATGGTCTGGGCGAAGGTCTGCGCGCCGCCGGGCACCGGTCGGTTGAGCACCCACGCGCGGGTGTCGGTCCACTCCGGGAAGACCGAGGTGACGATGTCGCGGAGCACGCCACGTGGGATCACCGTGTACGCCTCGGTGACGACCGCGCGGTCGCTCAGCAGGTCGGTCTGCGGCGGGAGTCCACCGGCGGGGGTGTAGTACGGTGTCGCGTTCATCGGGATGTCCTCTGTGAGTGGGGGAGTGCGAAGTCGCGCACCTTCTCGATGGGCAGATCGGTCGCGGTCTCGACCTCGTCGACGGTCAGCGCGCCGCACACCTCGCCGCGTCGGATGAAGCCGGCGAGGGCGCGGGCCGTCGCGGGTTCGTCGAGCACCGACGACTCGAGCTTGTGCGCGTAGTTGCGCAGACGCACTGCGGCGGAATCGAATCCGTCGCGATAGAAGGCGTACGTGGCCAGGAAGCGGGTGACGAGTTGCGCGGGGTGCAGGTCCCACCCCTGATAGAAGCCGCGCTCGAGGTGGCGCCGGACCAGTCGCGCGTGCAATGCCCAGCCGGCTTCGACGGCCTCGGCGTCGCCGACGGGGAGGATGTTCGTCGACCCGTCCGACAACCGCACACCGGTGCCGGCCGCGGCGAGTTGCATCACGGCCTTCGCGTGATCGGCGACGGGATGTTCCATCGACTGATACGCCGCGGCGATGCCGAGGGATGCCGAATAGTCGTACGTTCCGTAGTGCAGTGCGGTCACCCGGCCCTCGCCGGCCTGGATCATCGCCGCCACGGCCGCGGTGCCGTCGGCGCTCATCACCGACTGCGGGGTCTCCACCTGGATCTCGAAACCGATGCGACCATCGGCGAGTCCGTGGACCCGCTCGAGTTCGCGGGCGACGGCGACCATCGCGACGACCTGATCGGTCGAGGTGACCTTGGGCAGCGTGAGCGTCAGACCCGCGGGGAGGTCCCCGGTGTCCGCGAGGCCGGCGACGAACAGGTCTAGGGTGCGCAGGCCGCGGGCGCGGACGTCGGCCTCGAAACACTTGAAGCGGATGCCGAGGAACGGCGGTGAGGCGTCGCCGGCCGCTCGGATCGCGGCGACGGCGGCGCTGACGTGCGCGTCCTCTTCGTCATCGGCGCGGACACCGTAGCCGTCCTCGAAGTCGATGCGCAGGTCCTCGATGGGCTCGGTGCGCAGCTTGTTCTCGACGAGATCCGCGAGTGCGGTGGCCGCCGAGTCGGTCCGGGCGACGGTCGAGCGGGCGATCGCGGCGAGGCCGCCGTGGTCGGCTGCTGCCTCCAGGGCGGAATGGCCCCACTCCCGGGCGAGGTCGGCGGTGTACCGGTCGGCGGGGACGTAGACCGTGTGGACCGGCTGCCGGCTCCCGTCGTCGCCCGGATACCGATCGGACAGCACCGCGTCCGACGGTGCAAGGGTGGCCTCGATCTCGGCGAGGAAGGCCGCGCCGAGGCGACCGGGTTGCACGCTCACGGCGCCCCCTTCGTGTCGGTTCAATGGAAATCAAATTCCGCAGAGCGGAGTTTACTCCAGAGCTGTCGGGTGCGACCACCCGTGTGCGCAGACGGACCCTGATTGTGGTTTCACATCATGGAACGTAGCGTGATGCCGGACTGTGGAGGTGGCGATGGCGGGGAACTCCGGCGGTGTGCAATCCGTCGAGCGCGCATTCGAACTGCTCGAGCTCATCGGGCGCGCCGGCGGCGAGTGCTCACTGAGCCATCTGTCGGCGGAATCCCCGCTTCCGCCCCCGACCATCCACCGGCTGCTGCGAACGCTCGTGGGAATCGGTTATGTCCGGCAGCTCCCGAACCGGTCGTACGCCCTGGGCCCCCGGCTCATCCGACTCGGCGAGGTGGCCAACCGGCAGCTCGGCGCGGTCGCCGCACCCGTCCTCGCCTCCCTGGTCGGCGAACTCAGCGAGACCGCCAGTCTCGCCGTCCTCGACGGCGACATGGTCATCTACGTGGCGCAGGTTCCGTCCCCGCACAGCATGCGCACCAACAACGAGGTCGGCCGTCGGGTCACGATGCACAACACCGCGGTCGGCAAGGCCGTGCTCGCCGAACTCGACGATGCGCGCATCCTCAAACACGTCACGCAGGCCGGGCTCACCCCCGCCACCCAGTGGAGCGTCACGTCGCTGTCGGGTGTGTTCGCGGCCGTCGAGCAGGTACGGGCGAGCGGGGTCGCCACCGATGAACAGGAACACGAGGTCGGCGTCTGCGGGATGGCGGTCGCCGTCCCCGGTGCGCCCACGCCCATGGCGGTCGGGATCTCCGGGCCGGTCGCCCGATTCGACGACGTGCTCCGGGCCCGCGCGGTCGGGGCGCTCCGCACGGCCGCGGAGACCGTGTCCGAGGCGCTGATCGGGTCGCGCGAGTCCTAGGGGGAGGGCGGCTAGATGGTCAGTTTCGTGGGCGTCGTGCGGTTGGCGCCGTCGCCGCTGGAACCGTCGCCGACCTGACCGTCGTTGTTGAATCCCCAGCAGTACACCGACGCGGTCGCCATCGCGCACGACGTCCCGTTGCCGGTCGAGATCGAGGTGACGTCGGTCAGCGTCGAGACCTCGCGGGGGATCTTCACCGACCCGCCGGACGAGCCGAGCTGGCTGCGGTCGTCGTCTCCCCAGCAGAAGGCCCGGTCGTCGGAGACCGCGCAGGTGGTGCCCCAGTCGGTGGAGATGGCCGAGACGCCGCTCAGATTGCCGACCTGAACGGGGGCCTGGCGGGTCTCGGTCGTGCCGTCGCCGATCTGGCCATAGGCGTTGGAACCCCAGCACCACGCGTCGCCACCGGCGACCGCACACGTCGTCTGGAAGTACGTGCTGGTGTTCGTGTTCGGATCGTCGTCGTCGGATGCCTCGTGGTAGCCGCCGACGGCGATGTCGGTGACGTCCGTCAGTGAGCCGACCTTCACCGGTGCCGAACGCGCCGTCGTGCTGCCGTCGCCGATCTGACCGTTGTCGTTGGCGCCCCAGCAGAACGCCGAGCCGTCGGACACCGCGCAGGTGGTGCCGTAGGCGGTGGTGATGTCGGTGACGACGCCGAGTCCCGGGACCTTCGTCGGTGCCGAGACCGGGTCGGTGCCGCCGCCGGTGCCGAGCTGGCCGTATTCGTTGTTCCCCCAGCAGTAGGCGTCGGTGCCGGCGACCGCGCAGGTGGTGCCCCAGCCGGTGGAGATCGCCTTGACGTCGGAGATGGTGCCGACCTTCGTGGCGGAGTCCACCGTCGAACCGCTGGAACCGTTGCCGACTTCGCCGTAATGGTTGTTGCCCCAACAGAATGCGTCGCCGGCGGCGATGGCGCAGGCCGTCGAGACGTAGGCGTTCTCGCCGGTGAGGTAACCGCCGGTGGTGACCGCGGTCGCGTTGGCGACCCCGGTCACCGCCACCGGTCGGGTGTGCGGCGTCGTGGAACCGTCACCGAGCTGACCGGAGTCGTTGTCGCCCCAGCAGTGCACGCTGCCGTTGACCACGGCGCAGCTGCTGCCGAAGTTCGTGCTCACCACCGGCTGCGCGACGGTCGCCTTCTCCGGGTCGTCGACGGTGCTGCCCAGGACGGCCAGTCCCACGACGGCGGCGACCACCAGCAGCAGCACGGCGCCGAGGACGCCGGCGACGATGAGGCCGGTCCGCTTCTTCTTTTTCGGCGGGACCGGCGGCATACCCGGGTAGCCGACCTGAGGATGCCCGGGCTGCGCGTGCGGGCCCGAGAGGTGAGGGGCCGAGGAGTACATCGGCTGGGGACCCGACGGTTTGTTCATCAGCGGTTGCGGGCCCGACGGTCCGGTCATCGTCGGCTGCGGCGGCGGGGTGTACTGGCCATGGGATGGACCGAACTGCTGCTGGGGTCCCGAGGGGTGACCCGTGGACGGGCCGCCGGTGCCACCACCGACGAGGGTGGGCGGCGGAACCGAACCCGCGATCATCGTGTTGCCCTGTGCAGCAGGGGATTCGAGCGCCGACTTCAAGGCGGCTGCGAAACTGCGGCAGTCGGGGTAGCGGGATGCGGGATTCTTCGACAGGGCGCGCTGGAACACCGGGTCGAGGTGCGCGAGGTCGCCGCGCAGCTGGCCGATGTGGGGGACCGGGCGCTGGATGTGGCCCAGCATCACCGACGGTTCGGACTGTCCGACGAAGGGCGGCTGCCCCGCGAGCATCGCGTAGGCCGTGCAGGCCAGCGAGTACTGGTCCGATCGGGCTGTGGCGTCGGCGCCCTCGAGTGTCTCCGGGGCCGAGAAGGCGACCGTCCCGATGAACGAATGGGTGCCGGTCAGGTTGGCCGAGCCGGCGAGCTTGGCGATGCCGAAGTCGAGCACGAGGGCACGGTCGACGGCGTTCGTCGCCGGATCGCGCGTGACCAGGATGTTGGCGGGCTTGATGTCCCGGTGCACCACGTGGTGACGGTGCGCGTAGTCGAGGGCGTCGGCCACCTGTCCGACGACCGTCGACACCTCCACCGGCGTCAGACGTTCCTCGGTGAGGTCCTTGCCCTCGACGTAACTCATCGAGAACCAGGGCGAGCCGTCGGAGATGCCGTACTGGTGGATGGTGATGATGCTGCGATGGTCGAGTTTCGCGGTGGTGCGGGCCTCGTTGGTGAAGCGCTGGTTGAACCCGGGCTGGGCACTGACCGCCGTGGAGATGACCTTCAGGGCCTCTCGCCGCTCGAGTTGCAGGTTCTCGACGAGGTACACCTCGCCCATACCGCCCGCGCCGAGCTGGGAGACCACGCGATAACCGGCGATGTGGGTGCCGGGACTCAACGGCACGGCGTCACCTCATTTCTGGCTTGGCGGGAGAGCGGCTGCCAAATGGCTGCTCTCGCAAACGTATGCAGGGACGATACCGAACCGGGAACGGTCCGGGGCACCCTTCAACCGGATGACGGAGCCGACGCTAGAACGTGACCTGAGTGGGGGTCAGACGGTCGTCGGTGCCCCCGACGCCGAGCTGTCCGGTGGCGTTGAAACCCCAGCACCACAGGTATGACGACGCGAGCGCGCACGTGGTTCGTTCGCCGGTGGACACCGCGCCGACATCGGACAATCCGTTCACCCGGGTGGGCGCCGGCCGGTCGGTCAGGGTGCCGTCGCCGACCGAGCCCCAGGCATTGGCGCCCCAGCAGTACGCGACCCCGGCCGCGAGTGCGCAGGTGGTGTTCGACGTGCCGGTGCTGATGGCCTCGACTCCGTCCAGGCCGGACACCGGCGTCGCCGTGCGTCGGCCGTAGGTGGTGCCGTCGCCGAGCTGGCCGAACGCGTTGTCGCCCCAGCAATATGCACTCGCCCCGGCGATCGCGCAGGCGGTCGCGGCGCCCGCGGAGACCGACGTCGCGCCGTCCAGGTCGGCGACCCGGGTCGGGCGGGGGCGGTTGGTGGTCGTGCCGTCGCCGACCTGTCCGTTGTCGTTGAGCCCCCAGCAGTAGGCGTCGCCGGCCGCGACGGCACATGTGAAGTTCACGCCGACGCTGATGGCGGTCACGTCGTCGAGCCCGGCAACCCGGACCGGCCGGTACTGATTCGCGGTCGAACCGTCGCCGAGCTGGTCGAAGTCGTTGGTGCCCCAGCAGTACGCCGAGCCCGCCGAGATCGCGCACGTGGCCCAGTTGGCGGTCGAGATGGCGGTGACATCGGCGAGACCGTCGACCCGGGTCGGCGTCAGCCGCGCGTCGGTCGTGCCGTCGCCGATCTGCCCGTAGTCGTTGTTCCCCCAGCAGTACGCGAGTCCCTCGGCGATCGCACAGCTGTTGGGTCCGCCGGTGCTGATCGCGGTGACGCCGCTGAGATCGGCGACCGGCGTGGGCGTCTGGCGGGTGTCGGTCGTGCCGTCGCCGAGTTGGCCGGCCGCGTTGTCGCCCCAGCAATAGGCGGTTCCGTCCCGGATCGAACACGTGGCCCCGAGTCCGGCGCTGAGCTGGGCGCCGGCATCGGCCGCCGCGATCGGCGACGACGGGGCGTCGGACGTGTCCCGGCCATCGCCGCCGCCTAGGGTGAGGACCCCGATCGCGACGACGACGGCCAGCACCCCGACCACGGCGACCGCGGCGAGGGCGAGCGGCCACCGTCGCCGGTGGGAGGGCGTCGGGGGCGCGGGGGATGGGGAGACCCACGGTTGGGTCGGTTTCGCCGATGGAGGCGGGGTGATGACCTGGGTCGCAGCCACGGGCGCGGGTGCTCGGCCGTCGGAGTGGGTTCGCCCCAGCGCGGCGCGCAGATCCGCGGCGAACGCACCGCAGGTGGGGTAGCGGTCGAGGGGGCCGCGCGCGAGCGCACGGTCGAGGACGGGATCGAGGGCGGCGAGCTCGGGGCGGTGGGTGCTGATCGGCGCCGGGCGTGTCGTGAGCTTGGCGACGATGTGACGGGTCTGAGTGTCGGCGTCGAACGGGGTTGCGCCGGAGAGCAATTCGTAGGCCGTGCAGGCCAGCGCGTACTGATCCGATGCGGGGCCCGCGGGTTTGCCGTCGAGGATCTCCGGCGCGGCGTAGACGAGGGTGCCCACGAACGACGACGCCGCCGTCAGGGTGGTCGCGGTGGTGAGCTTGGCGATCCCGAAGTCGAGCACGACGACGCGGTCGAGGGCGTCGTCCATCGCACGGCGGGTGACCATGATGTTGGCGGGTTTGATGTCGCGGTGGATCACGCCGTGCTCGTGTGCGTGGTCGAGCGCGTCGGCGACCCGGGAGACGACCGCCGCCACCTCGTCCGGGCGGAGCGAGGCGCGTCGGAGGTCGCGGCCGTCGAGGTAGGCCATCGTGAACCAGGGGTCGCCGTCGGCGACGCCGTAGTGGTAGATCGTGACGATCGAGGGATGGTCGAGGGCTGCCGCGGTCTGTGCCTCGCGACTGAACCGTCGCGCGAACTCCTCGTCGACGGTGTCGGCGATCGAGATCACCTTGAGGGCCTCGCGTCGGCGGAGCTGCGGATTCTCGACCAGGTAGACGGTGCCCATCCCGCCGCTGCCCAGCCGCGTGATCACCCGGTAGCCGGCGACCTGGACCGGTTGGGCGACCATGGGCGCCTCCTGGGGTGTGACCTGTGTTGCGCCGACGATAGCCCGGGCACGGCACTCCCGCCCCGGACACGGCGCTTGTTCATTCGAACGGCATGGCAGAATGCTCGACGTGGCAAACAAATCTGGCGCTGAAACACCCTCCTCCGGCGAAGCGGGGGCCGGCACCGGCAAGGTCGTCGAATCTGCCAAGGGCAAGAAGCACTACGTCGACAACGGCTGGCCGCAGGACGAGAACGGCGACGCCGCCGAGCATGCGGTCTCCGAACTCGCGACCCACATCTCGGGTGCGTTGTCGCCGTTCGGCGACACCGAGTTCCCGCTTCCGGTCGACGACCTGCCGTTCGTGCAGTCGAAGACCATCGTCAACCGCTGACGTCGATGCCGCCCGCCGGAACTGACGAAGGTGGGTCGGACGCGCGGGACACCGGGCCGGCCGGCGGCTCCCGGCTGAGTCATCTGGACGAGTCCGGAACAGCCCGCATGGTCGACGTCGGAGCCAAGCCGACGACGAAGCGTCGCGCCGTCGCCGCCGGCACATTCCGCACCACCGCCGAGGTGATCGGTCTCCTCAGCGAGTCGCGGCTGCCCAAAGGAGATGTGCTCGCCACGGCGCGCATCGCCGGGATCATGGCGGCCAAACGCACCGACGAGCTGATCCCGCTGTGCCATCAGCTGGCGTTGTCGTCGGTGGAGGTCGACTTCGCGATCGGCGCCGACACGATCGAGGTCACCGCGACGGTGGCCACCTCCGGACAGACGGGTGTGGAGATGGAGGCGTTGACCGCGGTCGCAGTCGCCGGGCTGACACTCCACGACATGGTCAAGGCCGTCGACCGACGGGCGCAGATGGACGGCATCCGCCTGCTCGCCAAGACCGGCGGCAAATCCGGCGACTGGTACCGCGAACCGTCTGACCCGGCTCATGACTGACCGCAAACCTTCCCGCGTCGCGCGCGTCGTCGTCGCGTCGAACCGCGCCAGCAGCGGTGTCTACGAAGACCGGTCCGGACCGATCATCGAGGCCTGGCTGGTCGATCAGGGTTTCACCGTCGACGAGTGCGACGTCGTCGCCGACGGCCCGCCGGTCGGCGAGGCCCTCCGCGCCGCGATCTACGCCGAGGTCGACCTCGTCATCACCACGGGCGGAACGGGTGTGACGCCCACGGACCGGACTCCGGAACAGACCCGCCCGCTCCTCGACGTCGAGATCCCGGGTCTGGCCGACGCCATCAGGTCGGCCGGGCTGCCGACGGTGCCCACCGCGGTCCTCTCGCGCGGACTCGCCGGAATCGCCGGGACGACGCTCGTCGTGAACCTGCCCGGTTCGACCGGCGGGGTCCGCGACGGGCTCGGCGTGCTCGAAGGCGTCCTGCACCACGCGCTCGATCAGATCCGCGGAGGAGACCACCGATGATGCGAGATCCCGGCACGCACGTGGTGCACACCGCCGTCGTCGACGAGCCGATCACGCTCTCCGAGCACGAGGCGATGGTCATCGATGCGGCCGACGGCAAGGCCGGTGCGGTGGTCGGATTCGTGGGCGCGGTCCGCGACCACGACGGCGGCCGATCCGTGACCGCCCTGCACTATTCGGGGCATCCCACGGCGACGACGGTGCTGGCCGAGGTCGTCGAGGAGGTCTCCGCGGTCGACGGCGTGCGCGCGGTCGCCGTGTCCCATCGGGTCGGCGACCTCGTGATCGGCGACATCGCGTTCGTGGTCGCGGTGGCGGCCGACCATCGTCGGGCGGCGTTCGAGACCTGCTCGCGCCTCGTCGACGAGGTCAAGGCCCGCCTCCCGGTCTGGAAACACCAGTTCTTCGACGACGGCACCGACGAGTGGGTCAACTCGGCCTGACTCCGCCCCGCTGGTTGAGCTGACCCCCCCGGTGGTTGAGCTGACCCCCCGCCGGTTGAGCTGCCCCCCCGCTGGTTGAGCTTGTCGAAACCATTGGAAAAGGGCCCCGCACGGATGGTTCATCGTGCGGGGCCCTTCGTCTGGGTCCCAGATCAGGCGACGAGCGGCGATCAGGGGTTGGGCAGCAGGTGCTTGTTGTCGTTGAACAGCTTGATCTGGTCCTGGTTCAGCGTGACGCCACTGTCCTTGGCCGCCTGCCAGAGGTTCTTGATCTCGGGGCTGACGCCGGCCTCGGTGAGTGCGTCGGTGACCTGGTTGGCGACGTCCTCGGTGGTCTTCGCCAGGTCGACGCTGCCGTTGCCGCCGGGGAGAACCGGGGCGATCTCACGAGGGGTATCGGTCGGCGCGCTGCGCGGGGTCGAGCCCGACAGGCCGGTGCCACAGGTGGGCCAGGCGCCCTTGCCCTGCGAGCCGAGCACACGCTCGGCGACGACGATCTGCTCCTCGCGCGAGGCCTGATCGGCGGTCGGGGCGAACTCGCCGCCGCCGTGGCCGGTCCAGGTGCTCGGAGCGAACTGCAGGCCGCCGTGGTAGCCGTTGCCGGTCGAGATGGCCCAGTTGCCACCGGATTCGCACTGCGCGACCTGGTTCCACTCGGCGTCGGTGGCCGCGTTGGCGGTACCGGTGCCCAGGAGGGCTGCTCCGCCGCCGAGGACCGCGCCGGTGAGGGCGACCTTGGTGATGGTCTTGGCGGCCGTGCTGGTCGTCTGCTTGCGATGACGTCCGGACATGTGTGTAGTTCCTCTCTCCACGCGCCTACGAAGTCAGCTGTCGGGTTCGAGCGAGAGGTGCTCGGTCTCGGGTCGTCGTGGTGGTCGCCGCGACTTCCGGGACTTAACCCCGAGGACACCTGGTGTGGTGCCCGGTCTCAGGGGATGAGGTTGGGTCCCCCGTCCTCGTTCCTAGATTGCTTGTCGTTCCCACCGGCGGAACGAGGCTCGGCGCGGCCGGTGGGACGTTATGTCTTGGTTGCTGTGTCGTGACCTCCGAGGAGGACGCTTCGAACAGTACGTCGTTCGTTGGACTGAATCACCTGCTTGGACGCAAGCGATTTTCGGCCCGGATCCGGGTCTTCCGACCCACTTCGGCCGTCATCCCAGTTCAACGGGTTAGTGGCCGTCCCGTGCCCATCCTGTTACCGGGCCGTGATGTGACTAAGGTCACAAGCGGTGTGTGGCGTCAGCCACCGGCAAACGGGGGGAGGACGTCGAGTGTCGTGCACGTGCCGAGCGCACGCGTCCGATCGGAGAACGCGATCTCGTCGCGCAGATACGAGCAGCGTGCGAGAACCTCGGCGAGGGAGGGGTTTCCGGCGGCGAGGGTGTTCTCGAGGACGCCGAGGGGGGTCGACGGATCGACGTCGATCACCTTTTCCTCGGCACCGGCCGCGGCGCGCGCGGCCGCGAAGAACCGAACTGTGAGCTGCATCGGATGTGAGCCTAGCCGCCGATCGCCGACATCGGTCGATCCGGTTGGGTGAAGCCCGCCGCGTTCACCTCGTGGCCGGCCGCCTTCGCCCACATGTTCGCGCGCCACAGTCGCGCGATGGCTACGTCGATCTCGTCGTCGGGGAGGGTGCGCAGTGCGTGCCGGACATCGGTCTCCGACGTCGCGAAGAGGCAGTTGCGCAGTGACCCGTCGGCGGTGAGCCGGGTGCGGTCGCAGTCCCCGCAGAACGGCCGGGTGACCGACGCGATGACCCCGACCCGTGCCGGCCCGTGCGACCCGGTATGGCCGTCGACGAGCCACGTGGCGGCCGGGGCGCTGCCGCGCGGAGCTGGGTCGGGCAACAGGGTGAACCGTTCCCGCAGGGTCGCGAGGATCTCCTGTGCGGTCACCATCTGCGCTCGTTGCCACGCATGGTCGGCGTCGAGTGGCATCTGCTCGATGATGCGCAGCTCGTAACCGTGCTCGAGACAGTAGGCGAGCAGGTCGGGGACTCCGGGCAGGTCGACACGGTCGGGCACCACGGCGTTGACCTTGACCGGGTCGAGCCCGGCGCGGCGGGCCGCCGCCAGGCCGTCGAGCACATCGGACAGACGGTCCCGGCGCGTGATCTCGGCGAAGCGGGCCGGGTCGATGGTGTCCAGCGAGACGTTGATGCGGTCGAGGCCGGCGTCGACCAGACCGCCGACCCGGCGGGGCAGTCCGAGTCCGTTCGTCGTCATCGCGATCTCGGGTGACTGCGGGAGGCCCGCGACGGCGGCGATGACGTCCTCGAGGTCGCGGCGCAACAGAGGTTCGCCGCCGGTGAACCGGATGCGCTCGATCCCCAGGTCGCGCACCGCCACCGTCAGCACCCGGATCAGTTCATCGGTGGACAGCACCTGGTCGGTGGGCATCCAGTCGAGACCCTCCGCCGGCATGCAGTACGAGCACCGCAGATTGCAGCGGTCGGTGACCGAGACCCGGAGATCCTTCGCGACCCGACCGAACGTGTCGAGTAGCGGCCCGTCGATGGGCACACCGGAGGTGGCTGCTTCCCGCGGGGAACGGGGCAGCGGCAGTCCGAGGCTGATCTTGCTCATGTCGATGTCGTACTCATGGTGCTGGGCGACTCACTTCCGGGTCGGGTCCGTGCGCGCTTCCAGCGCACGGAAGGTGCTGGCGTGGAAGACCAGGGGCTCGATGCCGGGGTCAGCGCGCAACGTCTCGATCTCCAGCAACACGACGGTGTGGTCGCCGGCCTGGATCTCGTTGTGGATCGTGCACGACAGGTGGGCGGCCGCGTCGGGCACGAAGACCGCCCCGCGATCGGTGCTCAGCGGCGTGATGCCGTCGAACCGGTGCTCCGACGACCCGGCGAGTTGCTTGCAGAGTTCGATCTGGTCGCCGGCGAACACGCTGACCCCGATGGCCGGAGCCGTGCGGATCCGCGGCCAGGTCGTCGAGGTGTTCTGGACGCAGACCGAGACGAGTGGCGGGTCGAGCGAGACGGTGGTGAACGAGCTCGCGGCCATTCCGATCAGGGTGGTCGAATCCCCGTCGCGCTGTTCGCAACACACCGCCACGACGCCCGACGGGAAACAGCTGTACGCGTCACGCAGCGCCCGCCCGTCGGAGACGGGGGAGAGATCGGGGGTGGTGTCGATGGTTGTGGTCACGATCCTCACCTGGCTCGGCGTCCGGCACGGAGTGCGTACACCAGGCCCAGGACGAAGCCCAGCGGTGCGCACATGGTCAGCAGGTAGACGGCGGTCGGCGCGGTGTCGCCGCCGGTCACCAACGGTGTCAGGAACAACGCCACGATCGCCAGAATTCCGATCATGAACACAACCCCGGCAGCCTGCAGCAACCGCGGGGAGGATGTCTTCTGCATACCCGCCACGGTAGTGCAATGCCGGCCGGTGCGACGCCGCGCGAACCATGCCTGCCGGGTAATGGTGTGACCGCGCGGGGGTGCGTTGGCTAGGATGGTCCGAAGCAGGCGCCTTGCATCCGTCTGGGTACGCACGGTCTTCCGCCGTCCGGGCCGCGAGATGGGTGACGGCGTCTTTTGTCGTGACGGGTCGTTTTTCGACAGATCTAGAACAGATGAGGGTGAGCACAGTGCCGACCGGCAAGGTGAAGTGGTACGACGCGGACAAGGGCTTCGGCTTCCTCTCCCAGGAGAGCGGTGAGGACGTCTACGTCCGTTCGGCAGCGTTGCCCGACGGAGTCGAGGCGCTCAAACCCGGCCAACGCGTCGAGTTCGGCATGGCCGCCGGTCGTCGCGGCCCGCAGGCGTTGAGCGTGAAAGTGCTCGAACCCGCACCCAGCGTCTCGAAAAACGTTCGCGAGGCCGCCCGCAAGGACGTGAAGCGGCACACCCCCGACGAACTGCACGGGATGGTCGCCGACCTCATCACCCTGCTCGAGGGCAAGGTTCAGCCGGACCTGCGCAAGGGGCGTTATCCCGACCGCAAGACCGCGCAGCGGATCTCCGAAGTCGTGCGTGCTGTCGCGCGGGAGCTCGACTCCTAGGGCCGACTACGCGGCGGGCGCGGTCTGAACCGCGAGCTCGCCGCGCGGCAGGACGTCGTCGGCGGGGGTGAGCCGCGCCGACGCCGAGATCACGGTGAACCCGACCAGCACCCGGTCCGGTTCCGACCGGAGCGTCACCGTGAAGGTGTCGTCCGCACCCTGCTGCTGCTCGTCCTCGACGATCCCGCGCGGAGTCTGATAGACCGCCGCGAGGTTCCACGGACCCTGCGCGATCTCGCTCGAGACCGTCAGCATGATCGTCGAACCCACCGGCACCGGCACCGTCGCGGTCTCGTTCGGCGCGGTGATCTCGGGATCGCACACGGTCAGCATCAGGTCGCACCACCAGCGCGGGTCGACGGTGTGCAGTTCGTCGCCGACCGCGACGTGCAGGTAGGGCTGATCGTCGTGCGCCGCGTCGCGGGTCAGCAGGAACACCGAGGTCCCCACCACCGCGACGAACAGCACGACGACGATCGCGATGATCGACAGAGCCTTCTTCTCACCACTGCTGATCACTGACGACGTTGTCCTGTCTGGTTGGGCGGCGGGTGATCGCCGGGGCTGTACGGGCGCTCACCCCGGGTCTCGAACGGGGCGGTCGACGGGGTCCGGGTGGGCATGCGGGCGGTCGAGGGCCGCGCGGCGTGCGGTCGGGTGTCGGCGTCCGCCGGACCGGTCCGGGTGGTTGATCGGGCTTCTGCCGCGCGGAAGGCGACGGTGGGCGCGGCGTGGTCGGGGCGTCGACCGCCCAGACCGGGGACCAGTGACTTGCCGCGGGTGGTCATCACCGTCTGCAGCAGCCCGAGGCCGAGCAGTACCGAGACGACCGTGAAACCGATCCACAGGGTCGGCGGCAGCAGCACGCCGAGCGAGGCGCCGAAGACCCACGACAGCTGCAGCACCGTCTCCGACCGGCCGAACGCCGAGGCGCGGGACTCGTCGGGCAGGTCGTCCTGGATGGACGAGTCGAGGCACACCTTCCCGATCGCGCTGGTGCCGGAGGCGACCAGGGCTGCCACGGCGGCCGCGGCGATGTTGCCGAAGATGGCGGCCAGGACCGCGACGACGAAGCAGGCGGCGGTCGCGCCGACGACGATGTTCGGCGGGTTCTTCAGCTCGAGGCGGGTGCCGACGCCGTTGCCGATCATGTTGCCGACGCCGGCGGCGGCGCCGACCGCGCCGAGGAGAAGCAGCTGGGTCCAGTCCGAGGCGTCGCCCTGCTGGGCCTTGGCGTAGAACGCCACGAACAGCGTCAGGAAGCCGGTCAGGATGCGGATCGTGCCGTTGCCCCAGAGGCCCGCGACGACCTTGCGTCCGAGTGGCTGGCGCATCTTCGCCGCGATCATCTTCGCGCCGTCGCGAGCGCTTGTCGGCTGCTCGGAGTCGCCGGGGGCCGATCGCGCGGGCTCGCCGTGGTAGGTGAGGGTCGTCGGGATCTCGCCCTCGGTGGACTCGACCCACGCCGGGATGCGCATGCACAGGTAGGCGCCGGCGGCGGCGACGACGGCCAGCCACACCATCGCGCCCGGCAGATGCAGTGGGAGCAGCTGGCCGAGGAGGAACTCGATGGCCGCGGCAACCGCGCCGCCCACGATCGTGCCGCCGATGAGGCCGAAGGTGGTCAGCCGCGAATTGACCCGGGGGAGGTCGATGGTCGGCGGCACCACACGCGGCGTGACGGCCGACTTGAGGACGCCGAACGATTTGGACAGCACCAGCAGACCGAGGGCACAGGGATAGAGCACCCACGGGTCGTATTCCAGCTGCTGGGTCACGTCGTTCCACTGGACGTTGGCCATGATCAGCAGGGCCAGGACGACGCGCAGTCCGAAGGTCGTGGCCATGGCGATCCGCCGGCCTCGCTGCAGTCGGTCGAGGAGCGGACCGATGAGCGGAGCGATCAGGGCGAACGGCGCGATCGTCAGTGCCAGATACAAGGCCACATTCGTCTTCGACTCACCGGTCGCGGCGGCGAAGAACAGCGTGTTCGCGAGCGCAACGGCCATCGCGGCGTCGGCGGCGAAGTTGGCGATCACCGGCAGCGTCAGCGCGGTCAGGCCCGACTGGTCGGCGCCGTCGGCGGTGGCCGCCCGGTGGATCTTGCCGATCCCCCTGCCGGTCAGCTCGCGACTCCGCATCGCCGCGACCCGCATCACCGTCAGCTTCTTGGGTGTACGGCTTCCACCGTTCTGGGGCCCGTGGTCGGTCGGCATCGCCCGGGTCGCCTCGTCGGCCGGCGGACGGGCGCGGTCGTCGAGCGGCGGGAGATGCGGATTGTGGGTCGGCGGGGGGAGGTAGGCGTTGCGGCCGGGACCCGGCCCGGACGGCGGCTCTCCCCATCCCGGCGCCGGTCGCCGGGTCCGCATCTGCCGCGTCTCGTCGGCCGGATAGTTCGTCGAACCGGGGTGCTGCGCGGCGCGTCGTGCGCGACCGTCGGGTGGCGGTTGCCGAGGGTGCTGGTCGGCGGGACCCCTGGGGGCCCCGCGCCCCTCGTCGTGTCGGGAACTCCGTGGGATCACGCAGACGATTGTTCCTCATCTCCGACTGTGGTCGCTTGAAGCGGGTCGGTTGTGTGGCACACGTCGGCGGTATTGCACACTGGAGCGGTGACTCAGGTTGGTGACGGCGAACGGCACGGTGACGCCGAACGGCTGCTGGCAGCCGTCGACATCGCTCGTTCCGCGCTGCTCGAGGAAGGTCAGCGGCCCGGCGCGCACCGGCGCAGTGTCGCCGAGGGCGACTGGGCCGCCGCGCACTACTTCGATGCCGAGCTCACGGGCTACCGGGGCTGGCAGTGGTGCGTCGTGCTGGCGGGTTCCCCGGGCAGCGACGAGATCACGCTCAGCGAGGTCGTGCTGCTTCCGGGTGACGGCTCGCTGCTCGCGCCGCCGTGGGTGCCGTGGTCGGAGCGGGTCGCGTCGGGCGATCTCGCACCGGGCGATCTGCTCGCCGCCGAACCCGACGACCCGCGTCTCGTGCCGAACCAGATCGACACCGGCGACGAGTTCCGATTCGAGTCCGAGTCCGTGGAACCCGACGACGTCGGTCAGGTCGCGGGCGAGCTGGGCCTCGGCCGCAAGAGACTCCTGAGCCCGGAGGGCCGCGCCGAGGCTGCGCAGCGCTGGTACGACGGCGACTTCGGTCCCGGCTCGGAGATGGCGCAGGCCGCGCCGTACTCGTGCTGTACCTGTGGTTTCTACGTCCCGCTCGCGGGTGCGCTGCGCGCCGGCTTCGGCGCCTGCACCAACGAACTGGCGGCCGACGGGCGCGTGGTGTCGGCCGAATACGGATGCGGTGCGCACTCGGACGTGCAGGGCCCCAAGGGGAACGGATCGCCCGCGTACGACGCCTACGACGACGGCGCGATCGAGGTCGTCGAGATCTCCCGGGACGCGGAACCGGCCCGGACCTGATCCGGCGCGAACCGACCGTGACCGACGATCCGTTCGGCACCGCGACATTGCGGTCGTCGACCCTGGATGCGTGGGCGGCGTCGCCGACCCGGTTGGCCGAGGACGCGGCCGCCGAAGCGGATCTGGTGACCGTCGGCTACCGGGATCGACTGCTGACCGAACTGGCCGCGAACGCCGCCGACGCGGCCGCGGCGGCCGGTGTCGAGGGCCGGCTGGCGGTCTGGGTGGACGGCACCGAGTTGCATGTCGCCAACACCGGCGCCCCGCTAACCGATGCGGGGGTGCGTTCACTCGCCGCGTTGCGGGTGTCGGCGAAGGCCGCGGACGACTCGGGCGCCCGGCAGATCGGGCGGTTCGGGGTCGGCTTCACCGCCACCGCGACGGTCGCCGATCGAATCGAGATCCGTTCGCGCAGTGGGTCGGTGGTCTTCGACCGAGAAGACGCGATGGACGCTGCGCGAGCTGCCGGGATCTCTGTCGACGGGCCCGCGGACGTGCCGGTGCTGCGGCTGGTGTGGCCGACGGATCAGACGCCGACCGATGGCTTCGACACCGAGGTGGTCCTGCACCTCCGCGAGGAACCCGGACCGCTCCTCGACGCCATGCTCGGCCAGGCGCCGGATCTAATCGTCGAACTGACTGCGCTGCAACACATCAGCGTCGGTGATGTCGAGGTGTCGGCCGAACGGTCGGCGGGGCCGGACGTCGACGACGATACCGCGCGCTCGGTCGTGACGACGGTGTCCGTCGCCGGTGCGCCGGACGCGACCGACCTGCCGTCGACGCGCCGCTGGCTCGAGGTCGCCCGGGGCGGCACCCGCTGGCTCGTCGACGCCGACGGTGAGCCCGCGGCGGCCGGCGAGGTCCTGCGCGCCCCCACGCCCACCGACATCGAACTCAGCCTGCCGTGCCGGTGTATCACCGACCTGGCACTCACGCCGGATCGACGGCACCTCCATCCACGTGCCGAGATCGGCGACGCAGCAGCGGGTTACGTCGATCTCGTGCGGCTCGTCGAACCGGTGCGCAGGGTCGAGCTGGTACCCGAACTGCATCTCGCGCGTAATCCCGACGACGCGCGTCTGGTCGAGGCGGTTCGTCGCGAACTGCGGGATGTCGCGTGGCTTCCGGCGGCGGCCGGTGCCGACCTGGTGCCGCCGCGCGGGGTGATGCTCGTGGGTCTGACCGATCGGCTCGCAGGGATACTCGGCGACCTGTTCGCTGACCTGATCCACCCGGATCTGTCGCTGACACAACATCTCCCGACGCTGGGCCGGCTGGGTGTGTCGGAGCTCGGGCTCGCGGAGCTCGCCGAACGTCTCGTCGGCGTCGACCGTGAACCGTCGTGGTGGCACGACCTGTACGACGCCCTGTCGCCCCTGGTGTCGACCGGCCGCGAGGTGGAGGAACTCGGTGCCCTGCCGATCCCGAGATCGGACGGACGGATGGCGATCGGGGTGCGCGGACTCTATGTCAGTGACCGGATCTCGACCCCCATGCGGTGGATTCCCACCGTGCATCCCGAGGCGCGCCACGAACTGCTGACCCGACTCGGCGTCGCGGATCTGACGGTCGCGCAGGCGGTCTCGGACCCGGCGCTGCGCAGCCTCGTCGACGATGTCGACTTCGATGCGGCCGGCCCCGACGATGACCGGCTCGCCGTCGAGGTGTGTGCGGTGTTGCGGGCCGATCCGGAAGCACAGGTGCCGTCGTGGCTCTCGACGCTCGCCCTCCCCGATGCCGACGGCGAGTTGCGGCCGGCCGACGAACTCCTGCTGCCGGGCAGCCCGCTGCTCGAGGTCTTGGTCGACGATCACCCGTTCGGTGTGGTCGACGCCGAGGTGGTCGCCGAGTGCGGCGTCGAGGAACTGCGGCGGATCGGCGTCGGCTGGGGTTTCGTGACCGTCGACGACGACCTGCCCGTCGCGCCCGAGCATGACCTGCCCGACGAGGAGGACTGGTGGGCCACCCTCCCGGACGCGCCCGAGAAGCTCAGTGCAGTGCGGGATCTCGACCTGATCGAGGACCGGCGCTGGCCGGAGGCGTTGACCATGATGGCCACCGACGAACGGATCCGGCCGCTGCTCGCCGACCGGACGGGCTACACCGCGTGGTGGTTACGACGCCATGCGGAGATCGACGGTCTGCTGCTGGGGGAGTACCGATCGCCGTCGGATGAGGTTCTCGAGAACATCATCGATCCCCTCGACCACCCGTATGCCGACGAGCTCGCCGGCGCCCTCGCCCGGCTGGAACCCGACTCCGCCGACGACGCGACGCTGCTGCTGACCCGGCTCGGCGATCGGGAGCGTGTGATCACTGCGGGCGCAACGGTGTCCGTGTATGCCGCCGTCGTCGCGGCGTGCCGGAGCGGCATCGTCGATGCGCACGACGTCGAGGTGCCTGAGCGGGTGCGCACCCTCGCCGGCACAACCGCCGACCGCGCGGTGGTCGTCGACCGGCCGTGGTTCCTGCAGGCGCTGGCCGACGACGAGGCGGTACTCGCCGGACCCACCGTGGTCTCGGCCGACGCCGACCTGCTGGGCACGCTGCTCGACCTGCCGCTCGCGAGCGAGGAGTATTCGGCGTCGGTGTCCGCGCCGGGGGAGGCGGTCGGCTGGGCGCACCCGGCGGTGGTGCGCTTCGGGGCGTCGCGGGGGATCGAGATCCCGCACGGCGATGTCCGGCTACACGACGAACTGTGGATCGCGTTGCGCAGCAACGACGGCGGAGACGGCCCCGATGTCGCACGGGAAGTGCGGGTCGAATGGTGGGTCGACGACGCGGGTGTCACCCACCTCGAGCGTCCGGGCCGGCGTCGATCCCCGCGGTGAGGATCGACGCGAGCTGGCGGTAGGCGGCCGCGTCGTCGAGTCCGGTCGCGGCCCACACCTCGCGACGCTGGATCCGGCTCATCATCGATGAGGCGAGGTCGGCGGCGAACGCGGCGTCGACGTTGCGGAACTCGCCGGCCGACACCCCGTCGGCGATGAGCGCTTGGACCCGGGACGATGCCGCCGCGGTGTTGCGCTCGTACAGCGCGCGTGCCGGTTCGAACGCGTCGAGATCGCGCATGAACGCCTCCGAGGCCGGTGCGAGTGCCTCGCCCACCGCCACCAGGTAGACGATGACCCGTTCGCGCGGACTCGACGACGCCGCGACCCGTGACTCGACCTGTTCGGTCGCGCTGCGGAAGAAGTGCGTCACGGTGGCGGTGACCAGTTGTTCCTTGCTGGCGGCAAGGGTGTACAGCGTCGACTTCGAGCAACGGAGTTCGGCGGCGATGGAACCGATCGACAGGTGCGCGAACCCTTCACGCAGGATCAGTTCGAGAAGGGCGTCGAACAGCGCGGCCCGTCGGCGGGTGGCGAAACCCTGGGTCGCCATGCCTGCTCCTTTCCGGCTGTACCTTCGCTGCCCGAAATAGTACTGTGCAGAGGACCTGAGTACTAGTTTCGTAACCCTGGAGGTCTGGAATGCCGGTCGATCGCCTGCTCCCCAACGACGAGGCGCGCGACCTGATCGCGCTGGTCCGCGACATCGCCGACAAGCGCATGGCGCCGATCGTCGACCAGCACGAGAAGGACCGCCAGTACCCGGACGGGTTGTTCGCCGAATTGGGTGTGGCGGGGTTGCTCGGGCTGCCGTACCCGACGGAGTGGGACGGCGGCGGCCAGCCGTATGAGGTCTACTTGCAGGTGCTCGAGGAGCTGGGCGCGCGCTGGGCTGCGGTCGCCGTGGCGGTCAGCGTGCACGGGCTGGCCTGCCATCCGCTGTTCAACTTCGGCACCGACGAACAGAAGCAGCAGTGGCTGCCAGATCTGTTGAACGGCAGGCTGATCGGTGCCTACAGTCTGAGCGAACCCCAGGCCGGATCCGACGCCGCGGCGCTCGCGTGCCGCGCCGTATCGACCGACGGCGGTTACTCGATGACGGGTTCGAAGGCGTGGATCACGCACGGCGGCATCGCCGATGTGTACAACGTCTTCGCCCGCACCGGTGAGGGTTCCAAGGGGGTTTCCTGCTTCTTCGTCGCCCGGGACACCGAGGGGCTCAGCTTCGGCAAGCCCGAGGACAAGATGGGTCTGCATGCGGTCCCGACGACCGGCGCCACCTACGACGACGCGTTCGTCGAGGAGGGACGCCGGCTGGGGGCGGAGGGGCAGGGGCTGCAGATCGCCTTCTCCGCGCTTGATTCCGGACGCCTGGGCATCGCTGCGGTGGCCACCGGCCTGGCGCAGGCGGCGCTCGACGCCGCCGTCGACTACGCGCAGGAACGAGCCGCGTTCGGCCGCAAGATCATCGACCACCAGGGGCTGTCGTTCGTGCTCGCCGACATGGCCGCCGCGGTCGACTCGGCCCGCGCGACCTACCTCGACGCCGCTCGACGCCGCGACGCCGGCATCGACTACACGCGCGCGGCGGCGACCGCCAAACTGGTGGCCACCGACGCCGCGATGAAGGTCACCACCGATGCGGTCCAGGTGTTCGGCGGTTACGGCTACACCCGGGACTTCCCGGTCGAGCGCTACATGCGCGAAGCGAAGATCACCCAGATCTTCGAGGGCACCAACCAGATCCAGCGGTTGGTGATCGGTCGGTCGCTGGCGCGGTGAGTTCGCCGGCCGTCGGTGTTCAGCGTGGGTTGTAGTAGAACGCGCGGTCGTCGAGGCGCCGGAACTTCGGTCCGCCGAGTCTGATCATCAGCCGCAGGACGGCGGGGATGCGGGCGTAGACCGCGTCGCGGTCGGGACCGGTCAGCCCTTTCGCCATCAGCGGGCACGTCCGCAGGGTCTCGGCCAGACCCGCGCGCTTGCTCATCTTCTCCTCGAAGGCGTCCCAGTCCTGCGGCGTCAAGCGGCGCTGCACGATGGCGATCGCATCGGTCTCCTCATGGGCCAGGTGCCTGCCGAGGACCGCCTGGGCGCGGTGCAGCGCGTCCGCGAGGTCGGCCCGGGTCTGTTCGTCGGCGCGCTCGGCCATCCGGGCGAAGCCGGCCGCACACTCTTCGAGCAGCGGATCGATCTCGTCGTGCTCGGCCTCCATCGCCTGCAGGATCTCCGCCTCGGCGTTGTCGCACCGCTCGAGCAGCAGCGGCCACAGTTCCAGGTCCTCGCCGGTGTGGTGGTGGTGCAGCGCATGGGCGAACATCGCCCATCGACGGGAGAGCGCACGCCAGGTCCCCGCGTCGTCGACGGGGGTGGCCGGGACGGTCGCGGCGAAGTCGGCGAGGTCTCGCCGGAATCCGTGGTGCAGGACGTACATCATGAACGGGTCGAGCGGTCCGTCGGGCGCTGCCGCCTGGCCGGGGAGCCGGAGCTGGATCGGGTGAGCGGTGTGGGCGGGGTGGGTCGTCATCGTGCGGGTCCTCATCGGTACGGGGGTCGGGCTGGTTCGATGACCACTGTCGACGCCGACGCTTGCGACGTACTTGAGGGCGACTTGAGCGACGCCTGGATAGGGTGACGGAATGTTCCCCTCTCCGACGACGATCGACGAGGACATCCTGAACTGGGTGGTCGAGAACCGGTCGGAGCCGTGGGTCTCGATCGCCGAAGTGGTGACGGTACTCGGCAACACGGTGACGATGGTGGTGCTGACATGTGCGGTCGTGGTGACACTCGCCGTGACCCGGCACCGAGTCGACGCGGTCTTCGTCGGCGCCGGAGTGCTTTTCGGATACGGTCTGATGCAGGCACTCAAGTACTCGTTCGCGCGGGACCGGCCACCCGTCGAAGAACGTCTACTGAACATCGACACCTTCTCGTTCCCCTCCGGGCACGCGATGATGACGATGGTCGTGTTCGGGCTGTTCGCTGTCGCGGCGTTTCGTTGCTCGCCCTGGGTGCGGGCGCATCGCTGGATCCTCGTGATCGCCCCCGTGCTGTCGATCCTCGTCGGCCTCACCCGAATACAACTCGCCGTGCACTGGGCCACGGACGTCGTGGCCGGATGGTTGTTCGGGGCGATCTGGGTGGTGTTCTGTACCTGGATATTGCTCGGGTACGAATCACGCCGTGGCTCCGGTGGTCTCGCCGGGGACCGGTAATAGGTCACGCCCAGCGCGGTACCCGGCCGGGTTCACTGTGGAGTTGTCAAGGGACTGATGCGGTCCCGGGGTGTGGCCCGGGTGCGGAAGGTGCTACGCGAAAGTGTGTGTCGGACGGCCGGTCAGGCGGCGTCGTCGAGTCGCATGGTGCGTCGGTTGTAGGCGGGTAGCGGTCGGCGGTGCGGATCGATCGACACGGGTGGGATGAGCCAGGGGTGGCGGTCGAAGCCCATGACAATGTCCCAGCCGTGGTGGTGGACCTGGGTGTGGCAGCGTTGACACAGCAGGCAGCCGTTGTCGAGGTCGGTGGGTCCGCCGTCGGCCCACGACTTGATGTGATGCACCTGTGTATGGGACGGCGGCGCACCGCATTTGATGCAGCAGGCGTCGCGGACGATGATTGCCTTGCGGAGGTGTGCCGGATACAACCGACGGGTGTGACCCATCTGCAGCGGTACGCCCTCACTGTCGAGGACGATCTCGGTCAGGGATCCGTCGCAGGAGACCTGTTTCGCGGTGGCATGGCTGACCGTCCCGGTCCACGGCAGCGTTGCGAGTTCTCCGGTGGCGGGGATGGTCAGCATCAGTTGCGTGCGTGGACTTCCGACGGTATCGATGGTCGCGCCGATCGCGGCTTGGTCGAGGATCAACTCGAAAGCGTCGGCACGGCGCTGCTCGGCGGTGCGACGATCTTCGGCGCCGTCGGGTTCGGGCCGTGGACACGATCGTTCGTCGATCATGGCCTGGAACTTCTCGCCGACGATCTGGGTGAGGTCGGCCCGGATTTCGACGCGGCCGTCGTCGGTGGTGTGGGCGTTCACCGAGTTCAGCGATGGGTCGGCGGCGGCGGGGACTCCGGTATCGGAAGCGTCGGCAAGGCCGTTGGCGACGGCTCGGGCGAACTTGAGCACTTCTGCCGGTGTCGCGCCCGACAGTGCTTGGGCGATGAGCTCGATCTCGTACTCGGAGCGCTCGTCATCGGAAATGCCGTCGGCGCAGCACTTCTCGATCTGGTTCATTCCACGAATGATGGCATCGACGATCTCGCTGGACAGCCGCCCGTCGGCGGCGTGACGCGCCAGGGCCGGCAACGTCGGCAGGGCATCGACACTCCGCATGGTGCGAAGAGCGGCGGCCGGCGCATGGCCTGACTCGATCAGCAGCTTCTTGGTGGTGCTGCCGGCTTTCTGGGCGATACGGAGTTCGCCGAGTTGCGATGTGTGGGTGACGATCTGGTGGTCGACGGTGTTGCGGATCAAACGCAGCGTCTCGAGGGCGTCGAACGTCGCTCTGCCCGTGGGGTCATCGGCGGGTGGTGTGGTTTCGATGAGCTGATCGAGGAGAGTGGCGAGCTCTGGCATGACTCCAAGGTACAGGAACATTCGTTCGATCACGAGGTTTCTCCACAGGCTCGAGATCCCGAAATTGTCGACTGTGCAGTCGATTTCGTTGAATGCGCGTTGATCGTTGACAGTGATGAACTTCAGTCACACCCGTTTCGATTTCCGGTCGAAAAGTGGTGGGTTTGTCACGAACGAAGGCCTCGACGGTCGCTCGGGGTCGCTCGGGGAGCGCGAGCTACTCAGCCGGCGGGGCGCACCCGGGCTCGCTGTGCAGATGCGGGAGCTGCTCGGTCGGCGTGAGCGGCCGCCGAAATTCCCCCGGGTGGGGGACAGTCGAACGGCGTCGGACTGGGATTCACTGGACGGATGTCGAATCCGGGGCCACCCGACGATGACGCGACCGTGCCCGGACCAGCCGACCGGGACGAGTCGCCGACGACGATCCAACCTGCCCGCCCGACGGTGGTCCCGGGGGTGTCGCTGAACAAGGCCCCGGCGCCGGACCCCTACGGCGCCACGCAGACGGGCCCGACGCCGCAGTACCCACCGCCGTATCAACAACCGCCGACTGGCTATTCGCCGCCACCCGGACAGCCCCAGTACGGCTACCCGCCGCCGGGCTACCCGCCGCCGGGCTACCCACCGCCGGGTTATCCACGACCGGGGTACCCCCAGCCCGGATATCCCCAGCCCGGGTACCCGCGCAGGTCCAATCGGCGCGCGTACCTGATCACGGGCGTCGCGTTGGTCTGTGTCCTCGCGCTGGTCCTCGGGGGCGTCGTGTGGTGGAAGGTGTCCTCGTCGAGTGGCAATTCCGACGACACTCCGGACCTCGTCGCCGGTCAGCTCACCGGTTCGTTCCCGACCGCGCCGAGTCCCGCCTGGAGCGTCGACGCGAGTTCGTTGGGTGGTACGGGGTACGTCTCCGGTCTGCCGCTCGAGGCGACGTACAGGACTCAGGGTGCGGTCCACGACGACCACACATTGGTGACGCTCGTGCAGGTAGGTGACTCCACGAACGGCCCGGCACTGCGGCCCGTCGGGATAGACGCCGAGTCCGGCCGGACGTGGTCGTTCGGCGAACTGGTGTCCGGGTGCTCGGACTCCATCGTGGACAGCACCATCGCCTGCCTGGGTCGGGGCGCCGCGTATTTCGTCGACGTCCGGACAGGTCGCGAGATCGGCCGTGCTCCCGCTCCGCCGCAGGCGTTCGGGATCGCGTTCAACGGGAAGGCGGCGTTCGTCCGCGATTTCAGTGGTGGCAACGAACGCCAGGTCGTGTTCCACAAGGTGACGCCAGGAGGCGTGGAGTGGCAGCGCACGATCGACCTGCCCGAAGCGCTTCCGAGCGGGGACGCCTCGCAGTTCATCGCCACCGACGAGCTCGTCGCGAGCGCCGACGGCGTGGTCGCCGTCATCTCGGCCGACGACGGCCGGGTGATCTTCACGAGTCCGGGCCGGACCGGGATGGTGCCACGCCCGGACGGATCGGTCCTCGTGGTGACGGGCAGCATGACAAGCGGCACACCGACGAATGGTCCGGTCGTCGTGGTCCGGCCGGACGGCACATCCAGCGACTTGGCGGGTGTGAGCGTGGAGTCCGCTGCTGTCATGACTCCGACCCAGAGCGGGCGTGTGCTCATCGACGGTGCATACACCGACGTCGCGGACGGGGCGCGGATCTGGACGACGACTGATCTCCCGGCCCACACCTCGCCGACCGTCGTGCTGGCCGATGACCGTGAAGTCGTGTGGACGACGCACGACGCTGTCACTGCAGTCGATGCCATCTCCGGCCAGACGTTGTGGACGACTCCGACCGGGCCGGTCTACGGGTCGACCGGCCACGCCGTCACCGACGGCGAACGCCTCATCGCGCCCATGGCCGACGGCGGCGTGACCGCCCTGGATCTGGTGGGCGGTGCGCCAGTGTGGTCGGTGCCCCCGTCCACAATCGGCAATGCCCCCGCCGCGGGTGTCACCGAACCGCGTCCGGCATTGACGTTCGCCGTCGGCGACCGCCTGATCACGATGACCGCGACCACGATCACCGGCTTCGCGCCCACCGGTCCGGAGGCCATCGTTCCGGGCACGACTCGCGAGGCCGGCACCGCCGACGGCGGCGAACCCGAGTACGTCACGCCGTGCGGGGCGCCCCCAGTGTTCACGCCGCAGTCGTTCCGCACGTCGGCGGGTGGGCTGGGCGTGACGATGAAGGTCACCGCGAAGTGTCCGGGCGGCGACGTCCTGTACGGGCCGCAGACACGCATCACCATCTCCGACGGCAGCGGCATCGTCGCGTCGGGGAACTTCGACTTCCAGCGGGCGCCGGTCGCGGTGCCCTCGCTCGACGGGGCGGGCGAGGCGCTGACGATGGAACTCACCTATCCGCCCGGGAGCTTCTTCCGGCTGCCGGACACGCTCGGTGCCCAGGGGAGTGCGGCCGGCGACGCCCGCTACCTCGTCGACTGCGACAAGGGCCCGACCTCCGGGGCCGCGCCGAAGCTCGCGACTCCGCAGTCGGGAACGGCCGCGTCGTCGACCGCCACCGGGGCGTCGTTCCCGGCCGGAGCCGACGTGACGGCGAGCAGCGTCAGCGCCCTCCGTCTGCAGGCCGACGCCGATCGGGCATTCATCGTGGCGAACCTGAACAACCGGTGGGTGGCGCAGCTGAGCTCCAAACGGCCGGGTCTCGTTGCCGAGGGGCGGACCTGGACCGACCAGGCCATCCTCGACGAGTTCCTGGCACTCCGGTTGCGATTCAACGACGTTCGGCTCCTGTGGAGCGACGAGTGGCCGGTGTTCTCGTACCGCGGCTGGTGGGTGACGGTGGCCGCGGCGACCTTCCCGGGCCCGGTCGAGGCCAACAACTGGTGTCGCGCCCAGGGATTCGGCCCGGACAACTGCTTCGCGAAACTGGTGAGCACCACGGCCGGACCGGAGCAGACGACCTTGTACTGGAAGTGACGGCGCCCGACGCCGCGCCGGTTTGTTCGGAACGATGACGAGTAATCGGTTCATCGCGATACGGTCGGGTATGGATTTCTCTCCGTCAGCGCGGTCGGCCGAACTCACCGAACGCGTGCGCACCTTCGTGACCACCGAGATCGAGCCGGTCGAACCCGAGATCCATCGGGACATCAAGACCCGCCGCGACGAGAACGGCAACCCGTGGACGCCGTCGCCGATCATCGCCGAACTGCAGAAGAAGGCCCGCTCGGAGGGGTTGTGGAACCTCTTCCTGCCCGCCGAGCACGCCGGCCGCTATGCCGCCGACTTCGGCACCGACGGCGGCGCCGGGTTGACCAACTCCGAGTATGCGCCGATCGCGGAGGCGATGGGATCGTCCGGGCTCGCGCCGGTGATCTTCAACTGCAATGCGCCCGACACCGGCAACATGGAGGTGTTGCTGCGCTACGGCACCGACGAGCAGCGCACACAGTGGCTCGAACCCCTTCTGACCGCCGAGATCCGCAGCGCCTTCTGCATGACCGAGCCGGCCGTCGCGTCGTCGGACGCCACCAACATGGCCGCGACCGCCGTGCTCGACGGCGATGACGTGGTCATCAACGGGACCAAGTGGTTCTCCACCGGTGTCGGCCACCCGGACTGCAAGGTCCTCATCTTCATGGGCGTCACCGACGCCGAGGCCGACCGGAAGTCGCGGCACACGATGGTCCTCATCCCGATCGACGCCCCCGGCGTCACGATCGACCGGATGCTCACCACCATGGGCTACTTCGACGAGCCGTTCGGCCACGGCGAGGTCAGCTTCGACAACGTGCGCGTCCCGGCGTCGAACATCCTGCTCGGACCCGGCCGCGCCTTCGAGATCGCCCAGGGTCGGCTCGGTCCGGGTCGCGTGCACCACTGCATGCGGGCGATCGGACTCGCCGAGCGGGCGCTGGAACTCGGTGTGCGTCGGGCACTCTCGCGGGAGGCGTTCGGCAAGCAGCTCGCACGGCTCGGTGGCAACAGCGAGCGCATCGCCGACGCTCGCATCGCGATCAACCGATCGCGACTCCTCGTCCACCACGCGGCCTGGTTGCTCGACCAGGGCATGTCCCGCGAAGCCCTCTCGGCGGTCAGCGAGATCAAGGTCGAGGTACCCAACATGGCTCTCGACGTGATCGACCTCGCCATCCAGTTACACGGCGGCGCCGGTCTCACCGACGACTTCCCGCTCGCGCAGGCGTGGGTGGGCGCGCGGTCGCTCCGACTCGCCGACGGTCCGGACGAGGTGCACCGCAACGTGGTTGCCCGCATCGAGTTCGGCAAGTACCGCTGATCGGGAGACGAGGATGACCAACGAGGTGGCCGGCGCGGGCGACGTCCGCGCCGAGGATGCATTCGACGTCGAGGCGATGGCGAAGTGGCTGGAGGCCAACGCCGCGGACCCGACCGGTCTCGACGCCGTGCCGGAGGTCCGTCAATTCGGCGGTGGCGCTTCCAATCTCACGTACCTGCTGCGCTACCCGTCCAGGGATCTGATCCTGCGCCGGGCGCCCCGGGGTACCAAGGCGCGGGGCGCGCACGACATGGCACGCGAGTACCGGATCCAGTCCGAACTCGCGACCGCCATCCGCTACATCGCGCCGATGATCGCCTTCTGCGACGACGAGTCGGTCCTGGGCGCGGACTTCTACGTGATGGGCCGCATCGACGGTGTCATCCCGCGGACCGAGTGGCCCGCCGACGTCCCGCTCGACGCCGAGCAGGCACGCCGGCTCTGTCTGAACTTCATCGACACCCTGGTCGAGGTCCACTCGGTCGATCCGAGCACGACCGGACTCGCCGATCTCGGCAAGGGGCCGGGTTATGTGCGACGGCAGGTCGAGGGCTGGTCGGCGCGGTTCCGCAACGCGCACACCGACGACGTGCCCGACTTCGAGTCGACGATGACGTGGCTGGCCGACAACCAGCCCGATGACGTCGCCAACTGCGTCATCCACAACGACTTCAAGCTCGACAACGTCGTCCTCGACAAGGACGATCCCACCCGGGTGATCGGCATCCTGGACTGGGAGATGGCGACCCTCGGCGATCCCCTGATGGATGTCGCGGGTTCGATGGCCTACTGGATCCAGGCCGACGACCCGGATGCCATGCAGCTCATGCGACGTGTCCCGACGCACCTGCCCGGCATGCTCAGTCGTGCCGAGTTCGTCGAGAACTATTGCGAGCGCATGGGATTCGACATGACGCCGGAACGCTGGCGCTGGTATGAGGTGTTCGGACTGTTCCGGGCGGGGGTGATCGCCCAGCAGATCTACTACCGCTACTACCACGGCCAGACCACCAACAAGGCGTTCGAACGTCTCGGATACGCGGTCGGGATCATCGCGCAACGGCTGGACGACCTGCTCGTGTAACCACCCGACGGGTCGTCGAGGCCGGCGAACCCGAAGATCGGTTGGTTCTTCGGCTGGCCGAGCTTCTGGTACCTCGCGATCGGCGTGGTCGCCATGGACAACGCGCTGGCCAGTCAGGCGCTGATGCCGCTCGGCGGGATGGCCGAGGACGAAGACGTCGCCCGCGTCATCACGCTCGTCGTGCTCGTCATCCAGGCCGTGCCGGTGATCGCCTCGACCCGGTTGCTCGGCCTGTTCACCTCCGGCGCGGTCGCGGCCAACCTCGCCGCAGAGGCGAAGGATCCGTTCCGCAGCGTGCCCCGGGCGATCGTCGGATCGGTGGTGGCCGCCGCGGTCCTGGGACTGGTCTTCCTCATCGTCCTGACCACGGCGATCGAGGACGTCCGGGCGGTGACGGCCGACGGGTCGCCGGTCGCCGCGATCATCCGGGAACAACTCGGGCCGGCCGCCGAGCGAATCCTGCTCGCCTGCATCGTCTTCGCGATGTTCGGGCGCCGCCATGGTGGTGATGGCGGCCTGCGCCCGGCAGGTCTTCGCGATGGCCCGCGATCGTCGCTTCCCGGCGCACCGGCTGATGGCCAGGGTGAACCCCCGGACCCAGACCCCGGTGCCGGCCGCTGCTCATCCTCGGCGTCGGGGTGGTGCTGATGGTGGCCCTGCCCGGGGCGGCGCTGATCGAGCCGATCATCGCGTCGACGATCCTGCCGGCGCTCATCTACGCCGGGACCGTCGTGCTGTACCTGGTCGTTCGAAAGCGTCTGGAGCGTAAGTCCGGTGGGTTCAGTCTCGGACGCCTCGAGGTGCCGGTCGCGGTCGACGAATTCGCCGCGGCCGCAAATCCGGACAGGGCAGAACCGGACAGGGCCGAACCGGACAGAAGCTAGTCGAGACCTTCCTGCGCGCCTCGATCACCGCGTCGGACACCGGCGCGCTGGACGAGGACGATCGTCGTCCCGAGCAGACCGACGGCCAGGCCCACCAGGCAGACCGGCAGCGCGCGGTCGCCACCGAGATCGGTCAGGGCGACGATCACCGTCGCCACCACCCACCCGATCATCCCGACCACGATGACCGGCTCCGGGGCGCGCAACGCGCGGGGGAGTTCGGGGATCTCGAGTGTCGTGGACATGGACAACAGGGTAGCTTTCGGAACGTGCCACACGATGAGCCGAGTGAGTCTCGCGATCTGAGGTCCTCCGACACCCCGGGTGCGGACATGTCGAAGGGGAACCTCCCCACCGAGCCCGACTTTCCCGCGACCACCCCGGGGCCGGATTCTGCGGTCCCGCGCGGCCCGCTCGACCGGTTCTTCAAGATCTCCGAACGCGGTTCGACGATCAACCGCGAGTTCCGCGGTGGCCTGGTCACGTTCTTCACGATGGCCTACATCGTGGTGCTCAACCCGATCATCATCGGCGGTATCCCGGGCGGGGACAAGAACACCGACGTCCTGGGCAACGTCCTGCCGCTGGCGCAGGTCGCCGCGGTCACCGCGCTCGTCGCGGGCGTGATGTCGATCCTGTTCGGCCTGGTCGCCAACTATCCGTTCGCGATCGCGGCGGGTCTCGGCATCAACAGCCTGCTGGCGGTGTCCATCGCGCCGCAGGTGACCTGGCCCGAGGCAATGGGTCTGGTGGTCGTCGACGGCATCATCATCGTCCTGCTGGCCGTCACCGGATTCCGCACTGCGGTGTTCAACGCGGTGCCCCCCGAACTGAAAGCCGCGATCGCGGCCGGCATCGGTCTGTTCATCGCCTTCATCGGTTTCGTCGACGCGGGATTCGTCAAGCGCATCCCCGATGCCGCCGGCACCACCGTCCCGGTGCAGCTGGGCAGCGACAACTCGATCTCCACGATCCCCACACTGATCTTCGCGGTCGGGGTGCTGCTGATGGGCGTCCTGGTGGTGCGTCGGGTCCCCGGTGGCCTGTTGATCGGTATCGCCATCACGACGGTGCTGTCGATCGTGCTGGAGCGGATCTTCGATTACGGGTCCAGCGTCGACAACCCCTCCGGTTGGGGACTCAGCGTGCCCGACATCCCCAGCGCCCTCGGCGGTCTGCCCGATCTCAGCCTGGTCGGTGACGTCGACCTGTTCGGCGCGTTCACCCGGATCGGTGTGCTCGCGGCATCGGTGCTGGTCTTCGCGCTGGTGCTCTCCAACTTCTTCGACGCCATGGGCACGATGACCGGCCTCGGCAAGGAGGCCGGGCTCGCCGACGAGAAGGGCAACCTGCCCGGTATCGGCCGAGCGCTCGTCGTCGAGGGGGCCGGCGCCATCGCCGGCGGTGCCGCCTCGGCGTCGTCGAACACGGTCTTCGTGGAGTCCGCGTCCGGTATCGCCGAAGGTGCGCGTACCGGCCTGGCCAATGTGGTGACCGGCGTGCTGTTCCTGGTGGCGATGTTCCTGACGCCGCTCTACGAGGTGATCCCGCTCGAGGCGGTCGCGCCCGCGCTCGTGGTGGTCGGCGCGATGATGATCGGCCAGCTCGCCACGGTTGACTTCAAGCGACTCGACTACGCATTGCCGGCGTTCCTGACGGTGGTCTCGATGCCCTTCACCTACTCGATCGCCAACGGCATCGGCATCGGGTTCATCAGCTGGGTTGTGATGGCGACCGCGGCGGGCAAGGCGCGCACCGTGCATCCGTTGCTCTGGCTCGTCGCCGCGGTCTTCGTCGCCTACTTCGCGCGCGGACCGATCTCCGACCTCATCGGCTGACGACGCCGACCCTTCGTCCGGGTTTGCCCGTTTCGGTGTCGTCCACCCGGTTCAATTTCGCCGCGGGCGGGCAGCGAGGCCGATTTCCTGGCCTACGATTTGGCAATGCATGCACCTTATGGTGACGGAAGTCTGTCCGGCGACCTGTCCCTCGCCGTCGTGCGCCTGGCGCGCCGACTCCGTGGTCGGCGGGAGAACAAGCTGGTCTCGCTCACTCAGCTGTCCGCCCTCAACACGCTGCACCACGAGGGTCCGATGACACCAGGTGCGCTCGCGGCCGCTGAGCGGGTTCGTCCGCCGTCGATGACCAGGGTCATCGCCTCGCTGTCGGATCTCGGGATGATCAAGCGCGAACCCCATCCCACCGACGGCCGTCAGGCCATCGTGACGTTGTCCCCGGAGGGCGTCGAAGTCGTGACCGACGAACTCGCCGCCCGCAAGGCATGGTTGAGCGACCGCCTCGCGGAACTGTCCGCCGAGGAGCGGGACATCCTGCGCGAGGCCGTGCAGATCGCCAACAAGATCCTCGGGCAGGCCGACACCGATGTCCCGCGCTCACGCGCGATTTGACTCAGAAGAACGTGCCCGAGAAGGGTGCGCGGTCGGTCATGAACGCATGGTCCAGTGCACGCAGCGTCGCCGGGGAGTCGACGCGCAGCCGTCCCGCCGCCGCGAAGGCCGAGGGTCGGATCCCGCCGAGGTAGATGCTCGACAACACCGAGATGTCGAGCGAGACGGTGGGCGTCGCTCCCGACTTCGCCGGCGCGACGATCGCGCCGCCCTCGCGTACCGAGATGTCGAAAACTCCTCCGTGGCCGCGGAATTCGTCGGTCACCTCGATCACGGCGTCCAGGTCGGCGGCATAGTGACGGGCGCCGAGTGCGGCCGGGACGTCGAGGATGCGCAGCCACATCGTGTCGGCGGTCCCGGTGACCGACACCGACCGCAGATTCACGAGTTTCTGTGACAGCGGGTCGTCGACCGGGATGGTCGCGGTGAGCGAGGGGATGAGGTCGAGGCTGATCAGGACGCGCCACAGATCGGTGTGTGCGTCGTCGGTGACCGCGAAGACCTCGTTGACCTCGCCGCGCACCGCGCCGGTCTCGTCCTTGTAGATGCGATAGCTCGCGTAGCCGTCGGCGTGCAGCAGGTAGTGCAGACCGCTCGCCGACAGCGGTCGCTCCGACGCCCGGTCGGCCAGGATGGGATTCCACCAGGCGGGGGTGCGGGTGAGCGCCCCCGGGGTGGTCAGCGTCCACCGTGCGTGGAGGTCGGGGATCGCGGCGGCGACCGCGTCGGCGTCGGCATACCGGACGGTGGCATCGTCGGGCTGGGCCGCGCGCATCTGGGCGCCCGGGCTCAGCGACACCGAGTTCGCGAAGCATGCCGGTCCGAAGCCGAAGCGTTCGTAGATGGTGCCCTCACTTGCGGTGAGGATTCCGAAGGTGTACTTCTCCGATTCCCACTGCTCGACGAGTTCGGTGAGCATGCGGCGGAGGATGCCGCGACGCCGGTGGGTCGACGCCACCGAGACCCACGACAGTCCGGCCGCGTCGGACACGCCACCGCCGGGCAGTGACATCGACATCCGGTAGAACATCGCCACCCCGACGAGAGGCTGCGTGTCCAACCCGGTGTCGCGCACCAGCACGACGTCGTCGTCGGCGACCTTCCCGCGCAGATCGGCGACCTCGTCGTCGGGCAGCGGATTGCGCATGGCGAACGCGCGGGCATCGGTGGTGATGATGTCGGCCCAGTCCGCGTCGGTGGCGCGAGCGAGGGACAGACGTGACATCGGAGTCGAATCGCTGGTCACGCCCTCCACAGTTTCACACCCGTGCGCTGCCAGTTTCGTCCGGGTGGCAGACTGTTGCGGTGCCCGGGCTCGCAGTGAACGTGATCGACATCGACGACCCGGAGGACCCGCGCGTCGACGACTTCCGCGACCTCAACTCCGTCGACCGACGGCCCGATCTCCCGGTTCTGCCCGGCGGGCGCCCGGGCCGCGGTCTGGTCATCGCCGAAGGCGTTCTCGTCGCCCAGCGGATGATCGCGTCACGGTTCGCGACCCACGCCTTCCTCGGTGTCGCGAAACGCCTCGACGAGCTCGACGCCGATCTCCGTGATCCCGGGCTGGCCGGTGTCCCGTTCTTCCGCGCCACCGCCGAGGTCATGGCCGAGATCGTCGGCTTCCACCTCAACCGCGGCGTGCTCGCCGTGTCGCGCCGACCGCCCGTGCTCACGGTGCCGGAGGTCCTCGAGAGCGCGCGGACCGTTGCGATCCTCGAAGGTGTGAACGACCACGAGAACATCGGGTCGATCTTCCGCAACGCCGCCGGATTGGGCGTCGACGCAGTGCTTTTCGGTCAGGGTTGCGCCGACCCGCTGTACCGCCGATGCGTGCGGGTGTCGATGGGCCATGCACTGCTCGTGCCGTTCGCGAGATTCGACGACTGGCCGCGCGGACTGGACCTGGTGGCCGAACGCGACTTCCAACTGGTCTCGTTGACGCCCGATCCCGCCGCCGTGACCCTGGCCGAAGCCGTCACCGCCGAGAAGGTCGGCTTCCTGGTCGGTGCGGAGGGCCCCGGTCTCACCGCGTCGGCGATGGCGGCCACCGACGTGAAGGCGCGCATCCCGATGAGCCGGGGCACCGACTCGCTGAACGTGGCGACCGCTGCGGCCGTTGCGTTCTACGAGCGCGCCCGGTCGGGCACCATGGGATCGTGACCGTCGAGCGGGAGGGTGTCGAACCGACGCCGTGGGCCCTGGGGCTGATCGTCGGCGCCTCGTGCGCCCTGTTCGCCGCATTCGTCTTGGTCGGCGTCTACCTGCTCATCGGCGAGATCCTGCGGTTCCTCGGAATCGCCGCCGTACTGGTCGTCGCGGGCGGACTCGGGTGGACCCTCTGGGAGTTCCGGGCGCGGCCCGTGTGGCGGTGGGTCGTGTGGGGATTGCTGCTCGGCTTCCTCGCCGGGGTCGCGTCGTCGATCGCGCTGCTCGCGCTGGGACGTCCCGCACCCTAGAACCCGAAGTACTCGCGGATGCGCCCGCGCTTGCGAGCGTCTTGACCGGGCGATCCCGTCCGCTCCCGCGCGCGCGAAGCCGTTGCGGCGCGGTAGTTCTCGTAGTCGGCCGCGGTCGGTTCGTATTCGGCCGGATGCAACGCGAAGCAGGTGACGGTGATCTGGGCCGGGTCGAGATCGGACTCCGCGAGCGGGTGGGTGTAGCGGAACCCGAGCCACGCACGGTTCGATTCCTCGGCGAGGTGCGCGGGATGGAACGGGAGCGACATGGGTGCGGTGGGCACGCCCTCGGCGTGGCTGAGCGGGTGTTCGCCACCCCAGAACGGCTTCTCGAACGTGAACGGCAGGCCGTGGTCCTCGTGGATGGTGACCGGGTCGGCGGCGAAGGAGCGTCGAAGCGTCCCCGACTCCCACCGGGCGAACACTCCGAGTGAGGAGTCGGGCTCGGTGTAGAGGAGGGTCGTGGTCGCGCTGGGGCGGATCCGTGCGAGCGCGCGGGTCAGCGTCGACGGCGTGGTCGTCTCGAACAGCGAACACGACACGACGGCGAGCGGGCCGTAGAACCCGGCGTAGACGTGGGTGTCGCGGAACGCGGCAGCGGACGCGAGGTCGGTGTCGACGAGCGGGACCAGGACGCTGTCACCGAAGACGGTCGTCGCGACCTGCTGTGCGTGCTGGGAGTCGTTGGCCGGATGCGAGCGGAGAATCGCGGCCGGGTCGTCGGTGTCGATGAACCAGACCGTGGCCGCGCGCGCGGAGGACACTCAGCTGTTCCCGTTGCTGCGCACGCCGAGCAGGACATCCTCCCACGCCGGGACAGCCGGTTTACGTGCCTTCTTGCGGCGCGGACGTTCGGGGCCGGACGACGGTGCGGGCACCGAGGCGTCGACGTCGGCGTCGTCGGCGGTGGGAGTGGCCGCCGCGTCGTCCGTGTCCGAGGCTTCAGCGGTGGCGGCCGCCGGCTCGTCGTCGAATCCGAAGTCGAACGGCACGGCGCCGTCGTCCTCGGCCGCGGTGCGGCGGTCGTGCCGGGCGCGCTGCGCACCGATGATCGAGGCCGCGTCGATGGTGACCTCTTCGCGTCCGTCCGGGGTCGTCTCGACCGCGACTTCGGGGGTGGCGACCGGGGTCAGCCGACGACGGGGCGCGATGGTCTCGGGATGGGTGAGTTCGTCGGCCAGGTCGTCGAGCGGGTCGACGCTGCCACCGTGCGATCCCGGCTGGTAGCGCCAGTGCGCCAGGTTGTCGGTACGTCCGACGCTCCACGCGACCTGGACCACCCAGTACCCGTCGTCGCCCTTCCATGCGTCCCAGTCGGCGTCGTTGGGATTCTGGCCGTAGGCGAGGAGTCCCTCGGCGACCGACTCGACCAGGGTCGCCACTGCCGGGCCGTCATGGCGGATGGGATGCGCGGCGCCGGCGAGTTCGGTGGCGCGGCTGCGTTCGAGAAGGACCGGGTGGGCGAAGCGTTCGATCTTGTCCACACCCACCCCGGCTGCGGCCGCCACCTCGGCGACGGTCGCACCCGCTCGGATTCGTGCCTGGATCTCGCGTGGCCGCAATGCACTCTCCATCTCGATCTCGATCTGTCCCAGTCGTGAGATGTCGCCGCGGGCGGCGGCGCGGAGGCGTTCGTCGGAGGCGATCCGGAATTTCTCGCCCGATTGCGGGTCCTGGCAGATGACATGGGAGCCGTCGGTTTCCACCCCGACGACGCGGAGCTCACGCATCTGCTCCTCCTCCGGTCGGTGCACGCATTGGGGTCACATTAACTCACCGATCTGCCGGTTCACTGTGGGACACGCGGCAAAACCGCAGTTCAGCACGCGTGGGGCGCAAGCGACGCCAGCGATCGATGCGTCGTATGTGGTCTGTGAGAACCAGGCTACCGGTTCGGTGAAGCACCACCGGCGCGCCGCAACGATCTGTGCGGCGCGCCGGCGGCGAGGTGTCGAGCAGGGGATCAGAGGCGCTCGACGATGTAGTCGATGCACTGGGTGAGCTTGCTGACGTCCTCCGGCTCGATGGCCGGGAACATGCCGATGCGCAGCTGGTTCCGGCCGAGCTTGCGGTACGGCTCGGTGTCGACGACCCCGTGCGCGCGAAGGATCTTCGCGACGGCCGCGGCGTCGACATCGTCGTTGAAGTCGATCGTGCCGACGACCTGGCTGCGGTTGGCCGCCTCGGTGACGAACGGCGTGGCGAACTCGCTCGCCTCGGCCCACTGGTAGAGACGCGAGCTGGAATCGGCGGTGCGCGAGACGCACCAGTCGAGGCCGCCGTTGTTGTTCATCCACTCGATCTGGTTGTCGAACAGCAGCAGCGATCCGACGGCCGGGGTGTTGTAGGTCTGGTTCTTGCTGCTGTTGTCGACGGCGGTCGGCAGCGACAGGAACTCCGGGCACCAGCGATCGGTCTCGGCGATCTCGGCGATGCGTGCGAGCGCGCGCGGGCTCATCAGCGCGACCCAGAGCCCGCCGTCGGCGGCGAAGCACTTCTGCGGCGCGAAGTAGTAGACGTCGGCGTCGGCGACGTTGACGGGCAGGCCGCCCGCACCCGAGGTGGCGTCGATGGCGATGAGCGCGTCATCCGAACCGGCGGGACGGACGACGGGCACCGCGACGCCCGTCGAGGTCTCGTTGTGTGCCCAGCCGATGAGGTCGACGCCGCCGAAGTCGTCGACGGTCAGCGCGGCCGGGTCGGGCGCGGTGCCGGGGTCGGTCGAGATGACCGCGGGCGAGTCGAGGAAGGGGGCCTTCTTCGAGACCGTCGCGAACTTCGACGAGAACTCGCCATAGGTGAGGTGCAGCGAACGCTGCTTGATCAGGCCGAACGCCGCGGCGTCCCAGAATGCCGTGGTGCCGCCGTTGGAGATCACGACCTCGTAGCCCTCGGGCAGCGAGAACAGGTTCGACAGACCCTCGCGGATCGAGCCGACGACGTTCTTCACCGGTGCCTGGCGGTGGCTGGTGCCGAACACCGACGCGCCGGTGTCGACGAGGGACTGCAACTGCTCGGGGCGAACCTTCGACGGCCCGCAACCGAAGCGGCCGTCCGACGGCAGCAGCTCGGCGGGCAGGGTGATGGATGCGGTGGCGGCTTCGCTCATGACGGCAATTCTAGGGAGTGGCCCCGGCCACCTGTGGGGGCGCCTCGGGTTAGGTGTCGGCAGCCGGGTGGTGCAGCGGCGATCTCTGCGCCGGTGGCCCCATGCAGAATCGCTGTTTCATCGAAAGGTGCGCTACCTGGAAGTAGCGCACCTCTGGGTCGAGTAGGGCTTCTGGGGCGGGCACGTCAGACGAGTCCCGCATCGCGGAGGGCACCTGTGATGAGGCCACGGAAGTGATGCGGGTCCAGGAGGTCCTGCCACGTCCACCGCACGACGAGCCGCCCCGTTCGCCGGATGGCGTCCTCACGTCGCTTCTCGTCGACCACCGTTTCCGACGCGGGCGTGCCGAACTGTCCCGAGTACTTGACCTTGCCGTCGAACTCGCCGATGACCTTGTCGTCCCAGCCGAAGTCGCCGCGGGCAACGAACCTGCCGTCGCCGTCGAGGATGGTCACCTGGAGGTCGGGGAGCGGAAGTCCGACGGCGATCATCGTTGCGCGGCTGAAGGATTCGCCTACGCTTTCGGATCGTGCGTCGGCCATCGAGAGCGCCTGACGCAGTTGTCGGATGCCCTTCATCTTGATGCTCGACGCCACGACGGCCTGGATCTCGGCGTGTGTGATGCCGGAGCGGAGACCACTGTCGAGGCAGCAGACTGCCTGTTCGAACGTCCCCAGGCGGGCCACGTCGGCGACCGTGCGGGCCGGCGTCGTCACCCGGACGTTGTCGACGGACATCACCTGCTCGTCCGGCAGGTTGTCGCGGTGTATGTGGATCTTGTCCCCGGTACGACCGGTCTTGGACGAGGTGAAGTGGACTGTGGTCATGTCCGGTCGGAGGAGGGGGATGCCGTGGAGCGCGGCGGCGGACTCGTGGCTGACCACGCGTCCGTTCCCGCCGACGGCCACGGCGCCGCGGATCTTCAGGCGATAGCGTTCGAGCTCGTCGTCGGGCGCGGGTCCGAGGTGCACCGCACCTCGCCATACGCTCCGCAGCGCGCCAGTCTCCTGACGCAACCGGATCTCGTCCTCGCCGAGACGGGCTGCGAGAGCGGACCGTCGGATCACGTGATTGTCGGGCATGCGCTCGATGGTGAGGCCGCCCCGGTCCGATTGCGGGTGCCTCGGCGTCCCTGTTGAATTCACTCAGACGTTGTCCACAGCCGATTGGCCTCCACAGGGTCGCTACCTCGACCACAGATTCGCTATCTGTGAATAGCGAATCTGTGGGGGAAGTAGCGATTCTGGTGGAACGGACCTACAGGCCCGGCTTCACGACGTCACCCCAGCCCTCGACGTCCTCGGGGCGACGGGGGCTCGGGCCGGTGTAGATCGCGGCCGGGCGGACCAGCTTGCCGAGGCGCTTCTGCTCGAGGATGTGCGCACACCAGCCGGCGGTCCGGCCGCAGGTGAACATCGCCGGCATCATGTGCGTCGGCACCTCGGCGAAGTCGAGGATGACCGCCGCCCAGAACTCGACGTTGGTCTCGATGGCGCGGTCGGGGCGTCGTTCGCGGAGTTCGGTGAGCGCGGCCTGCTCGAGTGCGGCGGCGATCTCGAAGCGGGGGACGCCCAATTCCTGGGCGGTGCGGCGGAGCACGCGGGCACGCGGGTCCTCGGCGCGGTAGACGCGGTGCCCGAAGCCCATGAGCTTCTCCTTGCGGTCGAGGATCCCCTTCACGAGTCCACGTGCGTCGCCGGTGTTCTCGACCTCCTCGATCATCGGCAGCACGCGTGCGGGGGCGCCGCCGTGGAGGGGGCCGGACATGGCGCCGATCGCACCCGACAGCGAGGCCGCGACATCGGCTCCGGTGGAGGCGATCACCCGTGCGGTGAACGTCGACGCGTTCATGCCGTGCTCGGCGGCGCTGACCCAGTAGGCGTCGATCGCGGCGATGTGCCGGGGATCGGGGTCGCCCTTCCAGCGGGTCATGAAACGTGCGGTGACGGTGTCGCATTCGTCGATGACGTGCTGGGGGACCGCGGGCTGGTGGATGCCGCGCGCGGACTGCGCCACGTACGACAACGCCATCACCGACGCGCGGGCGAGGTTGTCGCGGGCGGTTTCGTCGTCGATGTCGAGCAGCGGCTGGTAACCCCAGATCGGGGCGAGCATGGCGAGCGCGGCCTGGACGTCGACGCGCACGTCACCGGTGTGGATCGGCAGCGGGAACGGTTCGGCCGGCGGCAGGCCGTCGCCGAACCTGCCGTCGACCAGGAGGGCCCACACGTCGGCGAAGGTCACCTTGTTCTCGACCAGGTCCTCGATGTCGACGCCGCGGTAGCGGAGGTTGCCGCCGTTCTTGTCCGGTTCGGCGATGTCGGTCGTGAAGGCAACCACACCCTCGAGTCCGGCGACGAAATCCTCGGGAACAGTGTTGGCCATGGCAACCCACCTCACTCGACGTCCGTGTCGTGCATCCACGGGGATGCAATCCACGACGAACTGTAGATCAGCACGACGCCCCGCGTGTACCCCGGAGTAACGAGCACGGTCGGAGTAGCGTCAGGAAAGTGCTGGACGAGTCGCGCGACCCCATCGACCTGCCGAACATGCGCGTCGGATACGGCGGCGGCATCCCACCCAACATCGGCGAGGGCGACCGCGCCGCCGGTGCCGACGGCATCCGCGAGAACCTCGACCCGAGCTGGCTGCGAGGCGACCCGCCGTGGCTCGACCTCTTCCATGTCTGGCTCCGGGAAGCCGTCGACGCCCGGATCGCCGAGCCCAACGCGATGGTCCTCGGCACCGCCGACGCCGAGGGCAGGCCGTCGACCCGCACCGTCCTGTGCAAGGGGGTCGACGCGAACGGCGTTGTCTTCTTCACCGGGTACGACTCCGACAAAGGCCGACACCTGGCCGCGAATCCGTATGCCTCGGTGACGTTTCCCTGGATCGCGCTGGAACGGCAGGTGCACTTCCGCGGTCCGGTCGAACACGTCAGCGCCCTGGAGATCCAGGCGTACTGGGAGCTTCGCCCCCGCGGTTCGCAGCTCTCGGCGGCCGCGTCCGAGCAATCACGGCCCATCGGCAGCCGCGTCGAACTCGAGCAGAAGGCCGCCGACCTCGCCGAGGCCTACGGCGGGTTCGACGAGGGTGCCGAGGTCCCGGTCCCGTCCGATTGGGGCGGGTACCGCATCGTCCCGGTCGAGGTCGAGTTCTGGCAGGGGCGAGCAAACCGCCTGCACAACCGGGTTCGGCTGACCCACGTCGATCACTCCTGGCGGGCCGAACGGCTGCAGCCCTGAGCGTCGACACCCCTCCTGCGGGCCGTCAGCGGTAGTCGAGGCGGTTCGGGTCGAGTCTGGCGATGCCGCACTGCGCCTGGGCGAAGATCGGTGCCCGATACACATGGTGCGCGACGCGTACGCCGTTCACCCAGATCGTGCACCGGGCATAACCGCCCCACGACGTGATGTTCGCGGCTGTCTGCTGTCGCTGCTTGTGCGAGGTGAAAGTGGTTGTGGTCGACCACAACCGGCTCTTCGGATCGTAGTCGCGCAGGTTCATACCCACGCGGCCCCCGCGAGGTGACATCCGGTTGTGACCGTCGACCCACCAGAAGCCGTACGCGCTCTGCTGATCCGACGCGACCTGCACCGTGATCCGATCGCCGGCCGTCGGATACCGCGGACCGGCCTGTGCCGTCCCCGGAACCGCGAGGCCGAGTACGACGGCCACCGCGACCGTCACCACCATCATCCAGCGTCGAACACCCATGTGCATCCCCTTCTCCGGGCCCCGACCAAGGTGCGAGGTGCGCCTCGGGCGGAATGACCATAGCGGAGGGCAGCGACCACACGACGGCACTGTCCACAGGTGGCCTTTGGAGTGCCTGCGTGACCGGATGTCGGCGGGCGGTCTTAGCATCATCGAAATGCCCCGCCTCCTCGCCGACACCGCGCCGCTGCGCAACCAGTACTTCCGGCGACTGTGGCTGGCGAACATCGTCACCGTCATCGGCGCGCAGTTGAGTGTGGTCGCGGTGCCGGCCCAGATCTACGAGGTCACCGGTAGCTCTGCCTACGTCGGACTGACCGGTGTCTTCGGCCTGGTGCCGCTCGTCGTGTTCGGGCTGTGGGGTGGGGCGCTGGCCGACGTCGTCGACCGCCGGACCCTGCTCATCATCACGACCGTCGGCCTCATCGTCTGCAGCGCCCTGTTCTGGGCGCAGGCCGCGGCGGGTGGGCAGAACGTGTGGATCGTGTTGGTGCTCTTCGCCGTTCAGCAGGCGTTCTTCGCCGTGAACCAGCCGACGCGGACGGCGGTGCTACCGCGGCTGCTCGACGCCAAGGACCTGCCCGCCGCGCTGTCGCTGAACATGACGGTCATGCAGGCCGGCGCCATCGCCGGGCCACTCGTCGGCGGCGCCCTGATCCCCGTCCTCGGCTATTCGCTGTTGTATTTCGTGGACACGATCTTCCTGCTGCCGACGCTCATCGCCGTCGCGATGCTGCCGTCGCTGCGGCCGGAGAGCGATGCCGCGCCCAAGGTGGCCGGCCTGCGTTCGGTCCTCGAAGGTCTGCGGTATCTCGCCGGGCACAAGATCCTCCTGGCGTCGTTCCTGGTCGACCTGATCGCCATGATCTTCGGCATGCCGCGGGCGCTCTTCCCGCAGATGGCCCACGAGAACTTCGGCGGTCCCGAGGGCGGCGGCATCGCCTTCGCCCTGCTGTTCACGGCGATCTCCGCGGGAGCCGTCGTCGGTGGGATCTTCTCGGGCTGGGTCGCCCGCGTGCAGCGCCAGGGCCTGGCGGTCATCGTGTGCATCATCATCTGGGGTCTGGCGATCACCGGAACCGGGATCGCGGTGTCGTTCGCCGACGGAACGGCCATGCCGATGCTCATCGTCGCGGTGGTGTTGCTGATGATCGGCGGCGCGGCCGACATGGCGTCGGCGGCGTTCCGGCAGTCGATTCTGCTCACCGCCGCGACCGACGAGGTCCGCGGTCGCCTGCAGGGCGTGTTCATCGTCGTGGTCGCCGGCGGGCCCCGGATCGCCGATGTCGCCCACGGCGCCGCGGCCGCCTCGATCGGGGTCGCCGCCGCGACCGCGTTCGGCGGTATCGCGGTCGTCGTCGCGACGATCATCGCGGCGTTGCTGATCCCCGCCTTCGTGCACTACCGCGCCGGTCAGCGCACCTGAGAACGGGTTCCGCCGACCAGCGCGGTCTCGCGATCGGTGCCACCATGGACGCCATGACCGCCGCCGCCACCGGATTCGACGTACCGCTCATCGACATCTCGCCGTACACGCGGAACGGTGACCCGGCCGATCGGGCCGTGGTGGCGGCCAGGTTCGACGACGCGGCGAGTTCGGTCGGCTTCATCCAGGTCGTCGGGCACGAAATCCCCGCCGCCGTCATCGACGAGTTCACCGCCGCCATGGATGTCTTCTTCGCGCTGCCACTGGAGCTGAAGAAGACCTACCGCACGCCACCGGAGATCAATCGGGGATACGCGCCCCCGAAGTCGGAATCCCTGTCGTTGTCGCTGGGCGTCGAGTCCGCGGCACGCATGAACGACTTCTTCGAGGCCTTCAACGTCGGCGTGGAGGCGACGCAGTACCCGGAACTCGATCTACCCGCCGACCACTACGCGACGAACACGTGGCCGGCCGTCGAACATTTCCAGGCGGCGGTCTCGGCATACTTCAACGAGGCACGACGCGTCGCTCACACGCTCACCAGGATCTTCGCCGATGCCCTCGACCTACCCGCCGACTTCTTCGAGGGATTCACCGACCATTCGCTCGACGTGCTCCGGATGAACAACTACGCGCTGCCGCCCGGTGAGATCGAGCTGGACGGCGACCTCACCGGCATGGGGGAGCACACCGACTACGGCATCGTGACCGTGTTGTGGGCCGACCAGGTCAAGGGACTGCAAGTTCTCGACCAGCACGGTGACTGGCACGACGTGAGTCCCGCCGACGGCGCGTTGCTGATCAACCTGGGCGATCTGATGGCGCGCTGGACCAACGAGCGGTGGATGTCCACCCTGCACCGGGTGAAGCCGCCCGTCGTCGACGGAACGGTGGAGCGGCGTCGCTCGGCCGCCTATTTCCACGACGGCAACCTCGACGCGATGATCTCGACCCTGCCGTCGTGCGTGGGGGCGGGCAGCCGCTACTCGCCGATCACCGTGGGCGAACACATCGGTGCGAAGCTCGCCGGCTCCCGAGCGGGCCGTCCGAATCCGCACGCCCCTCGGGAGGCCGGACGTGTCCGGCAGGCGATACGACGAAGCCAGGGGCAGCAGTAGTCGTTCGGCGTGTGTCAGTCCGCGGTGAGCACACCCGGGTACGACGCCCGCCGTGCCGCGGTCACCGGGCAATAGTGCATCGGGTTGCCGCGCTCGCTCTGCGGCGGGAGATTGCGCGTCGGCGTGTGCACGATCGGTGCATCCACGGCGACCTTGCCGTGCACGCGATCCCACGCATCGCGCGGTCGGGGGTGGCGCAGCGCCCGCTTGGGTAGGAGCTTGTGCATCACGAGGTTGATGCCCTTACCCACCAGACGGAATCGACGTTCGTCCTTGTCAGTCCACTCGAGCCCGAGGATCTCGCGGATCGGCTCGTCGTAGAACCCGGTGGTCAGCCACATGAACAGTTTCTGGTTCTGCGGCACCAGGTACCGGTCCCACAGCCACGTCGGGATGAAGCTCAGGAAGGGCGGGGGTGGCAGCTGGGTGATGTCGAGGACCGTGCGGACCGACACGTGATCACGAAGCACGTTGCGGCACATGTGGTCCCAATACTCCAGAAAGTCCTCGTAAGTCTCCGGGACGGGACGCATGGAGACGCCGTACTGGGCGTACCAGGCTTTGGACTCCTCGAAGAGCTGACGCTTCTGGTCCTCGGTGAGGAAGGGGCCGAAGCGTTCGCACAGTCGGACGTTGCCGTACCAGAACGTGGCGTGGGCCCAGTAGAAGACGTCGGGATCCAATGCGTGATAGCGGGACCCGTCCTCCATGGTGCCCTTGACGGTGAGGTGGTAGTCGCGCACCTCTTCCCCCGTCCGGGCGCCGGGGATGACGGAATCGAAGACGACGCCGCTGATCGGATACAGGGAGCGCATCAGGCGCTGCCACCGTTCGCCGAAGAAGTCCGAATGGTCCCACACCGCCGCACCCAGCTTGGGATGCATGTTCTGGATCGACCCGGCCCACAGACCTTGGAACATCCCCGTCCAGGTCCCCCAGATCTGCCAGGTCAGCGAATCCGGGCCAAGGGGTTCGTACCCGTGTGTCGCCGACGACGCCGCGCCGGCCGGGCAGGTGGCCTCGGCCGACGCGGCGTCGACGGGACAGGTGTCCTGGGAAACGTTCAGAACCTCGGCCATGAGACGAAACGATAGGTTCGTCTCACCCGAGTGTCAACCGAGGGTCTACCGGGAGTCACTCCGGATTCTCGTGGGTCACCGCCCGGTACCCGCGCGCTCCGGCGCGGTCGACGGCGGCGCGAACGAGACCGAACACGAGTCCTTGCAGCGCGGCGGCCACGAGAACCTCTGTATTGCTGCGCTCGAGATCCTTGGGATCGGGCGCCGACTCGTCGTCGGAGATCCGCTTCCAGATCTGCCCGAACACCGCGCCGGCGGCGATACCGCCGAGCACGCTGGTCGCGAGGGACATCGGTTTGTACATCGACTTCGATACGGCACTCATGACAGCTCCTTGCTCTTGGCTCGACTACAACCGCCCGACGGCGGCCTCTCAGCGACGACGGCCGGTCAGCGACGACGGCGGCGGATCACGATGAACGCGCCCAGCGCCACCACCGCGGCGACGGCCGCGCCGATCAACACGGTCTGGTTCTCCTGGGCCTTCACCTCCGCGGTATGCGCGGTTTTCGACGCCGCCTCGTTCACCCGTGCCGGGACATCCAGCTTGGCCGCGAGAGCGTCGACCGTCTCGGCCAGCTCCTCCCGCTGTTGTTCGATCGGCGGCGGATCGTCGGTCGGATTCTGGTCGGGATGTGTCTCACTCATCTACAGGTGCTCCTTCACAGTCGCCACGTCACGCTGGACACTCTCGACGGTTCGCTCCGGTGCCGGGGGCACAGCGGATTTGGCGCGCTTGGCGCCGATCGCCGCGGCGGCCCCGCCGATGACCAGCAGCACGACGCCGACGATCACCGCTGCCAGCCACGCCGGCACGGCGTTCGCCAGTCCGAGCACGGCCGCCGCGACCAGCGTGCCGAGGCCGAACAACACCAGCAGCGTGCCCGCGCCGGAAATCCCCGCACCCACCCCGATGCGGGTGCCCTTGCCCTTCATCTCCGCGACGGCGTGCTGCAGTTCGGTCTTCACCAGGGTCGTCGTCTGCTGTTGCAGACGTTCGACGAGTTGCACGGTCGACAAGTCGTTCACAGACGGATCACTCACGCTCGTACCTCCTATCGGGACGCTCGTATGCGTTCCCGCGGCGGTCGAAGCCGAAACGTCGTGTCCGCGCGATCAGCACCGACGAAATCGGATCTCCGATCAGCACCGACGAAATCGGATCTCCGATCAGCACCGACGAAATCGGATCTCCGATCCGGGCACCAGCTGCGCGGCCAGGTCCACCGCGCCCGCGGCGAGGACCGCCACCACGGGGTAGCCGCCGGTGACCGGGTGATCGGCGAGGAAGATCACCGGACGGCCGCTGGGCGGGACCTGGACCGACCCGTGGGCGATCCCCTCCGAACGGAGCTCGGCGGCGCCGGCGCGATGGGCGAGGAGCGGCTGCGCCGACCCCTCCGCGCGGTCGATCCGCACCCCGACCCGGTTGCTGTCGGACCCGACCAGCCACGTTCCGACGAACAGATCGGACGGCAACTCGAGATGCCCGGCCCGCGGACCCTCGTGGCACTCCAGCACGACGACAGGCGGGTGCTTGCGGTCGGCGGGGGCGGACAGAGCGGTGGGCCAGTCGCGGGCCGCATCGCCCACGGGCAGACGGTCGTCCGTGCCGAGAGGTGGCGGTCCGAGCCCGGACAGCGTATCGGTCGACCGGGAACCCAGTACGGGCTCGACGTCGATCCCACCCCGCACGGCGATGTAGTTGCGCAACCCCCAGCCGGGGGTGTCGAGGGCCAGCTCGTCACCGGCGCGCAGCACCAGTGCCGCGGCGAGCCCCGCGGGGACCCCGTTGTGGCGCACCACGGTATCCGCCCCGGTGACCGCGACCAGGACGTCGGCGTCGACGCGTGCCCGGAACCCGCCCAGCGTCGTCTCGACGACTGCCGCCCACTCCGCATTGCCCACAAGACGATTGGCCAGCGCGAGGGCGCCACGATCAGCACCGCCGGAACCGGGGACACCGAGATCGGCGTAGCCGGGTCGGCCGTGGTCCTGAACAGTCGCGAGGGGTCCCGTCGCGAGAACGGTCAGCGAGGTCATGTGTCGTCGCGTCCGGCGTCGACGAAGCGGACCACCCGGCCCGCAGCGAGCCGGGCGGGGGGATCGGCACCGGCATCCCACAGCCGAACATGGGTGCGGCCCAGCAACTGCCAACCGCCAGGACTCGACCTCGGGTACACCGCGCTGTACCCGGCGGCAAGCGCGACCGACCCCTCCGGAACATTCGTGCGGGCCTCCCGGCGTCGGCCGACGGCGTCGAACGGATGCGCTGCCTCGTCGTCGGCGACGAGATACCCGAAACCCGGTGCGAAGCCCATGAACTGGACGCGCCATCGGGTGCGACAGTGCAGCCCGATCACCTCGTCGGTCGTCATCTCCAGTGCCGCAGCGACATCCGGGAGGTCGGCACCGTCGTAGACGACCGGGATGACGATCTCGTCGGTGCTGTGGGTGTCGGGATCGCCCGCGCGCTTCCGACGCCGGAGCGCCCGGCGGACACCGAGTTCGTCCAGCCCGCGGCCGGGACGGGCCTGGACCAGCACCGTGTGCGCGCTGGGCACGAGGTCGGTGACCTCGGGGAGTTCACCACCCCGGATCGCTTCGCGGAGCGCCGCGACCGCGCTGAGTACCGCGGCCGACGGTGAGTCGTCGGCCGAGAAGTCGAGGACCACCGCGTCGGGGCCCGCCGGCAACTCGTGCATCCAACGAACTTACCCCGCGCGACACGGTGTCCCACCGATTGAACTCGGGCGGAGGGGCCTGCGTTCGGTGGCAGACTCGGAGAGGACGGGCGCGGGATGGCCGACGGAACGTGAGGAGAGACAGTGAGAGAGATCGTCGTCTGCGGTGAGGCGCTCGTCGATGTCGTACAGCAGGGCGGTGGCCGGCACGACGCGACCGCCGGCGGTCTCGCGCCGCTCCAGCCGGCACTGGGTGGTGGCCCGTTCAACGTCGCAATCACGCTGGGACGGTTGGGGAGTGCGGTCTCGCTGCTGTCCGCGGTGTCCACCGACACCTACGGCGATGCGGTCCTCGACGCACTCCGGGCCGCCGGCGTGGGAACCACGTTGGTCCAGCGTCGTGACGAGCCCACCTCGTTGGCCCTGGCGACCATCGCCGACGACGGTTCGGCGCACTACTCCTTCTACGTGGAGGGCACTGCAGATCGCGCAGTCGGCGATCCCGGCGCACTGCCGCCGACGGTCGCGGCGGTGACCTTCGGAACCCTCTCGCTGGTCCTGGAACCCGGTGCCACGGTGTACGAGAACCTGATGCGCAGATGCCGGGCCGAGGGCCGAGTCGTGGTGTTGGACCCGAACATCCGGCCCGCGGTCATCGCCGACCCCGAGGCCTATCGACGGCGCTTCCGGAGCTGGATGTCGTCGGTGGACGTGGTCAAACTGTCCGACGAGGACGCGGCCTGGCTCAACAAGGGGTCCGCGGGAAGTTCGACGACAGACTGGCTGGCCGACGGCGTCGCCGCGGTGGTCACCACGGCGGGAGCCTCGGGCATCACCGTCCGGACCGCGGCCGGTGAGGTGAATTCGCCGGCGCCGGCCGTCGACGTCGTCGACACGATCGGTGCCGGGGACAGCGTGCTCGGGGGCCTTGTCAATCACCTGGACCGGCGTGGTCGGCTCACGCCCGGAGCAGTGCGTTCCCTGACCCTCCAGCAGTGGCGGGAAGCGGCTGAATTCGCAGCTCACGTGGCTGCGGTGACGGTGTCGAGGCCCGGCGCCGACCCTCCGTGGGCGGGCGAGCTGAGAAGCGACTAGGTTGTACCTGTGTGTCCTACCCGGTCACTGTAAAAATCTCTGATCTGAATAAGGGGTTCGTGTGTCTGCTGAAACAGTCCCAGCCGACCAGGCGTCCGACACGGCCTCAGCGACCTTCACCTACCCCGGTGGACAGCTGGAGCTCCCGATCCTGAAGGCCACCGAGGGCACCGACTCGGTCGCGCTCGGCAAGTTCCTGGCCGAGACCAATCTGACCACCTTCGACGGTGGCTTCGTGAACACCGCGTCGACCAAATCGGCCATCACCTACATCGACGGTGACGCCGGCATCCTGCGCTACCGCGGAATCCCGATCGACCAGCTGGCCGAGAAGTCGACCTTCATCGAGGTGAGCTACCTGCTCATCTACGGGGAGCTCCCGACACCGTCTCAGCTCGAGGACTTCACCACCAAGATCCAGCGCCACACCCTCCTGCACGAGGATCTCAAGCGCTTCTTCGACGGATTCCCCCGCAACGCGCACCCGATGCCGGTGCTGTCGAGTGCGGTCAACGCGCTGTCGGCCTACTACCAGGACTCGCTCGATCCCAAGGACGACGAGCAGGTCGAGCTGTCGACGATCCGGCTCCTCGCGAAGCTGCCGACCATCGCGGCGTACGCGTACAAGAAGTCGGCGGGACAGCCGTTCCTGTATCCCGACAACTCGTTGAGCCTCGTCGAGAACTTCCTGCGGATGACCTTCGGCTTCCCCGCGGAGCCCTACGAGGTCAACCCCGAGGTCGCCAAGGCCCTCGACATGCTGTTCATCCTGCACGCCGATCACGAGCAGAACTGTTCCACCTCGACCGTCCGCCTCGTGGGTTCGTCGCAGGCCAACCTGTTCACCTCGATCTCCGGCGGCATCAACGCACTCTGGGGCCCGCTGCACGGCGGCGCCAACCAGGCCGTGCTCGAGATGCTCGACGACATCCGCGCCGACGGTGGCGACACCAAGGACTTCATGAAGCGGGTGAAGAACAAGGAAGCCGGCGTCAAGCTCATGGGCTTCGGTCACCGCGTCTACAAGAACTACGACCCGCGCGCCGCCATCGTGAAGAAGACCGCCGACACGATCCTGGAATCGCTTGGCGTGCAGGACGACCTGCTCGACATCGCCAAGGGTCTCGAAGAGGTCGCCCTCAACGACGACTACTTCATCGAGCGCAAGCTGTACCCGAACGTGGATTTCTACACCGGTGTCATCTACCGTGCGATGGGCTTCCCGACGCGCATGTTCACCGTGCTGTTCGCGCTGGGACGCCTGCCGGGATGGATCGCGCACTGGCGCGAGATGCACGAGGACCCGACCACCAAGATCGGCCGTCCGCGTCAGCTCTACACCGGCTACACCGAACGCGACTACGTGCAGATGGGCGATCGCTGAGCGACCGTTCCGACGCACCGCCTGACCGCCGAACACCCGACTCAAAGGAGAGTCCAGTGACCAGCACCGAGAAGCCAGTGGTCGAGTTCCAGGCGGGACCCCCGCCGGCCGACCTCACCATCTCCGACCTCATCGTCGGCGAGGGCGAGGAAGCCGCTCGCGGCGGCATCGTCGACGTCCACTACGTCGGGGTCGACTACGAGACGGGCGAAGAGTTCGATTCGTCGTGGGATCGCGGCCAATCGGCGAACTTCCCGCTGGACCGGTTGATCCCGGGTTGGCAGGAGGGCATCCCCGGGATGAAGGTCGGCGGACGCCGCCAGCTGACGGTTCCGCCCGAGCTCGCCTACGGCTCCGCCGGTGCCGGACACCGTCTCTCGGGACGGACCCTCGTGTTCGTCATCGACCTGCTCGGAGTGGGCTGACGTCCGCCACCGAACTGGTCTGGCTCAGGCGCGATCTACGCCTGAGTGACCTCCCGCCGCTCGCCGCGGCCGCCTCGAGGACCGATTCGTCGGTCCTCGTGTGCTTTGTGGTCGACCCGCGGCTGAAGAAGTCCGCGGGCGAGCGTCGACTCGCGTTCCTGTTCGACTCCCTGCGGGAACTGGACGACAAGCTCGGCGGCAAGCTGCTCGTCGTGCGGGGCCGGCCCGAGGTCGAGATCCCGAAGCTGGCCCGGGCGGTCGACGCCGAACGTGTGCACATCTCCGAGGACTTCGCCCCGTTCGGCCGCCGACGCGACGAGGCCGTCGCCGACGCGCTCGGCAACATCGAGCTCGTGGCGACCGGGTCGCCGTACCTCGTCTCACCCGGTCGCGTCACCAAAGACGACGGCGAGCCGTACAAGGTCTTCACCCCGTACTTCAAGCGGTGGCGTGACCACGGATGGCGTGCACCGGCCGATTCGACGGTGCCTGCGAAGAAGATCGTCGACCCGTCCGAGCTGACGAAGACCGGGCGCATCAAGATACCGAAGTCGCCGACCGGGTTGTCGTTGCCCGCCGGTGAGGACGCGGCGCTCGAGCGGTGGGCCGAGTACGTCGACGACGGTCTCGCCGACTACGACTCCGGCCGCAACGATCCCGCGGGTGACAGCACCAGCCGGATGTCGGCGTATCTCAAGTACGGCAACATCCATCCCCGGACGATGGCCGCCGATCTCGGCAGGGGTAAGGGGCCGCAGGCGTATCTACGCGAACTCGCCTTCCGCGACTTCTACGCCGACGTGCTGTTCCACTGGCCACACAGCTTGTGGCACAACTGGAATCGACAGTTCGACGGCATCGACCTCGACACCGACAAGAAGGCCTACGAGCGTTTCGACGCATGGAAGGCCGGGCGTACCGGTTTTCCGCTCGTCGACGCCGGGATGCGTCAGCTCGCGGAGACCGGGTACATGCACAATCGGGTGCGCATGGTGACCGCGTCCTTCCTCGTCAAGGACCTGCACCTGCCGTGGTGGTGGGGAGCGGAATGGTTCCTCGAGCAGCTCATCGACGGTGACATGGCGTCGAACAACCACGGCTGGCAGTGGGCCGCCGGTACGGGAACCGATGCGGCGCCGTACTTCCGGGTGTTCAACCCCGAGGCGCAGGCAAAGAAGTTCGATCCCGACGGCGAGTACGTCCGACGCTGGGTCGGTGACGTCGACGCCGACGACTATCCCGAGCCGATGGTCGACCACAAAGCCGAGCGTGAGGAAGCGCTCCGCCGTTTCGGCCAGATCTAGCTGACCTCCGAGGACGAGTCCGTCAGAATGGTGGCGGATTCTCGAGGAAGTCGCGACGGTCGGCTTCGAGTTCGGCCTCGCGTCGTTTCTTGTTGCGGGCGCGTTCTTGTCTCCGGCGGGCCAGTTTGGCGTCCAGTCGGCTGTGTGTGCGCTCCGGGTTGTCGACCGGGGCGATGACGCGTGGGGTGGGTGGGGCTTGGGCGGCTTGTTCGAACCGGATGCGCCGCAGGTTGGGGAAGGTGTCTTCGAGCGTTTCGGCGTCGCCGGGCAGGGTGACCCCTTCGGGGGTCTCGTATTCGGTGATCAGGCGGCCGTCGTCGTCGCGGTACTGCACATCGATCCAGTCCCCGTGGGTTTTCAACAAGTGACCGGGACGGCATTTGGCGTTGAGGTTCTCACTCGACGTCGCTCCACCCCGGGCGGGGTCGGTGTGGTCGTATTCGGTGACGTGGTCGAGATCGCAGGCGAACGCTGAACGGGTGCAGCCGGGTTCGGTGCAGTAGCCGTCCCGGACTCGCACGAAATCGGCGCACGACGTGGTGGGCCGGTACCCGTTGCCGGGATGGGTCGCCGGATACACCACCGCTACGCCCGAGGCGAGGCCACCGGTCTCGCCGATATCACCTGGTTGGGCTGCGTCGACATCAGTGCCGTCGTGGACAGTCGACTCGACTGTGTCAGCCGGTGCGGGGCGATGGGCAGTTCGCGGTGCTGCATCGTCGGCGGTATCGGCGGTGTCGGCGACGTAGGTGGGTTGGGTGCGGGCGGGGGTGACCGGGGTGAGGGTGGCGTCGGGGCGGGCGGCGAGGTCACGGACGTGTTCGTCGCTGATGATGCCGTGCTCGTCGAGGAACCCCACCCCGGGCGCCCCGGCCAGGGTCGCGGCATCGGTGACGACATGAATCACGACTTCGGCGCGGACCGCGTCGAGCACGCTCTGTGGGTCGGGGATGTCGGCGGTGCACGGCTGTTCATCGTCGCACTGGCACTCGAATGCCGTGCGGGTCAACAGCGCGAACATCGCATCGGATCGTCGTATCCCCTGGGTGCGGCCATCCCGCTTACAGGCGGAGTCGGCGAGGATGGCGACGGCTTTGGCCGAGATCCGCACGTTCTCCGCCGACATCACGGCGGTGAGTTCGGCGGTGCCGTCGGGCAGTTCGTGGGTCCACACCCCACGCTGGTCCATGGCGTCTTTGCGGCGTTGCCGTACCGCGTCGGGGTCGTGGCGAAAGACGAGGCGGTCGACCATGTCCCGCAGGCGCGCCCGATCCCACACACCCTTACGGCGGCGCACCGTGTCGGCGATCTCGGCATCCAACGCGGGGGTGATGGGGTCGTCGGTGGGGATCAGTTCGGTGCGGGAGATGACCAACCGGATCTGCCACTGCGACAGGACCCCGTCACGCAGCGTGTCCGCTACCTCGGGGAGCCGATCCCGTAGTGCGAGGGCCTCGTCGATGAGGGTTTCGGCGTGCCGGCGGGACACCCCGGCTTGGCGGGCGATGCGGGCGGCGCAGTCGGCGTGGCCGTCCATCACGAACCCCGATGCGCTGGTGGTGATCAGGCGGTCGGTCATCGCCGCGATCGTCTGATAGCGGTGCCAGGCGAGGTAGGACTCGCCGCGTCGGGTGGCGTCGAGGCCGGCCATCAACATCACCATGTCGGTCTCGGCGGCGTGGGCAGGATCGACCCCGGCGACGTACTCGCCCGGTAGATCGGTCCACGCCTTCACCACGCCCCCCGACGCCTGTTCGACCCACCCCTTCTCCGGGGTGTGTTCTGTTACCAACCAATCTAAACCCGACCACCGACAAAACCTGGATGAGTCTCCACAGCAGATGACGTCGTCGTCGACGAAATCGTCTCTGGACGTTGCGGTATGAATCCGTCCGGGTTGGCGGCGGATGAGACCGTCGGGTCGCGAGGTGGTTTCGACACGGCGACTCGCCTAGCGGCTCGTTGCCGGCTCAACCAGCGGAGGGGGGGTGTCGGTTCAACCAGCGGAGGGGGGTGCCGGCTCAACCAGCGGAGGGGGTATCGGCTCAACCAGCGGAGGGCGCGGCGAAGGGTCCTGCCACGCATCGCAACAGGACCCTTCGTGACGCTCACAAGCTCGCTCCTCAGGGATCGGAGGGTGACGCTCACAAGCTCGCTCCTCAGGGATCGGAGGGTGACGCTCGCAAGCTCGCTCCTCAGGCTTAGCGGGCGAGTTTGAGCACCTCGCCCCAGCCGATCCGCGAGCCGGTGCGCAGGATGGACCGCTGGTAGATCCGCGCGGCGATCCAGGTGGCGGCCGCGCACGCGGCGCCCATCAGGCCGAAGGTGACGATGATCTGGACGGCATCGGTGTCGCCGGTCGCGATGCGCATCGGCATGAGTGCCGCGCTGAAAGGTGGTATCCAGCTGAGCACCTCGATCAGCGTCGAATCCATCGCCTGCACACCGAAGATGCCGGAGTACAGCACCGCCACCGCGAGGAATGTCAGCGGCGCGGACGACGAGTTCAGCTCCTCCTGCCGGGAGACGATGGCCCCGGTTGCTGCATAGAGCGAGGAGAAGAACAGGAAGCCGAGGAGGAACCAGGCGATCACCGCCGCGAACATCCCGATGGCGGCGCCCGGAAGGGTGAGGATTCCGGTCGCGGTGCCCGCGATCAGCGCGGTGGCACCGAGTAGTACCACCTGCCCGAGTGCGACCACACCGATGCCGATGATCTTGCCCCACAGCAGATGCAGCGGCTTGATGGTCGCCAGGAGCAGTTCTACGACGCGCGACGTCTTCTCCTCGACGACGCCGACGGCGACCATCGTGCCGCCCATCATGATCGCGGTGACGAGCAGCACCACGCCGACCATCGCGATGAGCAGGCGCTGTCCCTCGTCGGGGTTGTCCGGTTCGGTCTGCGAGACCGAGATGTCCACGGTCGGCAGGGTGGCGGCGTCGACACCGCGTTCGGCCAGTGCCGCAGAGAGATTCGCCTGCGACACCGCGGTGCGGATCGGGCCCTCCACAGCTGGTTCGAGGCTGTCCTTGGTGATGATCACATACGATCCCGGCGTCTCTCCGGGCACCAGCGCGGCCTTCACGTCGCCGCTGTTGACCCGATCGCGTGCCTGTTCGACGGTGTCGGCCGGCTCGGTGGCGATCGTCGTGCCGGAGGCCTCACCGACGGAGACGATGGATTCGGTGACGGCGGCCGGCTGACCCACGACGGCGACCTTCTCGACGTCGTCGCCGCCGGAGAACAGGTTGATGATGATGGAACCGGCGACGATCACGATCATGAGCAGCGCGGTACTGACGACGAAGGACTTCGTCTTGGCGCGCGTGGTGATCTCACGGCCAGCGACGAGCCGGATCGCCTGTGCGGCAGATGCTCTCGGATCAGAACCGGTGGTGGACACCGGGGTGTCGGGTAGCGTGGTCATGCGGAAACCACCTCTCGGAACAGGTCGGTCAGGGACGGGGTCGAGGTCGCGAACCGGTGCACCGGCCCGTTCTGGAGGGCGGTCGCCAGGATCAGCTGATCGTCGGCGATCTCAGGGTCGATCAGCAGGCGGGTCGTCTCGCCGTAGTCGACGCCGCGGACACCGGGCAGGGAGTCGGCCCACGCGACATCGGCACGCGGACCGGTGATCTCGAGGGTGATGCCCTCGCGCGCACGCAGGTCGTCGACCGTGCCGAGGGCGCGCATCTCACCGCGCGCGATGATGCCGACACGGTTGCAGAGTCGCTGCACGAGGTCGAGTTGGTGCGAGGAGAAGATCACCGGGATGCCCTCGGCTGCCTTCTCTTTGAGCACATCGCTCATCACGTCGACGGCGACGGGGTCCAGGCCCGAGAACGGCTCGTCGAGCACCAGGACGCTGGGGTCGTGGACCAGGGCGGCGGCGAGCTGGACCCGCTGCTGGTTGCCGAGGCTCAGGTCGGCGACGTTGTCGTCGTAGCGGGCGCCCACACCGAGGCGGTCGGTCCAGCGTTGTACGGAGTCCTGCGCCTCGGCCGCCGACATTCCATGCAGCCGTGCGAGAAAGGTCAGCTGTTCGCCGACTTTCATCTTGGGGTACAGGCCTCGCTCCTCGGGCATGTACCCGATCCGCCGACGCAGGTCGAGGTCGATCGGCTGGGTGCCGAGGCGAACCTCTCCGGAATCGGCGGCCAGCACGCCGAGGATGATGCGCATGGTGGTGGACTTGCCGGCGCCGTTGCTGCCGACGAACCCGAAGATCTCGCCGGGGTCGACGGCAAAGGTCATGTCGCGCAGCGCGATGAGGTCTCCATAGCGTTTGTGGAGCCCGTCGACGATCAGTGGTGCGGTCATTGCGCACTCTCCTCACTGGGGATGGTGGTCGGGTCGGATGTCGATGACGCGAAGTCCTCGGGATCGGGATCGGCCATCCACCATGCGGTGAGCATGGTGGGCACGCAGATCGCGGCCAGGACGAGCGTGATGAGCAGGATGGCCGATCCGTAGACCGCCTGGCCGGACACCTGGTCGTCGAAACTGAGGACGACCAGCACCGCGTACGGGATGAACATCAGGCTGTACAGAACGGTGAAACCGATGGAACGCGCCGAATTGCGTTGCGCCACCTGGATCTCATCGAGAGCGGTGACCGGCGTGTCGGCGATCGACCCGGTGACGATCCGCGTCAGGTACAGGGTCGTGATGATGCCGGCGAGTCCGATCAGGAAGGGCACCAAAAAGATACCGGTGTCGAAGAACGCGAGAATCGAGCTGAGGATCAGCAGGATGGCGAAGAACGCCTGCACGAGCACGAGTCGCCGATAGGTTCGCCGGGTGCGCCACGAGGTGAGGCGGTGTGCGTTCTTGTCGTTGAACTCCTGGTGCCGGCGGCCCCGCCACTCCTCGTAGCGGCGCCAGAGGGCGGGTGTGGCCTCCTCGGGGATGGCCGAATTGGGGTCGTTCATCGTTCACCTCCGGACTCGTCGGTGTGGGTGGCTGGATGCAGGTCTTGACGTGGCGACGATTCGCGCCGGTACAGCGCCGACGACATCGCCCCGAATTCGTGCCGGCTGAACACCGCTTCCACCGGTAGGTCGAAGACGTCGCAGATGCGGAACGCCAGGTCGAGGCTGGGGTAGTTGTCGCCGCGCTCGAGTGCGCCCACCGATTGGACGTTGATGCCGACGACTGCGGCGAGTTCGGCCCGCGACATCCGACGCTCCGCCCGCAGCACGCCGATGCGGTTGTAGATGGGGAGCTTTTCCCCACGGCGTATTGGACTCACCTGACTCAGTGTTGTGAAAACACAACACCTTGTCAAGTGGTGGCAACTACGCCGTGTTCCCAGAAGAGCGTGAGGGCACCCCGAGCAGCTCGGCCGCGACCCGTGCTGCCTCCCGCCCGGCGCGGTTGGCCCCGATCGTCGAGGCCGACGGGCCGTAGCCGAGCAGTTGGATCCGGGGATCGGCGTCGACGATCGTCGCGAGGCGGCCGGACATCGTGATGCCGCCCCCCGGCGCGCGCAGGCGTAACGGGGCGAGATGGTCGATGGCGCTGCGAAAACCGGTGTTCCAGAAGATGACGTCGACATCCAGGTGCTCCGGGACGTCCGGGTGATCGGGGGAGTCGCTGGATGGTCCGTCGCAGTCCCAGCACACCCCGGTCTCGGTGATGCGGGTGAACATCGGACGCCACGCGAGGATTCCGTCGCGCTGCGCGGCCGCGATCGCGGGGGTGAGTGCCAGCCCGGTCACCGACACCACCGAGGTGGGCGGGAGCCCGGCGCGCACCCGCCGTTCGACGCGGGCGACGGCCTCGCGCCCCTGCTCAGGGGTGAACGGTTCCGGGTTGAAGACGGGCTCGCGCCGGGAACACCAGAACGTCTCGCTGCCGGGCGCCTCCCGGGCGATCTCGATCAGCAATTGGATGGCGGAGATGCCCGCGCCGACGACCAGGACCTGCTTGCCCTCGAACTCCGCGGGCGAGGTGTAGTCGTGCGTGTGCAGCTGCCTGCCGCGGAAATCGGCGACCCCGGGGATATGTGGGATGAACGGACGGTCCCAGGTGCCGGTGGCGTTGACGATGAGTTTCGAGGTGACCGACCCGCCGTCGCCCAGCTCGGCGCGGAAACCGTCGTCCTCCCGGCGTACGGCGCGCACGTGCACGGGTCGATGCACGGTCAGGCCGAACTTCTCCTCGTACCGCCCGAAGTACTCGGGGACGGCGGTGGCCGCCGGGAGCTCGTCACAGTCCAGGCCGAGAGCCTCGACGAGGCCCCACCCCGGCAGGTCGTGGACGCGGTTGGCGGTGGCGAGGGTGAGCGTCGGCCACCGGAACTGCCAGGCGCCGCCGGGCCCGGGGGCGTGGTCGAGCATCTGGTAGCGATCGCCGAGGCCGAACCGCTCGAGAAAATAGGCCGCCGACAGTGCGGCCTGTCCGCCGCCGATGATCAACACATCCGAGTGCGGTGCGGGCGCTGCGCCGGCCGGGGAGATCTGCACGTCCCCACCTTGTCACGACGTGTCGAATGGGTGCGGTGGGTAGGTTGGGGCCCATGATTCACTCCACCACCGACGGGGCGGTCGTCACGATCGAGCTGGACCGGGCCGACAAGCGCAACGCCCTGAACGACGAGATGCTCGCGGGCCTCTCCGATGCGTTCGACGCCGCACTCGGGTCCGGCGCACGCGCCATCGTGGTGACCGGGCGGGGGCCGGTGTTCAGTGCCGGCGCCGACCTGTCCGGTCCCGTGTACGAGAAGGGCTTCCTCGACACCCTCGTCGGGACGCTGAAGAAGATCGAGTCATCCCCGGTGCCCGTGCTCGCGGCGCTGAACGGCTCCGCGATCGGCGCAGGATTGCAGCTGGCGATGGCCGCCGACCTCCGGGTGATGGCACCGGATGCGATCGCGGGCATACCGGCGGCGAAACTCGGTGTCGCCGTTGACGAATGGACCATCCGACGCCTGGTGTCGCTGGTGGGGGCGGGGCAGGCCCGGGGGATGCTGATCGGGTGCGATCCGCTGACCGCCGACCGTGCGCACGCACTCGGGTTCGCCAACCGCATCGGCGACCTCGCCGACGCGCAGCACTGGGCGGACACGATCGCCGGCCTCGCCCCGTTGACGCTGCAGCATTACAAGCTCGTCCTGAACGGCGACGGTGCGCGCGACGCCGCGCCCGAGGATCGGGCGGCGGCGATGATGCGTGCGTGGGAGAGCAACGACCTGCGGGAGGGCCGCGCGGCCCGGGCCGAGAAGCGTCCGCCGCGGTTCACCGGGTCCTGACCCGGAGGTCGACGCTACCGGCGGTGGATCGGTCCGTCGCCGGCGTGCAGCGGTGCGCCGGTGGCGCCGTGCCGCTCGGCGATGAGTTGCGCCGCGATGGCGACTGCGACCTCGCCCGGGGTGTGTCCGCCGAGATCGAGGCCCAGGGGTGAGCGCAGCCGGTCGAGTCGGATGTCGTCGACGCCTGCCTCGCGGAGGCGTTGGTCGCGATCGGCGACCGTCCGCCGCGACCCGAGTGCACCGACGAAGCCGAGTTGCCGGCAGCCGAGTGCCACCTGCAGGGTCGGGACGTCGAACTTCGGGTCGTGCGTCATCACGCAGACCGCGGTCGACGGACCGACCAGGCCGTCCCGGATCTGTTCCTCCAGATAGCGATCCGGCCAGGAGACGACGACCTCGTCGGCGTCGGGGAAGCGTTCGGGGGTGGCGAACACCGGTCGTGCGTCGACGACCGTCACCCGCATGCCGAGACCGGCCCCAAAAGAACTGAGTGCACGCACGAAGTCGTTGGCGCCGACCAGGATCAACCGGGCCGGCGGCCCGAAGGTCTGCACGAAGGTCCGGGGACGTTCGTCGGACGGGGCATCGCAGTCGTCGACGCCGATCAGGCCGGTCCGGCCGGTGGCGAGGAGATCGGCGACGTCGCGGTCGAGGCGGCGCCACGGCTGCTGTGAGGCGGCGGTGGCGAAGTACCAGTCGGTCTCGTCGGTGAGGGTCGTGGCCCACGAGACGGGTTCGCCGGCGTCGATCGCCGCCGCGAGTCGGTCGAGCTGGCCGCGCCGACCGCTGCTCGGTGCGACACGTTCGACGAGAACCTCGATCTGCCCGCCGCAGGTCAGACCCGGCGCGGAACTGTCGGGATCGTCGACGCCGTACTGTTCGACGATCGCGACCCCGTCGGTGAGGACGTCGCGGGCGGTGTGCACGAGAGCTGATTCGACGCAGCCACCGGAGACCGAACCGATCACGGTGTCGTCCTCGGTCACGATCATGGCCGCGCCGAGCTCGCGGGGTGCCGATCCCGACGCGCCGACGACCCGGCAGAGTGCCACCGGACGCGCGTCGTCGCCGTCGAGGAGTTCGGTCAGGGACCGCAGGACGTCGCGCATGTACTCCAGTGGACCAGATCTCCCCGACTGCGGCCACGTGGGCGGCGGCCGGCCGACGTCACGACTTCTCGATGATCCCGGGGGCGCTGGCCGAACCCGCCGCACGGTAGCCGAACATGCGGCTGAGATCGGCGGCCGCAGAGACGACGGTCGCGGTCAGCTCCTCCGTGTCGTCCGGGTCGAGCCGATAGCGCGGGCCGGAGACGCTCAGGGCCCACACGATGGTGCCCGTGTGATCGCGTACCGGTGCGGCAATCGCCACCAGGCCGACCTCGAGTTCCTCCACCGCCATCGCCCAACCCCGGCGCTCGACCTCGCGCAGGTCGGCGACGAGGTCGTCGATGTCGACGACCGTGTGGTCGGTGAACCTGGTCAACCCGCCCGCGAAGGTCTCGCGCACCTCGTCTTCGGACAGACCGGCGAGCAGGACCTTCCCCGAGGACGTCGCGTGAGCGGGGGAGGCCTGGCCCACCCAGGTGCGGAGGGCGACCGCGGACGGTCCTTTGGCCTCGACGACGTTGATGGCCTGCGACTCGGCGAGGACGGCGAGATTGGTGGTCTCACCGGTCTGCGCGGCCAGCGCGTCACAGGTGTCCTGCCCACATCTGGTCATGTCGAGGGTTGCCATCGTCGACCCGGCGAGGCGGACCACCGTGAGGCCGATCCGGTACTTGCGACCGTCCGGTACCTGCTCGACGAAACCGCGTGCCTCGAGTGACGAGACGATTCGGGAGACGGTGGATTTGTGGACGCCGAGCTCGACGGCGAGTTCGGTGATGCCGGCCGACCCGGCGGACCCGATGAGCTCCAACACCTGCAGTGCCCGATCGACCGCGCCCCCCGGACGTTCGGTCTCCGCACTCTGCTCAGTCATCGCAGCGCCCAGGGTACCGGTCGGGGCGGGTGGGACCGGAACCGCGTCGCGAACCGCGGCAAGCCGTCCCGGGCGGGTCACGGGCGTCGGTGGGTACCCGGAACCGCTCATCTCCGGATCCGGGTCATCTGGGGATCGACCACCGGGTCGGTGATGACGACGGCCGTGTGATGGGTGGTTTGGTAGGCGACGTCGACCGAGGTGTCGTCGGGGAGGTCGGCGGGCAACCAGGCGTAGGCCAGGCACGCGCCGACCGTCGCCGACCACCCGGCGCTGGTGACGTAGCCGACGACCCGGCCGCCCACCGATACCGGTTCCTTGCTCAGGACGACCGCCGCCGGATCGGTGAAACGCAGGGTGCGCAGAGTGTTCGGCGCATCACGCTCGGCCAGGGCGGCGCGGCCGAGGAAGTCGTCCGCGGTCTTGCGGATGGCGAAACCGAGCCCGGCAGCAGCGGGCGTGTGCTCGGTGGTCATGTCGGAACCGGCCGCCCGGTAACCCTTCTCGATCCGCAGGCTGTTGAAGGCGATCCGGCCGGCCGCGATGATGCCGTGGGGATCGCCCGCCGCTGCCACCGCGTCCCACAGCGCCGGTCCGTCGGCCGCGGAAGTGTATATCTCCCAACCGAGTTCGCCCACGTACGAGACACGCATCAGGGTCACCGGGATTCCGGCGACGGTGGTGGTGAGCGCACGGAAGTAGCGGAGGCCGTCGTTGGTGAGGTCGGCCGGCGTGAGCGGTGCCAGCACGTCGCGTGCCAGCGGGCCCCAGAGACCGAGACAGCAGGTGGCCGTGGTGATGTCGCGCAGGACGACCGAGCCGTCCGCCGGGAGGTGCCGGCTGATCCAGTCGAAGTCCAGCGGACCGTTGGCGCCCACCTGGAACACGTCGTCGGCGAGCCGGGCGACGGTCAGATCCGAACGGATGCCGCCCTTCTCGTCGAGCATTAGCGTGTAGGTCACCGAACCGACGGACTTGTCCATCTTGTTGGTGGTGAGGTGTTGAAGAAGGGCGAGCGCACCCGGACCCGACAGCTCGAACCGGGTCAGCGGGGTCATGTCGTACATCGCGACGTGGCTGCGGGTATGCGCCGCCTCGGCGACGGAGACAGGCGACCAGTGCCGGGCCGACCAGCTGTCGCGCTCCGGTATGACGAGCCCGTCGGCGAGCTTCTGATCGAGCAGCGGACGGTTGGCCTCGTACCAGGCGGGCCGCTCCCAGAGTCCGCTCTCCCAGAATTCCGCTCCGAGTTCGGCCTCGCGATCGTGGAAGGGGCTGAGACGCACGTTGCGCGGGGCCTTGCGCTGATCGTGCGGGTGGATGATGTCGTAGACCTCCACGAAGGCCTGCGAACTCGTGGTGAGGATGAAGTCGTCGGTGAGTGCGTCGTCTTCGAAGCGGTAAAGGTCGGTCTCGTGGACGTCGATACCGGGAGTGCCGTCGATCATCCACTCCGCCATCGTCTTCGCGACGCCCGCCGAGTGGGTCACCCACACGGCCTCGGCGACCCAGAAACCGGCCAGGTCGCGATGTTCGCCCATGACGGAATGGCCGTCGGGGGTGAACGAGAAGATCCCGTTGAAGCCCTCCTCGACCTTGCCGTTGCCGAGTTCGGGTAGCAGGGCCACCGAGTGCTGCCACGCGTCGTCGAAGTCCTCCGGGGTGAACATGAGCTTGGAGGGCATGTCGGCCAATGTGATCGCGGTGTCGTGGTCCAGGTCGCCCACGTCCGAGGGCATCGGCCGGTGACCGTAATAGCCGATGCCGATCCGGTCGCCGTGTTCGCGGTAGTACAGGTCGCGGTCCTGGTGGCGCAGGATCGGGAGCGTCGCCTCGGCCAGGGCGGAATTGACGCCGCGGCGGGAGTCGACCGGCGTGGTGATCGCGTACTGATGTGCCATCGGGACCAGGGGGATGGTCAGTCCCACCCGGCGGCCGAACTCGCGGCCCCAGAAACCGGTGCAGCACACCACGATGTCGGCGTCGACGACTCCGGTCGTGGTGCGGACCCCACGCACCTCACCGTTGGCCTCGACCACGTCGACCACCTCCTGTCCGCCACGGAACTCGGCGCCGCGCGCCATCGCGCGGCGGGCCTGGGCCTCGACCGCGCGCAACGCTTTCGCGAGGCCGTCGTTCGGCGTGTGCAGCCCGCCGAGGACGGCATCGCGTTCGAGGAGCGGATGCATCGCAGCGCATTCCGCGGGGTCGACGAGTCGGTGTTCGACGCCACGAGCGGCCGCCCACCCGGCCTTGCGATGCAGGTCCTCCCACCGTTCCGGGGTGGTGGCCAGTTCCAGTCCGCCCACCGGGTTGAAGCACCAGCCGTCGGGATGAGCGAGCGCGGAGAACTTCTCGATCGTGTAGGAGGCGAGCGCGGTCATCGTCTTGGACGGATTCGTCGCGAAGACGAGGCCCGGCGCGTGCGAGGTCGACCCGCCGGTGGCGAAGAGCGGGCCGCGGTCGAGGACGGTGACGTCGGTCCAACCGCGCTCGGTGAGCTCGTCGGCGAGTGAGGTACCGACGATGCCGGCGCCGACGATCACGACTTTCGGTGCAGCCATGGGGAACAATCCTTTTCGGGCAGGTGTGGGTCAGGGCTTGGTCAGGTGAAGACCACGGTGCTGGTCCCGTTCATCAGCACCCGGTACTCGCTGTGCCACCGCACGGCACGCGACAGGGCCAGCGCCTCGGCGTCGCTGCCGACAGTGGCGAGGCGGCGGGGATCGTGGGTGTGGTCGATGCGGATGACCTCCTGCTCGATGATCGGGCCCTCGTCGAGGTCGGGGGTCACGTAGTGCGCGGTGGCGCCGACGTATTTGACGCCGCGCTGGTGCGCCTGGTGATAGGGCTTGGCGCCCTTGAACCCCGGCAGGAACGAGTGATGGATGTTGATCGCCCGGCCACGCAGGGCCGAACAGGTCTCGTCGGAGATGATCTGCATGTACCGGGCGAGGACGACCAAATCGACGTCGTAGGACGACACCAGGTCGAGCATCGCGTTCTCGGCCGCCGGCTTGGTCTCCGGGGAGACCGGGAGGTGGTGGAACGGAAGGCCGGCCGATTCGGTCATCGGGGCCAGGTCTGTGTGGTTGGAGGCGACCGCGACGAGCTCGCCGCCGAGAGTGCCCGACCGCCAGCGGAAGATCAGGTCGTTGAGGCAGTGCCCGAGTCGAGAGACCATCACCAGGATCCGCTGCGGTGTCTGGTCGTTGATCGAGAACTCGGCGCCCAGACCGGTGGCGAGATGATCGAAGGCTGCCGACAGCTGCTGCGAGCCGGACTCGTGGGCGGACGCGAATTCGGTTCGCACGAACAGGGTGTGAGTCATCGGGTCGTCGTACTGCTGATGGTCGAGCACCTCGCAACCGTGGCTGTAGAGGAACGAGCTGATCGCGTGCGTGACGCTGCTGCGCGACGGGCATCGCAGGGTGAGGGTGAATCGATGAGACATGGGGTTCCTCTACGGCAGCGGGGAAGGAGCGGGCACGATGGCGTACTCGGTGGCGGCGTCGACGAGCCACGCGGCGAGGTAGTCGGCGTAGGAGCTGCGGACGAGGAGGGCGAATCCGTCCGGAACGCGATGCACGATCACCGCGGCCTGGGCCAGCAGTGTCTGGGCCACGTCGTCGGGCCCGAAGCTCCTCGGAGACAGCTCGATCGCGCAACCGTGGGCGAGGATCGTCTCGGCGTGCGGGCCGCCGACGACGAGGCGGGTGCGCTGGCCGGAGGCATCGGCGACATACGCGCCGCCCTGCGCACGGTCGGCCATCGCCGCGGCGAACTCGTGCGGTGCAATGCCTGCCGCGTAGGCGAGATACTCGTCAGGACCCAGCCAGACGACCGTGGTGTCCCCGTCGCGCGTCATCCGGCAGGCACCGGGCAGGTCGAGCTGCTCCGCCGCGGCGGGTTCAGTCGGTCGGATCACCGTCTGCGCCACCGGTGTCGGGCGCAGCAGTACGGCCGGGGCCAGTTCGGCGAACCTCGCCGACCAGTGCTGCAACGGCGAAACCGGTTCGAGGGCGCCGTTGTCCGGCAGAGAATGCACGGTGGTGTCAGCCATCGCGTCGGGCTCCTTCCGCGTCGACGAAAACGGTTGTGGTGATCTCGACTTCGCACAGCGTGTCGCCGATGGGGACGTCGAGCCGGGTGCCGATGAGGTCGCGACCGCCCTTCACCAGGGCGAGGGCGAACGGGCGGTTCAACTCGGCGCTGCGATAGCTCGACGTCACGTGCCCCAGCATCGGCACCGGCGGCGGTGGCAGGGTGCGGTCGACGCGGTGGGCGATGATCTGCGAACCCTCGGGGAGCCGGGTGCTGCCGTCGACCGGCAGCAGTCCGACGAGGTGCTTGCGGTCGGGCGCCGTCGCGGATTCACGCGCGAATGATCGCTTGCCGATGAAGTCCGGCTTCTTCTTCGAGACCGCCCAGCTCATCCCGAGGTCGTGGGGCGTGACGGTGCCGTCGGTGTCCTGGCCGATGATGGGATAGCCCTTCTCGGCGCGCAGGACGTGCATCGTCTCGGTCCCGTAGGGGGTGATGGCGTGCGGTTCACCGGCGTCGATGAGTGCCTGCCACACCGCCTGGGCATAACCGGCCCCGACGTTCACCTCGTAGGCGAGTTCCCCGGAGAAGCTGATCCGCCCGATCCGCACGGGCACGCCGCGAAAGGTGGTGTCCCGCCACGTCATGAACCCGAACGCATCGTTCGAGACGTCCAGATCGGGGAACACGGTGCCCACCACGTCGCGCGAGCGTGGGCCGACCACCGGGAACGTGGCCACCTGGTCGGTCAGCGAGGTCATCCACACCCGGAGGTCCGGCCACTCGGTCTGATGCCATTCCTCCATCCAGTCGAGGACGGCCGCGGCGTTGCCGGTCGTGGTGTACACGGTGTAGCGGTCGTCGGCGATCCGCATCACGGTGCCGTCGTCGAACACCATGCCGTCCGCGCCGCACATGACGCCGTAGCGGACCTTGCCGACCGCGAGGGTGCTCATCATGTTGGTGTAGAGCAGGTCGAGGAACGCCGGGGCGTCGGGCCCGGCGACATCGATCACACCGAGGGTCGAGCCGTCGAGGATACCCACTCCCGTTCGTACGGAGGCACATTCGCGGAGGACCGCGTCATGCATGTCCTCGCCGCCACGAGGGTAGTACCGCGGCCGTTTCCACTGGCCGACGTCTTCGAAGACGGCGCCGCGCTCGACGTGCCAGTCGTGGATCGGGGTCCGCCGCACCGGGTCGTACCGGTCGCCGCGATCACGTCCGGCGAGCGCGGCGAAGGTCACCGGGGTGTACGGAGGACGGAAGGTGGTGGTGCCGGCGTCGTTCACGGGGATGCCGAGCATCTCCGCGACGATGCCGGAGGTGACGATGCCCGAGGTCTTGCCCTGGTCGTGCCCGGTGCCGATGGTGGTGTAGCGCTTGACGTGTTCCACCGATCGCATCCCGGCACCCAGCGCCCGGGCGATGTCGGCGACGGTCGCGTCGCGCTGGAGGTCGACGAACGAGAGGGTGTCGTCGTCGGGACTGCCGGGCACGTACCAGCAGACGGCCGGCGCGGCCGGAATCCGCTCGGTGACGCGCGGGATGGCGCGCAACTCCGGTGGCGCCATACCGAGTCCGGCGAGAGTCGCCACCGCACCGCGTCGACCGTCGGCCAGGCAGTCGCCCAGGGTGGTCGAACCCGCTGCGGCACCAACGATCTCAGTCTTTGACACGGTTCCCGTGGGCAGGAAGGTCGCGGCTCGGTCGTCGAAGGCGATGGTTCCGCGCAGTTGACTCCAGAGGTGTACCGCCGGATTCCAACCGCCGCTGACCAGGACGGTGTCACAGGCCACCGAGGAGCCGTTGCTCAGGTCGACCCCGGTGACCCCGTCCGTGCCGTGCGCCCGAAGCACGGTCGTGTCCGGCAGGATGGCGATGCCCCGGCGGCCGGCCTCCTCGCGCAGGTCCGCGCTGACCGTCGGGCGGACGTCGACGACGGCGGGAACCGAGACGCCGGCGTCGACGAGTGCGAAGGCCGCGGTGTAGGCGGCGTCGCACGCGGTGAAGACCACGGCCGTCCGGCCGACCCGGACCCCGTGGCGCTTGAGGTAGTCGCCGCCGGCGCCGGCCAGCATCACGCCGGGCAGGTCGTTGCCCGCGAAGACGATCGGCCGCTCGTGCGCGCCGGTCGCGAGCACGAGACGTCGGGCTCGGATGCGGTGCACCCGCTGCCGGGAGATGTATGCGGGCGCATCGGTACCGAGGTGATCGGTGCGGTGTTCGACGGCCAGCACGAAGCCGTCGTCGTAGGCGCCGAACGCGGTGGTGCGGGTCAGACGCGTGACGTTCGGGTGGGCATCGAGCTCGGCGACGGCTTCGGCCACCCATCCGGCGCCGGGAGTGCGGCCGCCGGGTTCGCCGCGCTCGTCGACCAGGAGGACGTGGGCACCGGCGCGGGCACAGCTGATCGCCGCCATCAGCCCTGCGGCGCCGGCACCGACGACGAGCACGTCCGGATGGTGGTGCAGCGAGTCGTACCGGGCGGTGTCGACGGTGCTGCTGAGCTTCCCCCAGCCGGGCACGCCATGGGCGACGAGGCCGGGACACAGGGCGACGGTGGTGGCCGGCACCATCGGTTCCACGAACGGGGCGTCGATGCCGACCTGCGCGGTGGCGTCCTCGGCCCAGGCTCCGGTGACGCCGCGCGGGCGCCCGAGGTTGACGCTGGTGGTGACCACCCGCACCCCGTTGGCGAGCAGGGCCGACGCGAGGGTGTCGCCCGCGTAGCCACGGTAGGTGACCCCGTCGAAGACGAAGTCGATCGGCGTGCTCCGGTCGATTCGCCCGCCCGATCCGGTGCGGAATGGTTGGGCGAGCGGTATGTCGGGGGCGGAGGTGCTCATCGGGTTGCTCCGGGTTCGGCGGGGGAGGACGGCGTGCCGGCGCCGGATCGCGAGGGTGCCGATTCGTCGGTGAACGCGTAGGTGAGGGTGTCGCGCCCGACGGTGAACCACTGGCGGCACCCGGTGGTGTGGCACCACCGTTCGGTCATCGACCCCTTGGGATTGGGCCGGAAGAACAAGTAGTGTGCCCACGCGGTGTCGTCGAGGTCGGCGGGTCGCTCGGGATAGGCGACACCGGCCGCGGCACCGTAGTGGAACTCGGTTTCCTCACGGGGCCCGCAGTGCGGGCAGCGGATCATCTGCATCGTGGTGTCCTCGGCGGTGGCGGGTTCAGTGGGCGACGGCGGCCGCGCCGTGCTCGTCGATGAGGCGGCCGGTGACGAACCGGTCGAGAGTGAACGGTGCGTTGACGGCGTGCGGGCTGCCGGTGGCGATCGTGTGCGCCAGCGCCCAACCGACGCCCGGGGTCGCCTTGAATCCGCCGGTGCCCCAACCACAGTTGAGGTAGAGGTTCTCGTACGGGGTGGCACCGACGATGGGTGAGGCGTCGGGGGTGACGTCGACGATCCCGCCCCATGTCCGCAGGAGGCGGGCCCGCCCGAACACCGGGAACAGCTCCACCGCGGCAGCCATCTGACGCTCGATGATGTGGAAGGCGCCGCGCTGCCCGTATCCGTTGTAGGAGTCGACCCCGGCGCCCATCACCAGCTCACCCTTGTGGGCTTGGGACACGTAGACGTGCACCGCGTTCGACATCACCACGGTCGGGTGGATGGGCTCGAGGAGTTCGGACACCAGGGCCTGCAGCGGATGACTCTGGATCGGAACCCGGAAACCGAGCTGGTCGGTGAGCGTCGAGGTGTGTCCGGCGGCGCACAGCGCGACGGTGCCCGCAGCGATGCGGCCCCGGGTGGTCTCGACGCCGACCACCCGGTCGCCGTCGGTGACGAACCCGGTGACCTCGCAGTTCTGGATGATGTCGACGCCCGCATCGCTGGCGCTGCGGGCGAAACCCCAGGCGACGTAGTCGTGTTTGGCGATGCCGCCACGGGGTTGAAAGGTCGCGCCCAGCACCGGATAACGGATGTCGGAGGAGGTGTTGACGATCGGGCACACCTCCGCGACCTGCTTGGGATCCAGCCATTCGGCATCGATGCCGTTCAGCCGATTGGCCTCCACCCGCCGGATGCTGTCGCGCACATCCTGTTCGGTGTGGGCGAGGTTGAGTACGCCGCGCTGGCTGAAGAGGATGGGGTATCCGAGCTCGTCCTCGAGACCCTCCCACAGCTTCAGCGAGTGCTCGTAGATCCCGGCGCTCTCGTCCCAGAGGTAGTTGGATCGGATCAGGGTGGTGTTGCGCGCCATGTTGCCGCCGGCCAGCCAACCCCGTTCCAGGACGGCGACATCGGTGATGCCGTGGACGCGGGCGAGGTAGTGGGCCGTGGCGAGACCGTGACCGCCGCCTCCCACGATGACGACATCGTAGGAGGACTTGGGTTCGGGTGCGCGCCAGAGGAACTCGGGGTGGTGGGGGAGGTGGGCGCCCGGGGGCGCCGTGCCCGCGGGACGCGGTGTCTTCTGGCTTGTCATCGTCGGGTCTCCCTCAGAAATCGATCACGACCGGGGACAGGGGTTCGGCGCAGCAGAGCAGGATCTTGCCCTGCGCGATCTCTCGTGGGCGGATACCGCCCTGGTGGTTCATGACCACGTCGCCGGAGATCTTGCGGACCTTGCAGGAACCGCACAGGCCCACACCACACGTCGATGGCAGGGTGACGCCCGCTTTGGCGGCGGCGGCGAGGATCGTGGTGCCGGGACTCACGGTGACCCGCCGGGCGCGTCGGGAGAAAGCGACGACCACGCCGGTGTCGGACTCCGACTCGTCATCGGTGGGCAGGCTGAACCCGAAGCTCTCCTCGTGGATCCGAGCGAGAGCCGAGCCGGCCGACACCAGTGCGCCGCGCACCTCGCTGCGAAAACGCCCGGGGCCGCAGAGAAACACCTCGCGGTCACCGAGGTCGGGGCAGACCCGTTCGAGCATCGCGCGGTCGATGCGCCCGCGGTGTCCGGTCCAGTCGGGGAAGTCGCCGGCGGCCATGCGCGTCGCCGCGAACGCCAGTGTCACGTTCGGATGCCGACGGGCGAGTTCCTCGAGTTCGTCCCGGAATGGGATGTCGTCGACATTGCGCGCACTGTGCACGAAGGCGATGTCGAGCGGGGACTCGCTGTCGGTGACCGATCGGAGCATGGACATCACCGGCGTGATGCCACTCCCGGCCGAGACGAACAGGTACTTCTCGGCCGGACGAGCGGTGTAGGTGAATCGACCCAGCGGTCCGGAGGCGGTGATCATCATGCCTTCGACCATGTTGTCGTGCAACCAGTTCGAGACATGGCCCCCGGTCACGCGCTTCACCGAGATCGACAGGCCCCCCGGCCGGGTCGGGGGTGAGGAGATGCTGTAGCAGCGCTGGACGGGCCGGCCGTCGATCTCCACGGTCATCGCCAGGAACTGACCGGGGGCGAAGACGAAGGTCCGGTGGTCGTCCGGGTCGCTGGCCGGGTCCCCGGCAGCGGAGCGCGACGGCGACCCGCCCGCGACCCGGAAGGTGAACGTCGCCATGTCCCGGGTGGTGTCGGTGCGGGACACGCACTGCAGGAAGATGTTGTCGGCCATGGTCGCTCTCAGGCTCCCGCCGCGCCGGAAGAGCCGTCGGCGGCCGGGATGTCGAGCCGGTGGCGCAGCATTGTGACGTACCAGTTGACGAAGGCCTCGACCTGGATCTCCGACGTACTGTAAGGGCCGGGAACGTAAGCGGGATCGCTGATGCCGCTGTGCGCGAGCGCAACGAGGTCGGCGTCCTGCTGATTCGTCGTCTCCCACACCCCGGTGAGCTGGTCGAGGTCATAGTCGACGCCCTCCACGGCGTCACGATGGACGAGCCAGGTGGTGCGCACCAGGGTCTGATCGGCGGAGACCGGGATGACCGCGAAGAGCACGGCGTGGTCGCTCGTCACGTGCAGCCACATGTTGGGCTGCAGGTGCATCGACAGCCGGCCGAGTCGCGCGTCGGGGATGTCGGTGAGGAGGCGGCCGCAGGCCGCGGAGCCGTCGAGGGTGAACGACTCGCCGGCGAGGTCGAGTGCGTCGCGCTCGATGTGGAATCCGGTTGCGCGCGTGTCGAGTTGGACGACCCGGGTGTGGGGTAGGCCATGGCGGTCCCAGATCTCGGTCTGTTCCGCGGTGGCGCGGTGGAACCGGTCGAACGCCGGCGCCAGCCGGCTGGGGATGGCGTCGGTGTCGCTGTATCCCCAGGTCGGGAAGAACACGTTGAGGAGTTCCGGATGGCCACCGCAGTGGTAGCACTCGCGGTTGTTCTCCATCGTCAGTTTCCAGTTGCCGTCTTCGACGATGTCGACCTGTTTGGCCACCTTGGCCTCGGCGAGACGGTGCGGCGTCAGATAGGGCTCGACGACGGCGGCGACCTCGTCGATGTCGGCCGGCGGGTCGTCGGCCAGGCAGATGAACACCAGGCCGCCGATCGTGCGGACGTGTACCGAGCGCAGCGAGTAACAGGACTTGTCGAAGCCGGGCGCCTGGTCATCGGCGAACTCGAGGCGCCCGTCCATCCCGTAGGTCCACGAGTGGTAGGTGCACACCAGGGTCCCGGTCGAACCGCTGGGCTCGGTGAGCAGGCGGGCCCCTCGATGCCGGCACACGTTGTGGTGGGCCCGGACCCGGCCGTCGTCGTCTCGGACGACGATGACCGACCGGGTCGAGAAGGTTATGGTGACGTAGTCGCCGGGCTCGGCGATCTCGGCTTCGGTGGCCACGAAAAGCCATGACCGAGAGAAGATTTCGTCGACATCGAGGTCGAAGAACTCCCGGCTCACATAGAACGCGGCCGGCAGGCTCTCGCCTGCGCGGCGGTCGGCGATCAGAGCGCGGGTGCCGGTTTCCGGTGCCCTGGTGGCGGCATGCGCGACGAATGGTGCAGTCATCAGCAGTGCGGGCCTCTCTGCACGGTCGGTGACGGATCTGTCGGGATGGCGGTTACATCGAGATCAACTGCATTGCAGTCGATCTCGAGACAGTCGGACGGCACGTGGATTCGGCCGGGCCAAGCTGGGGGAGTGTTGATTTGTTGCGTCATACGCAACGACGCGCATGCTATGCAACAAGTGTGCGTCTCGGGTCTTGCGGTGTCAAGCGGGACGTGCGACCGTTTCTCCACGAGCCACACAGGCGTCGAGGGACCGTCGCGAGCCAGGCTCGGCCGCTCTACCCGACAGGGGTCGCATCATGACCGTCAGCGTCTTCGAACTGTTCTCCGTCGGCGTCGGACGGTCGAGTTCGCACACCGTCGGGCCGATGCGTGCCGCCCAGCGATTCGTGGCCGGCCTCGCGCGGACGGGAGACCTCCTCGAGGTGACGCGTCTCGAGGTCGACCTCTACGGATCACTGGCCGCCACCGGAGCGGGACACGGCACGCTGACCGCGGTGCTGCTGGGTCTGGAGGGCCACGAGCCCGAGAGCATCAGCTCCGAGACGAAGGCGGCGCGGATCGCCGACATGGAACGCACCGGGCGAATTCGACTCGGCGGGCTGGTCGAGTTGCCGTTCAGCGCGAACGACATCGGTTGCCATCCGCGGGTCATCCGTCCGCGGCACCCGAACGCGATGGAACTACGGGCATCCACCCGGGGCGGTGCGCGACTGCCTGCTGAACGGTATTACTCGGTCGGCGGCGGTTTCGTCGTGACCGACGACGAGTCCGACAATCCGTCGGTTGGTACGGACATACCATTCGGCTACGGCTCGGCGGCGGAGTTGCTGGCAGTATGTGCGGACGTCGACGCCTCGATTTCCGACGTCGTGCTGATGAACGAACCAGCCACCCGGACGACCGAAGATGTGCGCGCCGGATTGTTGCGCATCTGGTCGGTGATGGAGTCCTGTGTCCGGCACGGTGTCACCACAGACGGTGAGCTGCCCGGCGGCCTGCGCGTCCGTCGTAGGGCCAAGCAGTGGCGCGACGACCTGATGGCCGAGGACCCGTTGCGGTCGATGGCCCACGCCGAAGACTGGGTCAACCTGGTCGCCCTTGCGGTGAACGAGGAGAACGCCGCCGGTGGACGAGTGGTGACCGCACCCACCAACGGGGCCGCCGGGATCGTCCCCGCCGTTCTACACTATGCCCGCCGGTACACGCCTGCCGGGCGGGCGAATCCCGACGACGTGACCGTCCGGTTCCTGTTGACCGCGGGTGCGATCGGCGGGCTCATCAAATCGGGGGCGTCGATCTCGGGTGCCGACGTGGGTTGCCAGGGCGAGGTGGGTTCCGCGGCGGCGATGGCCGCCGGTGCGCTGGCCGAGATCCTGGGCGGAGCGCCCGCGCAGGTGGAGAACGCCGCCGAGATCGCGATGGAACACAGCCTCGGGCTGACCTGCGACCCGATCGGCGGTCTCGTGCAGATCCCGTGTATCGAGCGCAACGCCATCTCGGCCGGTAAGGCGATCAACGCCGCACGCATGGCCCTGCGCGGCAACGGCACTCACTACGTGAGTCTCGACCAGGTGATCGCCACGATGAAATCGACCGGCCGCGACATGAACGCCAAGTACAAGGAGACGGCGACGGGTGGGCTGGCCGTCCACGTGCCGCTCAGCGTGGTGGAGTGCTGAAGCCGGACGCTAGTCGCCCAGCACCCGCCGCAGGTAGTCGTTGGCGAACACGCGGGACGGGTCGTATCGGTCCCGGACGGAACGGAATTCGTCGAACCGTGGATAGACGCCGCGTAGATACTCGGCGTCTCGGGTGTGCATCTTGCCCCAGTGGGGCCGGCCGCCGAGACCGGTGAGGATGGCTTCGACGTCGGCGAAGTAGGCATCGGAGTCGGCGGGATCGTCGCGGTGATAACGGTGTACGGCGATGTAACCGCTGGTGCGTCCGGAGGCGGTGGAGAGCATGAGGTCATCGGCCGCGGCGGCGCGGACCTCGATGGGGAAGCTGACGAGGTGGTCGCGCCGGTCGAGGAGGGCGCGGATCTCGCGCAGCGCCTCCGGCACGGCATCGAGGTCGACGGCGTACTCCATCTCGCGGAACCGGACGTCGCGGTCGGAGACGAAGACCCCGGTGGAGGAGTCGGTGAACTCTCGTGCGGAGAGCGCGCGACCGGTGACCCCGTTGATCGTCGGCACCAAACGCGGCGCGCGCGCACCGATCTCGCACAGCAGACGAAGGGCCTTGTTGCTCAACAGTTCGTCGTCGATGTAGCGCTTGACGCGCGACGGCCCGGTGACCGGGGCGTCGGGACCGACCCGCGTGTTCGTCTTCACCAGAGCGCAATTGGTGTGCGGGAACAGGTAGAACTCGTGGTGGTCGGTGGTCGCGACGCGCTCGTGGAAGGCGGCGATCGCCGCATCGGCCGTCTCGGGACCCTCGACCGCGTGCAGCCGGAACTCGTCGACACAGTCGATGGTCAGTTCCACAACGACCCCGAGCGCGCCGAGGCCGAGTGCGACGGCCTGCATGTCGGCGTCGTCGGCGGTCACGGTGACTATCTCGCCGGAGCCGGTGACGATGGTCGCGCCGACGATCTGGGTGCTGATGCCGCCGAAGGCGAGCCCGGTGCCGTGGGTTCCGGTCGAGGTGGCGCCGGCGATCGTCTGACGATCGATGTCGCCGAGATTGGTCATCGCGAGTCCGAAAGGTGCCAGGATCCCCGGGATCTCGTGCAGGTGTGTGCCGGCGCGCACGGTCACTCGGTGGCCGTCGACCGCGACCAGACCACGCAGGCGCGACAGGTCGAGTTGCACGTCGTCGGCCACGGCGATGGGGGAGAAGCTGTGTCCCGCGCCGACGGTCTTCACCGTGCCGCCGCGAGCGGCCGTCTCCCGGACGATGTCGGCGATCTCGGCGGCACTCGCCGGGTGCAGCACCTGGTTCGGCGTGCAGGCCGCGGTGCCGCCCCAGTTCCGCCAGCCGGGCGCCGAACGCGCAGCGGTCCTGCTCACAGGAAGCACCTGCCCTCTCCTCGGTAGGTCGGTACGACCTCATCGACCACCGCGTGCCCGGCGTCGTCGCGGCCGATGATCGCGACCTCGCGCGCTCGTTCGCACACCTCGCCGGACTTGGTGTGCCGGAACCACACCCGACTCCCGACGGCGATCTCGTCCGCGACCGTACCTCGCAGTGGGGTCTGCACCTCGCCGGCGGCCTCGGTACCGACGTAGGTGAGTCCGTGCGGCCACACGGGTTTGGGCAACCGGTCGGCAGCGGGCGGGCCGGACGCGATCCAACCGCCGCCCGCGCAGGTCACGACGCCGGGCGCCGGGCGGCGGACGACGTCGAGACCGAAGGACAGCGCGGGGGCGGGACGGAACCGCGCGTACCCGTCGAACAGATGGCCGCCGAACAGACCGCTGCCCGCGGCGATGTCGGTGACCGAGCGGTCGCGCGCGGTCTCCTCCAGGGAACCGGTGCCGCCTCCGTTGACGAACTCCAGGTCGGCGATCCGGCGCACGTCGTCGATCACCTTGCCGCGGCGACGGCGCAACTCGGCCATCGAACGTCGCTGCATCGCGCGAATCGCCCGGTTGGCCAACGCCTTACCGGGCGCCGCATCGGCCACCCCGGCCACCTGCGCCTCGTAGGACATGACCCCGACGAGATCGAAGCCGGGACGTGCCACGATGATTTGTGCCAGCTCCAGTGCGTCACGACGGGAGTGCACCGGCGAGCGGCGAACCCCGATGTGCACCCGCCCGCCCAGTAGGCGGTACGACGCGTCGAGGTCGATCGCGACGCGGATCGGCGGCCGGGCGGACGGAGGCACGACGGCGTCGATGAGGTCGAGTTGGTCGACGGAATCGACGAGCACGCTCACCCGACGGGTCGCGACCTCGTCGGCGGCCAAGGCCGCCAGCGCATCCCGCCGCACACTGGGGTATCCCATCAGCACGTCGTCGATCCCCGAGGTCGTGGCGAGCCAGTGTGCCTCGGCCACGTCGTAGGCGAGCACCCCCGCGAAACCGGCGCGCGCGGTGATGTCGTCGATGACCGAGCGGACACGGACGGATTTCGTGGCCAGGCGGATCGGGACACCCGCCGACCGACGGGTGAGATCGGCGACGTTGTGCTCCAGGGCGGCCCGGTCGAGTGCGAGGACCGGTGCGTCGAGTCCCGCATCGGCGACCGCTTGATCAATTGCCGCCCAATAGGATTCGGGATCACTCAGCCACGGCGCGGGCGTCGGCGTCACCGGTGCCGCTTCGGGCGCTTCACCCGAAGCTGACATGGGTCATGAGCTGATCGGTGATCGAGCGGATGATCGCGTCGACGACCTTGTCGTCGGCGGTGCTGAGGTAGACGAGTGTGATCGAGTTCGTCGCCGCGATGATCAGCGGACCGAGGTCCTCGACCGGCGTGGTCCACTCCATGGGCGTCAGGTCGGCCATCGACCGCAGCCCGGCCGAGGCCACCCGGTAGAGCTGCTCGTACATGTGCTTGCCGACCTGCTGCAGCTCCGGGTGATTGTGCGCATAGATGCCGAGCGCGATGGTCGCCTGCATCCGGCCGGGATCGGCTTTGAGCAGGTCGTAGAACGCGTGGAACTGGCTCACCATGCTCGACCGCATCGTCTCCACGCCCGGCTCGGGTCCGTAGTCGGCGGCGGGCAGCACCGCGTGCAGCATGCGCTCGATGTCGGTGGGGACCGCCGTCTCCATGACCGCGCACAACAGTGCGGTGCGACTCTCGAAGGCATAGTGGAAACTTGCGAGCGGCATGCCGGCGTGGGCGCAGATGCGACGCGTGGTCGCGCCCTCGACCCCATGGTCGGCGATCACACGGTACGCCGATTCGAGAAGCGCGCTTCGACGTTGGTCGACGGACATCCGTGCCACTGCGGTATCTTCCTGACCACATGCGCCGGCGCATGCTCGGGTGGACAATCTCGCCGCAGCCTATCAGTGCCGGTGAGGCGCACAATGCCGTTCACCCGGAAGAAATCGCAGATCACACCGGGGACACTCGGGAGGCGTGCACCGCACGGCGCGACCGCCGTCTGCCCGGGGTGACGCCACCGAACGCACTACTGTGTGAACGTGACCTCCACGACCGGTAGAAAAGGCACCAACGACCTGCGCCGCGACGTCCTCGCGCGTGCGGGTTCGGCGGGAGTGGCGGTGGCCGACGCCGTCGTGGCGCGGCTCGCCGCCGAGGGACTCGGTCCCGCCCGCGCGCTGGGCGCCTCCCGCGACCAGATAGCGCCGCACGTGCGGCGGAGCCCGCATCTGCGGAACGGCGCCTTCGTCAACCCGGAACCCCCGTCGATCGCCGATCCGAGCCTGCAGGTCCTCACCGACATGGCCCGGCGGCCCGGCCGGCCGCGCCGACCGGTCATGGTGACGGTCCCACGCTTCGATGCCCCCGGCGACCTCGCCGTCACCTGGCTCGGCCACGCCACCGCCGTCGTCGACATCGACGGCGCGCGGGTCATCACCGATCCGGTCCTCAGCCGCCGCTGCTCGCCCAGCCAACTCGTCGGGCCCGGACGCATGCACTCCGCCCCACTGGCGCCGTCACAGTTGCCGCCACTCGACGTCGTCCTGATCAGTCACGACCACTACGACCATCTCGACATGGACACCGTCGTCACGATCGCCGACACCCAGCCCGACGCGGTGTTCGTCACGACGATCGGGGTCGGCGCGCACCTGGCCTCCTGGGGGATCGCGGAAGATCGCATCCGGCAGGCGGATTGGTGGGATGAGGTGGTGGTGCCGACCGGCGCGGGCGAGCTGCGGTTCACCTGCGGTCCGGCGCGGCACTTCTCGGGCCGGTGGCTGGAGCGGAACCTCACCCAGTGGGGCAGCTGGGCGATCACCGGACGGGAGCACAAGGTCTTCTTCTCCGGGGACACCGGCCACAGCGAGCGCTTCGCCGATGTCGGCGACCGACTCGGCCCGTTCGACCTCACCCTCATCGCCGTCGGAGCCTACGACGTGATGTGGCCGGACATCCACGTGAACCCCGAGGAGGCCCTGTCGATCCACCGGATGGTCTCGCCCGGTACGGGATCCGACTCGGTCTTCATCCCGATCCACTGGGGCACGTTCAACCTCGCGCGCCATCCCTGGGGGGAGCCCATCGCGCGGCTACAGGCGGACGCCGGGCCGGACAAGCCGACGATCCTGGTGCCGCAACCGGGCGGTTCGATCGACCTGATGACGCGGACCGGCAGCGGTGTGGCACAACCCAATTGGTGGGAGGCTTCGGCGTGAGCTCGCCGACGGAGATCGCGGACGCCGGCCTGACCGCGGCCGAGGTGGCGCAGCGGGTCGCGGCCGGCCAGGTCAACGCGCTGCCCGACCGGTCCGGCCGCAGTGTGGCCGACATCGTCCGCGCGAATGTCTTCACCCGGATCAACGCGATCCTCGGGGTGCTGTTCGCGATCGTCGTGTTCACCGGATCGCTCATCAACGGTCTGTTCGGACTGCTGATCATCGCCAATTCCGGGATCGGCATCATCCAGGAGGTCCGGGCCAAGCGGACGCTCGACAAGCTCGCGATCGTCGGCCAGACCCGACCCCGGGTCCGGCGCGATGGCGAGGTCACCGAGGTACCGCCGGACGAGGTGGTGCTCGACGACATCATCGAGATCGGTACCGGCGATCAGATCGTCGTCGACGGCGAGGTCGTCGAGGCCATCGCGCTCGACGTCGACGAGTCACTGCTCACCGGCGAGGCCGACCCGATCGACAAGGACCCGGGAGACGCGGTGCTGTCGGGCAGCTTCGTGGTCGCCGGCGGTGGCGCGTACCGCGCCACCAAGGTCGGCGCCGATGCCTACGCGGCCCAGCTCGCGGCCGAGGCGTCGAAGTTCACGCTGGTCTCCTCCGAGTTGCGCTCCGGCATCGATCAGATCCTGCGGGTGATCACCTGGTTGCTGATCCCGGCCGGTGTCCTGACCATCGTCAACCAACTCTTCGTCAGCGACAACGGGTTGCGGCGGTCCCTGCTCGGCATGGTCGCCGCGCTTGTGCCGATGGTGCCCGAGGGGCTCGTCCTGATGACCTCGATCGCTTTCGCGGTGGGTGTGGTGCGGCTAGGTCAGCGGCAGTGTCTGGTGAACGAACTCCCGGCCATCGAAGGGCTCGCGCGCGTCAATGTGGTCTGTGCGGACAAGACCGGCACCCTGACCGAGAACGGGATGCGGCTGGCCGAGGTGCGTTCCCTCGGGACGGTGCCCGCCGAGACCGCGGGACAGGTGCTGGCCGCGCTCGCCGCCCACGATCCGCGGCCCAACGCCAGTATGATCGCGATCGCCGAGGCACATCCGATCCCACCCGACTGGTCGGTGGCGGCCATCAAACCGTTCACCTCGGCGACCAAGTGGAGCGGGATGTCGTTCCGCGGGAGCGGGTCCGGCCCGACCGCCGGCATCGACGACGGTCACTGGCTCATCGGTGCGCCCGACGTCCTGCTGGACCCGGAGGGCGAGACAGCCCGCCTCGCCTCCGACATCGGCGCCACCGGACTCCGCGTGCTGCTGCTGGCCTGCACCGACGTGCCCGTGGACACCGAACCCGCGCCGGGTCAGGTCGCTCCGGGAACCGTCTCCCCGGTCGCACTCGTGGTGCTCGAACAGCGGGTCCGGCCCGATGCGCGCGACACGATCGACTACTTCGGACAGCAACATGTCGCGGTGAAGGTCATCTCCGGGGACAACGCCCGGTCGGTGGGGGCGGTCGCCGCGTCGCTGGGCCTCGGATCGGCCGAGTCCTCGGTCGACGCGCGCGAGTTGCCCGCCGAGACAGGCGAACTCGCCGACGTCGTCGAACGCGGCGTCACCTTCGGGCGCGTGCGGCCCGACCAGAAGCGCGCGATGGTGAAGGCACTGCAGTCGCGGGACAACACGGTCGCGATGACCGGTGACGGCGTCAACGACGTCCTCGCGCTCAAGGACGCCGACATCGGCGTGGCGATGGGCTCGGGCAGCTCCGCCGCCCGGTCGGTGGCGCAGATCGTGTTGCTGGACAACAAGTTCGCCACCCTTCCCTATGTGGTCGGCGAGGGCCGGCGCGTCATCGGCAACATCGAGCGCGTCTCCAACCTGTTCCTCACCAAGACCGTGTATGCGGTGCTGCTCGCGCTGTTCGTCGGCCTCGGCGGTCTCCTCGGGGCGATGTTCGGGTCCGATCCGCTCAGCTATCCGTTCCAGCCGATCCACGTGACGATCTCGGCCTGGTTCACCATCGGCATCCCGGCGTTCGTCCTGTCGCTGGCCCCCAACAACGAGCGCGCACGCCGCGGTTTCGTGCGCCGGGTGCTGCTCAGCGCGGTGCCCAACGGCATCATCGTCGGCCTGTGCACCTTCGTGACCTACCTGATCGTCAACCCCGGGGGCGCCGGCGTCGAGGTGGGTGGTGACGCCGTCGAACTCTCGCAGCCTCAGACGCAGGCCGCCACCGCGGCGTTGATGACGCTGATCGCGATCGCGGTCTACGTCCTCGCCGTGGTCGCCCGTCCGTACAACTGGTGGAAGGTCGTCCTGCTCGCCGTCTCGGCCGGGGCGTACGTGCTGATCTTCGCGTGGCCGTTCACCCAGGACCTGTTCCGGCTCGACTCGTCGAACTGGGGGATGAACACGGTGGCCCTGCTCTCGGCGGCGGTCGGCATCGCCTGCGTCGAGGTCGTCTCGCGGGTGGCTCCCCGATGGATTGCCGCGCATGACAACGACCAGCACGCGGACGAAGCGCAGGTCAGCGGGGCGCTCATGTCGGACCGATAGAATCTGCGGCAAGTGGCCGGAAGGTGTCCGGCACGTCGATCAGAGGAGACGTCATGGATCTCAAGGGACTCGTCAACAAGGCCAGGGCCACGCTGCAGAAGAACCCGAGCCTGATCGAGAAGGGCGGCGACGCCATCGACAAGGTCACCAAGAACAAGTACTCGGGTCAGGTGGACAAGGCGCAGGATGCCGTGCGCAAGGCCGTCGGCGCGCCGGGACAGGGAAACCCGGGGCAGACTCCGCCGACCAATCCCACCAATCCCGGGGAGCCGCTACCGGGTCAGCAGAGCCCGCAGCCCCAGAATCCCCGGCCGCAGAACCCCCAGCAGCCGCAGCACCCGCAGCGGTAGTCCGAGTAGTTCTCAGAGCTGCGCCCGCGGATGTCGGCGATACGCCGACACCGTGGGTTCGGCGTCGATCCAGAACCGCCACGCCAGGTCGGCAGCGCGGCGGACCCCGACCCGAGGCCCCGCGACGACGCGTTCCCCCGGAAGCGGTGCCCCGGGGTCGAGGGTGACCGGGGTCGACGGGTCGGCGAGATCGGTGTCGAGGTCGGCCATCGTGATCCCGAGGGCGCGGCACAGGTTGCCCGGCCCGCTGGCGAGCTTGGCGTCGGGGACCGGCCCCGAGCGCGTCGCACCGCGCCGGGCGCGTGCGAGGTCGACGCCGTCGACCACCGCGCCCGCGCGCAGCAACACCGCCGCAGCGGGTCCCGGCCCGGCGACGACGACGTTCGCGCAATGGTGGCCGTGGATGCGATAGACGTACAACCGTCCCGGGGGCCCGTACATGATCTCCGAGCGGGCGGTTCGGGTGTAGGCATGCGACGCCGGGTCGTCGGGACCGGCGTACGCCTCGACCTCGGTCAGCCGGATCGTCACCCCGTGCCCGGTCACCCGCGAGCCCAGCAGCGAACGTGCCTGTTCGGCGGCGGAGGCGGGGGCACTACTCTCTTGGGTCATGGCGAAGACGAGTGACTCCATCGGCGTTGATCTGTCACCGGAAGATACCTGGGCCGCGGCATCGGATCTCTCGCGGTACAGCGAATGGCTGGTGATCCACGAGACGTGGCGCAGCCCGATCCCAGCGTCCGCCGACCTTCGCAAGGGCACCGAGGTCTCCTCGATCGTGCGGGTCAAAGGCACCCGCGTCCGCTTCGACTGGGTGGTCGAGAAGTTCGAGCCGGTCTCGCACGTCCGCCTCAAGGGCAACGGCAAAGGCGGGGTCAAGGCGAAGCTGGATCTGGGCATCGCTCCCACTTCCAGCGGATCGGAAGTAACCTTCACTGTTGATCTGGGTGGGCTGCCGCTGATCGGGCCCGTGGGTAAGACCGCGGCCATGGCAGTGTCGGGGGATCTGCGTAAGTCGCTGCTGAAATTCCGCGAGGTGTTCGGCTGAGCCACGCGTGAACACGCGGGCCGCGACCGCCGATGCGTCGATGTGTCGTGCGGCGACCACGCGAGAGGCGGGTCTGCAGACCGCCGCCGTACGAGGGGAACGGGAAAAGAACAATGGGGCGTCACAGCTCCGGCGCCGATCGCGCCGGAAACGAGTGGAACGGGAACGACCGGTCGGGTGGGGCGGTTCCGCCACGCGCCCAGACTTCATCGGACAGAGGCAGGTCGAACGATGCCCGGTCGGGAAGCGATGACGACTTCGGCTTCGAGCACCGCAACACCGATGGGGGCCGCCGCGGCGGATGGCTGTGGGCGGGTGCGGTCCTGCTGGTCGTCGTAGCCCTGGTCACCGGCGTCATCATCTGGCAGACGGGTGCGGGTGGCTGCGGGGACCGGACCCGGGTCGCCGTCGCGTCGGACTCGGCGATGACCGGTCCGCTGCGCGAGGTGGCGCGGCAGGCGTCCGCGGACTCGTGTTTCGACTACGACGTGCAGACGGCCGCGGGTGCGGATGTGCCCGGCCTGCTCACCCAGGGTGCAGCGGCTCCGGACCTCTGGGTCGCGGACTCGCAGGTGCAGGCCCGCCGGGTGACGACCCAGGTGCGTCGTGACCTCGATATGGTGTCGCCGTCGATCGCGTCGACCCCGACCGTCGTCGCCGGCACCGACGTACCCGAGCTGGGCACCTGGGTCGAGGTCATGAAGTTGCCCGATCTGCGAACCGGCAGCCCGGTGGACACCAGCACCGGCGACGCCCCGATCATCGGTGCTCTCGCCGCGGTCGACTCCGGCGAGCTCGCCGACGAGGACTTCACCGAGGCGATGACCATCCTCGCCATCCAGCAGAACAATGCGCGCCTGGCCAACGACAACGAGGGCACGCGTCTGAACCTGGCCAACACCTCGGGCGTCCCGGTGGTCACCACCGAGCAACAGTTCGATCTGTTCATGCGCACGCACCAGGGTTCGCAGTTGACGTCGACGATCCCCGCGGCGGGCACGGTCATGCTCGACTATCCGCTGGTCAACACGGCTCCCGCGGCGCGCCAGCAGGCGGCCGCCGACGCCGGGGCGGCCCTCGTCACCGCGCTGAACACCGATGCCGGGCGCGCAGCGCTGGCCGACTCGGGATACCGCGACGCCGACGGAAACGGCGTCGGTCAGCCGGTCAAGGAACTGGAGCTGCGCGACCCGTCGTCCGTCGACAAGGCATTGCGGCAGTGGCAGGTACTGGGTGTGCCGATCCGCTCGCTGGTCGTCCAGGACACCTCCGGCTCGATGGAGACACCGGCCGGCGGCACCACCCGGGCGGGCCTGCTCATCGACGCCTCCCAGACCGGACTCAAGCTCTTCCCCAACAACACGATGATCGGCGGCTGGGCGTTCAGCGTGAACAAGGGCGGGCCCGGACAGGACTGGGAGGAGCTCGCCCCGATCCGCCGCCTCGATGCCCGCTCGGGGAGCGGTACGCATCGGGACGCGCTCGGCCGGGCCGTCGAAGAGGGGTTGTCGGACCTCGGGGGCGGGACGGGTCTCTACGACACGACCCTCGCGGCATTCAAGAAGGTGCAGGACACCTACGACCCGAACTACTCCAACAGTGTCATCATCATGACCGACGGTCAGAACGAGGACCCGGACAGCATCACCCTCGACAATCTGCTCGCCGAACTGAAGCGCCTGGAGGATCCGGCACGACCGGTGCTGGTGCTGACGATCGGTATCTCCGACGACGCCGACTCCGATGCGTTGAAGCAGATCGCCGAGGCCACGGGTGGCACCACCTACGTCGCGGAGAACGCGGCCGACATCCGCACCGTCTTCGTCGACGCCATCCAGGCGAGGGTCGCAGCCGCGGGACGCTGAGACCGTTCGGAACGCGCCGCGGCCGTCGCCGGGACTAATGGCCGCGCAATCGGCACAATTGGTGCATGACGCACACCCCAGAGCCAACCGAGACCCTCGACCCGAGCACGAACGCCGAACCCGGCCCCCGTTCTCCGCGCCCGTCCCGCAGCCCGCGGGGATCGTCCGTCCTCGCCCGCACCGGCGGGGTGGTCGCGGCGATGGCGGTGGTCGGACTCGTGGCTGGCGCATGCTCGTCCGAGGATTCCGGGTCGGACGACTCGGCCACCGGCACGACGACCGGCGCCGCGACGGGCAGCTCCGCTGCCACCGAGGCCGCCGACGCGGGCTCCGGCGAGTACGAGGACGGCGAGTACACGGCCCGCGGTGAGTACATCTCGCCGGGTGGTCCGCAGAGCGTCGGGGTCACCGTCACGTTGTCGAACTCGGTCATCACCGCCGTGTCGGTGGACACCAGCCAGACCAAGGGCCCGTCGCTCGAGTACCAGGGCAAGTTCGCCGGCGGCATCTCCGACGTCGTGGTGGGCAAGAACATCGACGAGATCGAGGTCGACAAGGTGTCCGGCTCGTCGCCCACCTCCGGCGGTTTCAACGAGGCGATCGAACAGATCAAACAGGAGGCGCAGGCCTGACCTCCGTCGGCACCGCGCACCACTGGGCGTTCGATGCGATCGGCACCCGGTGGACGATCAGCACCCCGGAACCACTTCCCGCCGATGTCGTCGACGCGGTGAACACCGAGATCGACCGGATCGACCGGGCCTGGTCACGGTTCCGGGACGATTCGACGGTCGCGCAGATGGCCAGGGAGGCGGGGCGATACCCGATCGCCGACTCCGACCAGCCGCTGGTCGACTGGTACCGCCGTCTGTACGGCCTCACCGGCGGCGCGGTGTCGCCGTTGGTGGGGCGCACGCTCGCCGAGGCCGGTTACGACGCGGCGTACACGCTCCGCGCGTCGGCGCCGGTTCCGACGGCGCCGGCCTGGGAGGCGGTGATCGGTGAGCACGTCGGTGCGCTGGAGATTCGCGAACCGGCTCTGCTCGACGTGGGTGCGGCCGGAAAGGGATTCGCGGTCGACCGGGTGGCGGAGATCGTCGGCGGCCACGTCGACGACTTCGTGGTCGACGCAGGTGGGGACATGGCGATATCGCCGCGTTCCCGCGGACTGCGGGTGGCGCTGGAGCATCCGCTGGACACGACGAAGGCGATCGGCGTCGTGTCCGTTGCCGGCGGCGCGATCTGCGCCTCGGCGAGCAATCGGCGGGTGTGGGCCGACTGGCACCACATCGTCGATCCGCGTACCGCCTCGCCCGCGCGGGAGGTGCTGGCGACCTGGGTGATCGCGCCGTCGGCGATGGAGGCCGACGGCTTGGCGACGGCGCTGTTCTTCACGCCCGCGGCGTTCCTGCGCGGCGATTTCGACCATCACCGTGAGGGCTTTCATCACGTGACCATCCGACGCAACGGGAGTGTCGAACACACCGCCATCCCCGGATTGGAGTTGTTCCTGTGACAACGCTTCTGCCGCAGCTGCTCTCGCCGATCGACGCGGCCCGGCGGCACCTGACCCCGTATCGGGCGGTGCTCTGCGGGCTGGTGGTGCTGGCCGCAGTCGCTTTCGTCGTCTCGGCGACCGATGCCGACTTCGGTTACGGTCCGGACGAATTGGCGGTGTGGCTGGTCGTCGCGGTCGGGGTCAGCGGGGTCGTGAGCTACGTCTGCGCCGGCGTGCTGCGGGTGCCGCCGAACTCGGATTCGTGGCTGATCACGGGACTGATCCTGTTCTTCGTCCTGCCCGGCGGCTCGGAGGACACCGCCGTCGCCACCGTCGCGGTGGGCGCCGCCATCGCCGCGGCGTCGAAATATGTTCTCGCATGGCGTCGTCGGCTGATCGTCAACCCCGCGGTCGCGGGTGCGATCGGCTGTTACGCGCTGGCATACGCCGGTGTCGAGGGCATCAGCTTCCCGTTCTGGTGGGTGGCCGCCGATCCGCTGTTCGTCCCGATGGTCGTGATCGGTGCGGTGGTCGTGACGTTGATCCGCGAGTGGCGACTGGCCCTGGTGTTCATCGGCGCCTCCCTTGTCACGATCGGGGTCGTCGAACTGGTACGCGGCGGCCAGGATCTGTCCACATGGGTGGTGTCGAGTCCGATGCTGTTCGTGGCGGCGATCATGCTGCCCGAGCCGCTGACGTCGCCGGCCACCGAGCTGCACCGACTGGTGTATGCGGCGTTGGTCGGTGTGCTCATGCACTGCCAGTACACGATTGCGATCACCGACGCGTACACGTTGGCGTTCGTGCCCGAGGTGGCGTTGCTCGTCGGATGCCTGTACGCGTTCCTCGTCCGACTGGTGTCGGGCACTGCGCGCCGGGTGCCGCTCGACGTCGTCACCGTCCCGGTGGCCGACCGAACCTACGCGGTGCGCGGTGAACCGGTCGGTGGCGCAGCGGTGTTCCGGGCGGGGCAGTGGTCGAGTGTCAGTGTGCCGCGGTGGTCGGCGCCGGTGTGGTCGGGTTCGCGGCGGGTCTTCTCGTTCGTGTCCGCGTCCCGGCAGCAACCGGTGGAGTTCGGCTTCACCGTCGCCGCGACGCCGTCGGCCTACAAGGCAGCACTGGTCGACGGCAGCGTACGTCGGGTCTACGTCGACGAGATCGGTGGGGACTTCGTGCTGCCGCGGTCGTTTCCGGCGACCGGATCGGTGGTGTTGATCGCCTCCGGGATCGGGATCACTCCGTTCGTGTCGATGGTGCGGGAGCTGGTGCAGTCGGGCCACGATCTCTCCGGCCTGATCATCGTGCACGTGCTGCGAGATCAGGGGCGTGCCGTATACGCCGATGACCTGGAGAGCGCCCGGGCCGCGAACGCGCGCATTGCGACCGTCGAGGCGCCGGAACTCGCCGACGGCCTCGACGATCCCGCCCTGCTGGCCGAACTCATCGGTCCCAGCGCTGCCGGCGCCCACTACTACGTGTCGGGTACGCCTGCGTTCGTCGAACGGACGTCGGCGGCGATCCGCCGCCTCGACGGTTCGACGCGCTCCCGGCCGTGGCGTGTCCACACCGACTCGTTCTCCGGATACTGAACGCGCCTGATGGAGTTCGAATACCGCTGCGAGATAGTCACATTCGTCGTCTCGCCCAAGCATGCCTACTTCGGTAGGCCGAAAGACGGCCCGGCCGACGAGGTCGAGACCCGCACCCCCGAATCGGTGGAGATCTTCGCCGACAAGGGGATTCGTGGTGATCGCTTCTACGGAATCCGGGCCCACACCGAGGCGGCCGTGACGTTTCTGGCGCTCGAAGCATGGATGGCGGCAGCGGCCGACGCCGATCCTGTTCTGGCCCGCCGCAACGTCGTCGTGCGTGGTGTCGAGCTCGATCCGTTGCGGGGACGAGAGTTCGAGCTGGACACCGGGTCGGGTCCGATCCGGTTCCGCGGCGGACGCCCTGCTCATCCGTGTTCGTGGATGGACACCGTTGCCGGGGACGGTGTGCGCAAAGCCCTGATCGGACGAGGTGGACTTCGGACGCAACCGCTGACGTCGGGGACGCTGAGCGTCGGCCCCGCGGTCCTGCGCACCGACGTCGAACTCGACGCCGCCCGCGCCGCCGACCAGGTGCGGCGGGCGCAACCGTTGTAGCGGGTGTTCGCGCTGTCGCCGCTTGACTTGGTGACCGGACGAGCCGAGGTCAACGGACACGGCTGTCAGGGTGCGCTGGAAGAACTCGAGCGGAGTACAGGTCGGTTCGCTGTGGAGTTGTCAAGGGACTGATGCGGTCCCGGGTGTGGCCCGGGTGCGGAAGGTGCTGCGCGAAAGTGTGGTGGTCTGTGGCGGTAGCGGTCAGGCGGCGTCGTCGAGTCGCATGGTGCGTCTGTTGTAGGCGGGTAGTGGTCGGCGGTGTGGGTCGATATTGGCGGGTGGGACGAGCCAGGGGTGGCGGTCGAAGCCCATGACGATGTCCCAGCCGTGGTGGTGGACCTGGGTGTGACAGCGCTGGCAGAGCAGGCAGCCGTTGTCGAGGTCGGTGGGTCCGCCGTCGGCCCACGACTTGATGTGATGCACCTGCGTATGAGAGGGCGGTGCACCGCATTTGATGCAGCAGGCGTCGCGGACGATGGTTGCCTTGCGGAGGTGTGACGGATACAACCGACGGGTGTGGCCCATCTGTAGCGGTACGCCCTCACTGTCGAGGATGATCTCGGTCAGCGATCCGTCGCACGACGCCTGTTTCGCGGTGACATGGCTGACGGTTCCGGTCCACGGGAGTGTTGCGAGGTCTCCGGTCGCGGGAATGGTCAGCATCAGTTGCGTGCGTGGGCTTCCGACGGTGTCGATGGTCGCGCCGATCGCGGCTTGGTCGAGGATCAGTTCGAAGGCGTCAGCGCGACGCTGCTCGGCGGTGCGACGATCCTCGGCGCCGTCGGGTTCGGGCCGCGGACACGATCGTTCGTCGATCATGGCCAGGAACTTCTCGCCGACGATCTGGGTGAGGTCGGCTCGGATTTCGACGCGGCCGTCGTCGGTGGTGTGGGCGTTGACCGTGTTCAGCGATGTGTCGTCGGCGGCGGGGAGGCCGGCCTCGGTGTCATCGACCAATGTGTTGCCGATGGCCCGCGCATGCTTGCGCACGTCTGTCGGCGTCGCACCCGAGAGCGCTTGGGCAATCAGTTCGAACTCATATCGGGAACGTTCACCCTCGGAAAGAGATTCACCACATCGTTTCTCGATTTCATTCATGCCTCGCACGATGGCATCGACGATCTCGCTGGACAGCCGCCCATCGGCGGCGTGGCGGGCGAGGACGGGCAGGGCGGGTAGGGCGTCAACACTTCGCATGGTGCGAAGAGCGGCGGCAGGTGCATGTCCTGACTCGAGCAGCAGCTTTTTGGTGGTGTTGCCGGTTTTCTGTGCGACGCCGAGGTCATCGAGTTGTGCTGCGTGGGTGATGATCTGGTGGTCTGCGAGGTTGCGGATCAGGCGCCACGTGTCGAGGGCGTCGAATGTTGCTTTGCCGGTGAGGTCGTCGGCGGGTGGTTTGGTGTCGATGAGTTGATCGAGGAGAGTGGTGAGCTCTGGCATGACTCCAAGATACAGGAACATGTGTTCGATTTCGAGAGAATTCCACAAGCCGAGAACCGCGAATTCATCGACTGTGCAGCCTTTTTCGTTGACTGTGCGTCGATTCGCGTTGACTGTGCAGTGATCGTTGACAGTAATGAACTACAGTCGCATCCGTTTCGGAAGCTGGCTCACTGTCGATCCGTTGAGTCCGAGGTGATTCGGCTTAGACTTGTTGTTGCGCTATTGGATACTTGCGCAACCGATCCGAGGTAAAGGGCTGTCGCGCGCCGGCGGTGAGGCGCTGCCAAGGAGCGCAGCGGATCTCAGCCGGAGGGACTGTCTCGCGTATCTGCCCCGAGGTGTGACCGACAGACTTCAACTCGACTGCCAGACCTCGATCGAAGTCTGCCGGTCGAGTTGAAGTCTGAGGTTCCCCTGGAAAAGTGGACACGGTTAGCTTGATTGCTGACGTGTGTGTGATCTGATCTCGAAGTCGATGGGTGAGATCATCCCTAGCGAGCTGTGCCTCCTGTCATGGTTGTAGAATCGGATGTAATTGTCAAGTCCAGCAGTAAGATTCGCGTAGCTGCTGTACGCGTGGCGCTTGTAGTTCTCGTGTTTGACCGTAGACCACAACGACTCGGCGCCGGCGTTGTCCCAACAGATGCCGGTCGCGCCCATCGAGCGTTGCAAACCATGTCGACGGCATGCTGAAGCCATGTCGTAGCTGGTGTACTGACTGCCTCGGTCGCTGTGCAGGATGGTGCCGGCCACCGAACCGCCGCGAGTGAGCACCGCAGCATCCACCGCGTCCTCGACGAGCTCGGTGCGCATGTGATCTGCCAGCGACCAGCCCAGCACTCGACGCGAGTGCTCGTCTCGGATCGCGCACAGGTAGGCATCCCCTTCACCGCAGGTCAGATAGGTGATATCGGAGGTCCAGACCAGGTTGATGCCGCCGCGATCGAAATCGCGGCCGACCCGGTCCGGCGGGAACGATGCGGCTTCGTCGACCCGGGTGGTCCTGACCTTGAACGTGCGTGGACTGATGCCCTCGATGCCCATCTCGGCCATGATCTTGGCGACGGTGTTCTCCGAGACCGCCACCCCCTCAGCGTGCAAATCGGCGGTGATGCGCGGTGAACCGTAGATGCGTCGCGAGGCCTGCCAGTGCGCCAGAATCTTCACCTCCAGATCGCGGCGCCGCTGCTGCCGTGGCGTCAACTCGACACGACGCTGCCGATCCGCCCACGCATAGAATCCAGACCGCGACACACCCAGAAGCGCAACGAGTTTCGTCACGTCGTGGTCGGCGCACTCCGCGGCGATGAGTTCGAAGCGACTCACCGATGATGCTGCGCCGCAAAGTACGCCGATACTTTTTTCAGGAACGCGATATCACGGTCTTTCTCGGCGAGTTCGGCACGCAGCCTGGTCAATTCCGCGCGTTCAGTCGCCGACAGATCTTGGTCGGGCGGCACCTTGCGGACCTCATCGACGACGCCGTCTCGAAGCCGCTCGGCTCGGACCCATTTGCCCAGCAGATTCTCATGCACATTGAGTTCCCGGGCCACCTCGGTGATCGGCCGGCCACCATCGATCACCCGACGAGCAGCCTGCGCCTTGTACTCCGGCGTGAACGACCGCCTCCTGGACATGTCGACATCCTTCCAGCAGGACCCCTGGCCCCACTATCTCGGTGTCCACTCAAACTGGGGAGGCTCAGTCTGGCGGTCGCCGGCCCACCGCTCTCAATAGTTGCCTGCTCGACCCGCGGGGCGGCTTTCCGCACTCCGGCAACCGCAGATCCAGCGGTTCGGAACAGGAAGCAGTGGCCCACTGCCGCACAGTCGACGGGTCGAGCTCCTCACCCGGCCAGCGCGCGCAGAAAGAACCCCAGGTTCGCCGGACGTTCGGCCAGGCGTCGGACCAGGTACCCGTACCACTGCTCGCCGTAGGGGATGTAGACCCGGACGCGTGCGCCCGCGGCTGCCAACCGGCGCTGCTCGTCGGCCCGTATTCCGTACAGCATCTGGTGTTCCCAGCTGTCCGGCGCGCGACCGAATTCGTCGGCGAGGATTCTCGCGGCGTCGATCATCGTGGGGTCGTGGCTGGCGACCATCGGATAACCGGAGCCCTTCATCAGTATCCGGAGGCACCGCAGATAGCTGTCGTCGACCTGGCGGCGGTCGGTGAACGCGACCGCGGCCGGCTCGGCGTAGGCGCCCTTGCACAACCGGATTCGGGCGCCCGACGCCGCGAATTCGTCGCAGTCGTCCTCGGTGCGGCGCAGGCGGGCCTGCAGCACGGTACCGGTCTCCGGGAACTCGGAGCGCAACGACCGCACGATCGCCAGCCGCTGGTCGACGGTCGTGTGATCCTCGGCGTCCACGGTGACCACGACGTCCAGGCCATCGGCCGTTTCGACGATCGTGCGCGCGTTCTCCTCGGCGATCTTCGCGCCGTGCTCCGGCAGTGCGAGACCGAGCGCGGTCAGCTTCAGCGACACCTCCAACGACCCGGCAGGTGCCGGACGGCGTCCCGACAGAGACTCGAGCAGAGCCAGATACGCGGTCACCGTGGCGTCCGCCTGGGATTCGTCGAGGGTGTCCTCGCCCAGGAAGTCGACCGAGACGGAGAGTCCGTCGGCGAGTTCGGCCCCGACGGCGGTCATGGCGGCGTCGAGCGTTTCACCCGGCACGAATCGGCGGACCACTCGTTCGGTGGCCGGCCACCGCTGGGACGCGTCCTTGATCCGTTCGCTGCGCGATGCCGCGACGATCGCGGGCCGCAGCACGGTGTCGAAGACGGACCCCATCACAGCGCCGTCCAGTCGGCGACCATGTGCGGGTACGACGAGGTGGTGGGCGGTGAGAACGTCTCCTTGATCGTGCGGGTCGAGGTCCAGCGCATCAGGTTCTGCTTCGACCCGGCTTTGTCGTTGGTCCCCGACGCCCGGCCGCCGCCGAAGGGTTGCTGCCCGACCACCGCGCCGGTGGGCTTGTCATTGACATAGAAGTTGCCCGCCGCGTTCCGCAGCCGGTCGGAGGCAAGGGCCACCGCGGCGACATCGGTCGCCATGACCGACCCCGTGAGTGCGTACCGCGCCGTCGAATCGACCAGGCCGAGAACGTTCTCGTAGTCGGCGTCGTCGTAGACGTGAACCGCGAGGATCGGACCGAAGTACTCCGTGGCGAACGCCTCGTCGGTCGGGTCGTCGGACACTAGTACCGTGGGTCGGACGAAGTACCCCTCGGTGTCATCGCAGACGCCGCCGACCGCGACGGTCAGCGACGCCGACGACTTGGCCCGGTCGATGGCCGCGACCTGCTTGTCGAACGCGCGCCGATCGATCATCGCGCCACCGAAGTTCGTCAGATCTCGGACGTCGCCATAGGTGAGTTCGTCGGCCTCGCCGAGGAACTCGTCACCCATCCGCTCCCACACCGACCTGGCGACATACGCGCGCGACGCCGCCGAACACTTCTGTCCCTGATACTCGAAAGCGCCGCGCGTCAACGCCGTTCGCAACGCATGAGGTTCGGCCGAGGCGTGCGCGATAATGAAGTCCTTGCCGCCGGTCTCGCCGACGAGGCGCGGGTAGTTCCGGTAGTGCTCGATGTTGGCACCGACTTCACGCCACAGATGACGGAACGTCCTCGTCGACCCGGTGAAATGGATCCCGGCCAGATCCTCATCGGCGAGAACGACATCCGAGACCGCGGCACCGTCGCCGTGGACGAGGTTGATCACCCCGGGCGGCAACCCGGCGGCCTCGAGCAGCGCCATGGTCAGCTGCGCCGAGTACGCCTGGGTGGGGGAGGGCTTCCAGACGACGGTGTTGCCCATCAACACCGGGGCGGTGGGCAGATTGGCGGCGATGGCGGTGAAGTTGAACGGGGTCACGGCGTAGACGAACCCGTCCAGCGGACGATGGTCGAGCCGGTTCCACACCCCGGGCGACGACTCCGGTTGCTCGGCGAGGATCTCACGGGCGAAGGCCACGTTGAACCGCCAGAAGTCGACGAGCTCGCATGGGGCGTCGATCTCGGCCTGCTGCACCGACTTCGACTGACCGAGCATCGTCGCCGCCGCGATGCGCTCGCGCCACGGTCCGGCCAGGAGCTCGGCGGCGCGCAGGATCACGGCCGCGCGGTCGTCGAAGCTCGTGTGGGCCCAGTCGGCGGCGGCAGCGCGGGCGGCGTCCACCGCGGTGCGGGCGTCGTCGTGGGTGGCATTGGTGATGAAGCCGAGTACCTCGCGGTGTGCGTGGGGCTGGACGACGTCGATCTCCTCACCCGCCCCGAGGCTCAGGTGTCCGCCGATGATGTGCGGGAACTCGCGGCGGCCGGCATGCGACTGTCGCGCCAGCTCGTCGACGATGCGCGCACGCTCGGGCGAGCCGGGGGCATAGCTGTGGACGGGTTCGTTCGACGGTCGAGGGGGAGTGGTGATGGCATCCATGACCTCAGTCCACCGTCCCTTTCGACGTCGCGATATGGCCGATCGGCCGAGGTGGGTCTCGTAGTCTTGTCCGTATGGACAAGACGGCCGGTATCGCGCTCGGGCGGTTGGTCCTCGCCCTCGATCAGACCGTTGCGACCCTGGTCTCGTCGCCCCGCGGTCTCGACACGCCGGTGTCGACGATGGCGATGGTCGACGCCGACGACGTGCACTACGGGCTCGGGCATGCCGCCCGATCGGCCGACCTGTTCCTCCTGGTCGGGCTCGCCGACGACGTCGTCGTGAAGTGGCTCGGCGGCCTCGGCGCGCACCGCCCGGTCGCCGTACTGGCCAAGAACCCCGCACAGACCCTGGTCGGCCTCGCCGATCGACTGGGCATCGCGGTCATCGCCATCGATCCGCACGCCCGCTGGGAACGCATCTACAACCTCGTCACCCGGGTGCTCGACGCCGCACGCGGCGCGGTCGGGAGCGGCGAGTCCATGGAGTCGGGAAGCACCGGCGACCTGTTCGAGCTCGCCGCGGAGGTCGCCCGCCGGACCGGTGGTCTGGTGAGCATCGAGGACGAGCACGCGCACGTCCTCGCCTACAGCTCGGCCGGCGAGGAGGCCGACGAGTTGCGCAGACTGTCGATCCTGGGCCGCGAGGGGCCGCCGGAGATGCTGGCCTGGTTGCGGGAGTGGGGCGTGATGGACGCGGTCCGGAAGTCGTCCGGAGTCGTGATGGTCGATGCACGCACCGATCTCGGACTTCGGCCGCGTCGCGCGGTCGCCATCCGTCCAGCGTCGGGCCCACACAGCGATCGCTCCGACGTCCTGCTGGGGGTCGTCTGGCTGCAGGAGGGGTCGCGCCCGCCGGCCCGCGACACCGACGAGGTACTCGTCGGCGCCGCGGCTGTTGCGGCCCGGGTGATCTCGCGACGGCGTTCGGCAGGCTCCGACCACGATCAGCGGGTCCGGCGACTCCTCGGTGTCGGCGGAGTCCCGGTCGACACAGACCACCTCGCCGCCCAGCTCGGCATCGCGCCGACCGCCACGGTGACGGTCGTGGGGTTCACGGCCCCCGACGGCATCCGCGCCGGGCAGGTCTCGGCGCTCATGCTGCACGCCAGCGCTTTCAGTCCGCTGTCGGTCACGGTCACCATCGGTGACCGCGCATACGTCGTGCTCCCCGGCGTCCCGCTCGACGACGCCGTCACGTGGGCGCGAATCTCCGTCGATGCCGCCGACCGCCAGTTCGCCGTGTCGGCACGCGCGGTCGTCGCCGGTCCCGACACCATCGCTGCCGCAACCGATCTGCGTTCTGCGATCGATCGTGTCCTCGACGCCGCCGGTCGCGACGCCGACCTGATCGACGACGTCACCACCGTCGAGCGATCCCGAACCGGGGTGCTGCTCGCCGAGATCATCGGATTGCTCTCGGAGAACCCCGATCTCGTCGACAGCCGGGTCGCCGGGCTCGCGGATCTCGACACTCGCAGCGGCAGCGAGTTCACCGCGTCGTTGCGCGCCTACCTCGACCATTTCGGTGACGTCCGCGCGGCGGCGGCGGCGCTGCACGTCCATCCGAACACCTTGCGTTACCGCATCCGTCGAGTGCAGACCCTGACCGGGATGGATCTCGACGACCCGGCGACGCGTCTCGTCGTGGCGCTGTCCCTGCGCGTTCGGTGAGAGTCGCTGCGCCCCCGAGTCCCACCCCGGCCGAGTGCCACCCCGCCCGGCCGGCCGGTGGGTACCGTGGCGCCCATGCCCTCATCGTCGAAGTCCCTGTCCGACCTGACCGGCTCGCGGGTCGTCGTCACCGGTGCGACGAACGGTATCGGGATGGCCACCGCCCGCGCGCTCGCCCGGGCCGGTGTGCAGGTGGTCCTGGCCGTCCGCGACACCGATCTCGGCGCCCGGCGCGCACGGGAATTCGGCGGTGACTGCGAGGTGATCCGGCTCGATCTCGCCGACCTCGCCTCGGTGCGGACCTTCGTCGAGGAACTCGACGGCCCGATCGATGTGCTGGTCAACAACGCCGGCATGTTCCCGCATCAGCATCGGACGACGCGGGACGGATTCGAACTCGGGATGGGCACCAATTTCCTCGGGCCATTCGCCCTCACCAATCTGCTCCTGCCGCGCATCAGGCGGCAGATCGTGTCGGTGGGCTCGGAGGGGCATCGCCGCGCCCGCATCGACCCCGCTGACCTGGACCTCCGACGCGCCCGATGGTCGTCGCCGCGGGCCTACACCGGGTCGAAACTCGCGGTGATGCTGTGGGGTCTCGAACTCGACCGACGGTTGCGCGACGTCGGGTCGCCGGTGACCTCGATGCTCACCGATCCCGGCTGGGCCGCGTCGAACATCTCGAACAAGCCGGGCCTGGGCGTCCTGCACCGCGCGGCGCAGGGCCTGGCGGGTGTCGTCGGCAACGATCTCGACGCCGGCGCGGCGCCCACCCTGCACTGCCTGACCGAGCCGATCCCGCCGGGCAGCTACGTGGGGGTCGACGGACCGTGGGGACTGCGCGGCCGACCGGTGCTGTCGGGCCGGTCGCTCACGGCGTGCGACTACGAGCTGGCCGGTCGACTGTGGACCGAGGCCGAGGCCCGCACCGGCACCCGGTGGCCGCTGGGGTAGGGCCCACGTGCCCGGCCGTATCACGCCGGATCGGTCAGTCGATCCGACAGCTGAGCGGTGAGTTCGTGCGCATATTCCAGTTGCCGCTCGAGCTTCTCGCACGCCAGTCGTGCGCGCTGCCGGAACTCCGCGACCGCCTCGAGCGCCGCCCGCCGGTCCGCCGGCGCCGCGTCGGAGTCGTCGAGGACACTCTCGGCGTGCAGGAGTGCGCGCATGTCGTCGAGAGTGAAACCGAGAGGCTTCATCCGCCGGATCACGAACAGCCGATCGATGTCGGCCCGGGTGTACAGCCGGAAGCCCCCGGCCGAGCGGGCGGACGGGACGACCAGGCCGACCTCGTCGTAGTGGCGGATCGTCTTGATGGACAACCCGGTTTCCGTTGCCACCGCGCCGATCTGCAGGTGCTCGGCGGTGTCGGTCCCGTCGTCGGTCACGACCTGTCCTCTCTACCCGGTCAGCCCTCGCCGCCGAACTGTCCGCTGAGGCGTCGATGACGTTCGGCGCTGTTGTCGTCGAGGCCGACGATGGTGGCCGTCTTGCCCTTGGCTGCGTACTTGGTGGTGACGGCATCGAGCGTAGCGACCGTCGACGCGTCCCAGATGTGTGCGCCGCTCATGTCGATGACGACGTCGTCCGGGTCGCCGACATAGTCGAACTGGTACACGAGGTCGTTGCTGGACGCGAAGAACAACTCGCCCCGCACCGCGTAGACGCGGGTTCCGGGTTCGGGATCGGCGACATCGACCACCTTCGTGAAGTGGGCGACCCGGCGCGCGAACAGGACCATCGCCGTGAGGACGCCCACGATCACCCCGTACGCGAGATTGTGGGTGGCCACGGTGACGACGACGGTCGCGAGCATCACGGCCGTCTCGCTCTTCGGCATGCGCCGCAACGTCTTCGGGTTGACGCTGTGCCAATCCAGGGTGCCGACCGACACCATGATCATGACGGCGACGAGCGCGGCCATCGGGATCAGCGCGACGATGTCGCCGAGCCCGACGACCAGGATGAGCAGGAACACGCCGGCCAGAAACGTCGAGATGCGGGTGCGGGCCCGGGACTCCTTGACGTTGATCATGGTCTGGCCGATCATCGCGCACCCGCCCATGCCGCCGAAGAGACCGGTGACGATGTTGGCGATCCCCTGACCGGTGGCCTCACGTGTCTTGTCGGAATGGGTGTCGGTGAGATCGTCGACGAACTTCGCCGTCATCAGGGACTCGAGCAGCCCGACGAGCGCCATCGTGAATGCGTAGGGTGCGATGACCGTCAGGGTGTCCCAGGTGAACGGGACATCGGGTATGACCAGGCTGGGCAGGCTGTCCGGCAGGTCGCCCTCGTCGCCGACGTCGGGGACGGAGAACCCGACAGCAAGCGTGACCGCGGTGAGTACCACGATCGCCACCAGGGGCGACGGGATGACCGTCGTGAGTTTCGGTAGCAGGACGATCATCGCTATCCCGGCTGCGACGAGGGGATACACCAGCCACGGCACCCCCAGAAGGTGGGGGAGTTGAGCCGTGAAGATCAGGATGGCCAGTGCGTTGACGAATCCGACCATCACGCTGCGCGGGATGAACCGCATCAGTCGGGCGACACCCAGTGCGCCGAGGACGATCTGGATGACGCCGGCGAGGAGCACCGCGGCGATCAGGTGATCCAGGCCGTGACTGGCGACCAGGGGCGCCACCACCAGCGCCACCGCCCCGGTAGCGGCGGAGATCATCGCCGGACGGCCGCCGACGATGGCGATCGTCACCGCCATCGTGAACGAGGCGAACAGGCCCACCCGCGGGTCGACCCCGGCGATGATCGAGAACGAGATGGCCTCGGGGATGAGCGCGAGCGCGACCACGAGACCGGCGAGAACCTCGGTACGCAGGCGCCGCGGGGAGCGCAGGGTCGCCAGCACCGACTGTTGTCGGGCAGGAGTCAGCACCTCGGCCGTCATCGGCGTCTCGACTTTCGTGAGGTAACGGAAATGTCTGTCGCGGAAGGGGTCACCCGCCTCGTGGGCGTCGGCGATTCCGACGGCCGATGCCGTTCCGTGGGGACGCGCCAACTCTACCCTTACGGGAGGGTAGAGATGCAAATGCTCGTCACGGATGTGCGTCACGCCACACAACTCCAGGCGCGCAGCAACACGCCCCCTGCGCGATGCGCAAGGGGCGTGTCGACGATGCGGGATCAGAGAATCGTGAGCATCTCGTTGTAGGTCGGCAGCGGCCACAGATCGTCGGCGACGATGGACTCGAGGGTGTCGGCGACCTCGCGGACCGCGGCCATGGCCGGGACCAGTTTTTCCAGCGCGTACTTCGACTCCTCGAAGGTGGACTCGCCGTGCATGCCGGCGATACCGGCATCGAGGGCCGTCAACCCGTCGTGCAACGTGCTGATCAGTCCGGTCAGTTCCTCGAGCAGCGGTGTGGGAGCCTCGATTCCGGCCATCTTGAGCGACGCCGCGGTCCCGGCGAGCTCACCCTGGTACCGGATCGCGGCCGGCATGATCATCGTCTTGGCGATCTCCGCGGTCTCCTTGGCCTCGACGAGGAGGGTGAGCGCGTAGTACTCGAAGATGACGTCCTCGCGGGCCTCGAGCTCGCGGGCCGACAGCACGCCGTACTTCTCGAAGATCTCGAGGACCTCCGGCGAGGTGTACTCCGTCACCGCGTCGACCGTCGTCCGCAGGTTCTTCAGTCCGCGGGCGGCGGCCTCTTCCTGCCATTCGTCGGAGTAGCCGTTGCCGTTGAAGATGACCGAGCCGTGGGCATTGACGATCTCCTGCAACACCTTCTGGACGGCGTCCGCGAGTTCGAGACCGTCGGCGAGGAGCTTCTCGAGGTCCGAGGCGATGAAGTCGATGGAGTCGGCGAGGATCGTGTTGATGGCGACCATGGGATCCGAGATCGACTGATTGGAACCCGGTGCGCGGTACTCGAACCGGTTGCCGGTGAACGCGAAGGGGCTGGTGCGGTTGCGATCCCCCGGATCGGCTTTGAGCGGCGGCAGGGTGTCGACCCCGAGTTCGATGACCCCCGCGGCCTTGGAACCGGTGGCGCCGCCCTTGGCGATCTGCTCGAAGACGTCCATCAGCTGGTCGCCGAGGAAGATCGAGATGATCGCCGGCGGAGCCTCATTGGCGCCGAGACGATGATCGTTCGACGCCGAGGCGACCGCCGCGCGCAGGAGCCCGCCGTAGAGGTGTACCGAGCGGATGATCGCGCCGCAGAAGGTCAGGAACTGCATGTTCTCGTGCGGGGTGTCGCCGGGATTGAGCAGGTTGCCCTGATTGGCGTTGCCGAGCGAGAAGTTGACGTGCTTTCCCGAGCCGTTGACGCCGGAGAACGGCTTCTCGTGCAGCAGGCATTTCATGCCGTACTTCTCGGCGACGGCCTTCATCGTGGTCATCATCAGCTGCTGATGGTCGTGGGCGAGGACCGACCGCTCGAAGACCGGTGCGATCTCGAACTGGCCGGGCGCGACCTCGTTGTGCCGGGTCTTCGCCGGGATCCCCTGCTTGAACAGCTCGCGGTCGAGTTCGATCATGAACGACAGCACTCGTTCCGGGATGGCACCGAAGTAGTGGTCGTCGAACTCCTGGCCCTTCGACGGCGGTGCGCCGAACAGGGTTCGGTTGCAGGTCATGAGATCTGGTCGCGCATAGAAGAAGTGCTCGTCGATCAGGAAGTACTCCTGCTCGGCGCCGGCGTAGGAGACGACGGTGTCGACGTCATCGTGGCCGAAGAGGCGGAGCAACCGCATGGCCTGCTTGCTCATGGCCTGTTGGCTGCGCAGGAGCGGGGTCTTCTTGTCGAGGGCCTCGCCGGTCCACGAGATGAAGATCGTCGGGATGCAGAGGGTGTTGCCGTTCGGGTTCTCCAGGATGTACGCCGGGCTGGTGACGTCCCAGCCCGTGTAGCCGCGGGCTTCGAAGGTGCCGCGCAGACCGCCGTTGGGAAAGCTCGACGCATCGGGCTCGCCCTGCAACAGCGTCTTGCCCGCGAACTCGGCGAGCGATGCACCGGTGGAATCGGGTTCGAGGAACGAGTCGTGTTTCTCGGCGGTGAAACCCGTGAGTGGGTAGAAGACGTGGGCGTAATGGGTGGCGCCTTTTTCGATGGCCCAGTCCTTCATCGCCACCGCGACGTAGTCGGCGAGGGTGGGGTCGAGCGCGCAGCCGGTGTCGACGGTCGCGGCGACCGCCTTGAAGACGTGCTTCGGCAGCCGCTTCTTCATGACCGACAGGCTGAACACATTGCGCCCGAACGTGTCTGCCAGGGGTTCGGTGAACCCCGGCGCCGACACGTCGTAGGTCGTCACGGCCTCGATCGCCTGTCGGCGGGACATGCTGCCACTCATGGATACTCCTGGATGATCTGGGCCCCCATGTGCGCGGGGGCGCACGACGACGTCGCTACGCCGGTTGTCGCAATTGCGAGCGCTTCGACGCTATGAGCTGGGTGTATGCGCCCGATTGCCCCTGTGTGACGCCGAGGAAAACTAGTGCCCCTCGGAACCGATCGAGGCAACGCCGTTTCCGAAAACCCGTGGCGCGACGGCCTACCGCAGCGTCGCGTTGTCGCCCATCACCGCGCCCTCGCGACGCGGATCGGCGCCGCCGATCCAGCCGCCGCCGTGTCGCAGCAGCGCGCTGAGTCCGCTCGACTGCTCGTCGACCGACACCTCGGCTCCGCGTTCCCGGAGGCCGCGGACCAACGGATCGTGTGCGCCGTCGTCCGTGGTGTCGACGAGCGGGTGTTCGCCGCCCACATTCGAGGTCGGGGTGTTGGCCGAGCCGAAGTCGATCATCGACACGGCCTGCTGGGGATCGAGGCCCCAGTCCAGCATTGCGACGATCGTCTTGATGACGAACTGGATGATCACCGACCCGCCGGGGGAACCCAGGGCCGCGACCACCTCGGCGGGCGCTCCGTCGGCGCCGGGCTGCAGAACGAGTGTGGGCGCCATCGACGAGCGCGGCCGCTTGCCCGGCGAGACCCGGTTGGCGAGCAGCGTCCCGTCGTCGTCGCGGGGTTCGGCGGAGAAGTCGGTCAACTCGTTGTTGAGTAGGAACCCGTCGACCATGTGGTAACTGCCGAAGGCGGATTCGATGGTCGTCGTCATCGTGGCGACGTTGCCGTACCGGTCGGCGACGGTGATGTGACTGGTTCCGTGTTCGGTGCCCGGGTGCGACCCCAGGGGCACCGGTCCGAGGTCACCCGCCGGCGCCTCGCCGAGCGAGGAGTCGGGTGAGATGAGCGCTGCCCGGGACCGCAGATAGGCCGGATCGAGGATGGTCGCGACCCCGCGCCCGGGCAGCGGGACGAAGTCCGGGTCGGCCACGTACTTGTCGCGATCGGCGTAGGCGAGGCGTTCGGCCTCGGTGACGAGGTGCACGGCGGCCGGGTCGGGATGCCCGCCGTCGGCGTCGAGATCGGACGGCGGCATCGACGGCAGATCGAAGTTCGCCAGGATGCCGAGCGCCGACGCGACGGCGATCCCGCCGGACGACGGCCCGGGCATGGCCACGATCTGTCGCCCCCGATAGGTGGTGACCACCGGCTCCCGGGCGATGGCACGGTAGTCGCGTAGATCCTGCTCGGTCATCAGGCTCGGTGTCATGCCGCCCGCGGTGCTGCCGGCCTCGGCGACGATGGCTCGGGCGAGCGGCCCGTCGTACATCGCGCCCGCGCCGTCGGCGGCCACGGTGGCGAGCGTCTTGGCATACGCCGGGTTGACGAGTCGGGTGCCGGCCGGCTTCGCGTCGCCGTCACTCGCGAGGAAGTAGGAGCGGGCCTCGTCGTCGGCACCGAGTTCGGCCGCCGACGCGGCGATCGCGGTCGCCAGCCGCGGGCTGATGTCGAACCCGTTGTCGGCCAATTCGATCGCCGGATCGAACAGATCTCGCCACGGTTGTCCGCCGAAGTCGGCGTGGACCATCTCGAGCATGCGCAGCACGCCCGGCACGCCGATGGACCGTCCCGAGGCGCGGGCACTCGGCACGGGTGGGGTGGGATCGTCGGGGGCGATCCGGGTCAGGTAGGTCTCGGTGGCCGCCGCCGGCGCCGTCTCGCGACCGTCGAAGGCCCGCACGCTCTTCGACCCCGCGTCGTAGTAGAGCGCGAAGGCGCCTCCGCCGATGCCGGAGGACTGCGGCTCGACGAGTCCCAGCACCATCTGCGCGGTGACCAGGGCGTCGGCGGCCGTCCCGCCGTCGCGCAGCACCGCGCAGGCCGCGAGCGTCGCGAGCGGATTGGCGGTTGCCGCTGCGTAGGTGTCGGTGACGACCGGTCTCATCCCCGTTCGGAAGCCGGACGCGACTTCCGGTCTGGTGGCGATGTCGGTGGGTGCGGCCGTCATTGGCTGGTCGTCGATCATCTCCCCGTTGGGGATTTCGGCGCAGGTGACCGGACTCGCCTGCGGCTCGGCCGGATCCGAGCCGCAGGCAGTCGCGAGGAGCGCGGTGGCCGTCGCGACGACGAGGACACGTACCACTCGAGAGACTCCGGACCCGGCCGTCATCGGCCAAGCGTACTGACCGAGTGGCCGTTCGCGACGCGAACTGGGTCGAATGTTCAGGACAGCGGCCGTGACCGCATAGGGTCGAGGCGGAGGGCCGCACCGATATGGTCGGCCGGACGAGACGAACGGGGAGAATCGTGGGAGTGGTACGGCATCAGGCGAAGATCGACAGGCCGCGCGAGCGGGTCTTCGACTACATCGACGGTTACCAGAACGTCCCGGAGTACCTACTCGGGGTCACCCGGTTCGAGCCGACGACGGAGAAGACCAGCGGACTCGGAGCGAAGTTCGCGGTCTCGATGGACGTCGGACCGAAGACACTGAAGTCGGTGGTCGAGTGCACCGAGTACGTCGAGAACGAGCTCATCGAGTTGAAGGCCGTCGAGGGTTTCGACGCGAACACGACGTGGCGGTTCGCCGACGCGGACGGTGGATCGGGCACCGAACTCGACGTCGAGATCAACTACAACCTCCCCGGCGGTATGGCGGGCAAACTCCTCGGCAAGGTCGTGGGACCGTTCGCCGCTCAGGCGGTGCGGCACACGGAAGCGACGATCAGGAAGAAGATCGACTAGGAGCCGGATTTCGGCTCGGGCTCGGCCGACTGCCGTTCGAGCGCCGGGCCGGGTTCCGGTATCCGGTTGGGCAGGTGCCGCGAGAACAGCAACGCCAGCACGAGCAGGCCGAAGACGACGAACAGCGACTGCTGCAGGGCCGCGATCTGCGAATCCGAATAGGCCTGTGACACCGCCTGTGCGGACTCCTCCGAGCCGCCCGCATCGAGGACGAGGGTGCGCGCCTCGTCGGCGGAGATGATCGGCACTCCCTGCTCGTCGACGGCGGCGATGATGCGTTGTTGGTCGGTGGGGGAGAGGTTCTCGGCGTCGTTGACCGCCGACACGAAGCCCGACGACAGCATGAGCAGGAAGACCGATCCCGCGACCGCGGTGCCGAACGACGACCCCAGGTTCTGGAAGGTGCCCTGCAGGCCGCCGACCTCCGAGGTGTCCTTTTCCTCGACAGCGGACATGTTGACATTGCCGAGTTGAGAAGCGAGCAGACCGAAGCCGGCGCCGACCACGAACATGCCCGCGGCGAAGGCGGCGTTGCGCAGATCGATTCCCACCGAGGCGATGACGAGGAGTGTCCCCAGCGCCATCGTGATCTGTCCGCCGCGGGCGATGAACCGTGCGGAACGCCGTGCGGTGAGCCAGGATCCGAGGATCGAGAACAGGACGAGCCCGACCGAGAGCGGCAGGATCTTCACCCCGGTCTGCAGTGCGTCGCGTCCGAGCATCGTCTGCAGGTAGACGGGGACCACGAAGAACAGGGCGGCGATCGCGAAGTACTGGGCGAGGAAACCGCCGAGTCCGCTTCGGAGAGCAGCGATGCGGAAGAGTTCGACACGCAGCAGCGGTTGGCGGCCGGACTTCGCCAGGGTGCGCTGCCGCAGGACGAACAACCAGAGTACGACGACCCCGGCGAGCAACAGGTATGCCACGGGGGAGACGCCCAGCGGGGCGATCTCGTCCCCGCCGATCTCCGGCGGATGCTGCGGCTTCAGCCAACCCCACGTCTTCGACTGCAGGACGCCGTAGACGATCAGCGACAGGCCGCCGGCGGATGCCACGACGCTGAGCGGGTCGATGCGTACCTCCGGGTCGCGGGGTACGTCACGAATCAGCTTGGCCGCGAACAGGACCGCCACCATCACGACGGTCTCGGCGACGAACACGTAGCGCCACGACAGGTAGGTGGTCATCACGCCACCGAGCAGCGGGCCGACAGCGGCGGCCAGCCCGGTGACCGCGCCCAGGATCGAGAATGCGGTGACCCGGGCCTTGCCCGTGTAGTTGATGGCGGCCAGCGATGCGATCGCGGGGATGACGAGCACCGCGCCCAGCCCCTCCACGAGTGACCAGCCGATGAGCAGGACGGTCAGGTTGGGACTCAGCGCCGTGGTCAGCGAGCCGATGCCGTAGATGACCGCACCGATCTTGAATGCTCTTGCGCGCCCCATCAAGTCGCCGAGCTTGCCTCCGGTCAGCATGAAGGCGGCCATCGTCAGCGCATAGAAGGTGATCGCGGCCTGCATGCCGGTGATCGAGGTCCCGAGGTCGTCGGCCACGACCGAGATGGACACGTTCATCACGGTGCTGTCGAGCACCATCACGAACTGTGAGACGGCCAGGATGATGATCACAGACCAAGAGCGCATCGTCAGTCTCCTCAGATGTGGTGAGCGCTCTGATCTTTACAGGTTCGGCGGTTTACTGCGCGGGATTGAGCATCGGTACGAGGAACTGGCGCGCCACCGTGGCGAGCTGCGCGTCGTCGGTGATGTCGACGACGCGGCTGGGCACGGTGAGGAACGACGCGGAGATGCGGACCATCATCTCGGCCACGAGATCGACGTCGAGTTCGTCGGAGATGTTGCCCGCCAGCTGTTCCCGGCGCAGCTGGGCGGCGACGAAGTGCTGGACCGTCGCGAGCAGCATGCCGTCGCCACCGATCATCGATTCGATCAGCATGCTGGGCTCGGCGTCGCTGATCTCACCGATCAGCGGGTTGCCGGAGATCGCCCGCAGCGAACCGACGAACCCGACGACGACGCGGTCGGCCACGGTGTCGGCGCGGGGGATCTCCGCGCGGAACCGGTCGAAGTACCGGCGGAACTCGCGGAGCACCACCTGGTCGACCAGGGCGTCCTTGGTGGCGAACTTTCGATACAGGGTGACCCTCGTGACGCCGGCGCTCTTCGCCACCTTCTCCATCGGCGTTCGTTGCACACCCAGTCGGCAGAAGAGTTCGAAGGCCGCGTCGAGCAGACGTTCGGCGGTGGGATCGGCGGCCTCGTCGGATTGAGCCGCGGATTCGAGAAACGCCCGCTGGAGAAGCGAGCTGGACAGCGAAGCGCCGGACGGCTGCGTGGTCACTCGCCTCACCCCCTTCCTCACATCATGACCGCATGAGCTTCCATGATCGCAAAATTCGCGAAAGAGGTGTGTTCTGGACCACGCGGTGGTAACAATGATACAAGGATACGTTGTTTGTCACATTGATACATGAAAGTGGTGGGACGGGGTCATGGAAGATCTGAACAGGCGGAACCTGATACGCGCGGGCGGCGTCGTCGGCGCAGCGGGTGCGGTCGCGGCGCTCTCGCAGACGACGCCGTGGACGTGGTCGCCGGCGAACTCGGTGCCCGGCCGTGGTCGCGGCGCGGACCCGCGGCAGCTGTGGGACGACGAGGCCGACCCGGTGATCGCCAAGGTCATCGACAGCGGGCAGGTGCGCAACGTCAATCGCCTGCTGCGCACGTGGCATCGCAACTCGCAGCCGCTGCCCGCCGGGCTGCCCTCGGAACTGCGCGACTTCATGGAGCACGCTCGTCAGCTGCCCGCGTGGGCCGACCAGGCCAAGCTGGCCGACGCGGTCCGATTCAACCAGAAGCGCGGAACCTACCTCGGCGTCCTGTACGGCTTCGCCAGCGGCATGATGAGCACCGTCATCCCGCGCGAGGCCCGGTCGGTCTACTACTCCAAGGGCGGATGGGACCTCAAGGACCGCATCACCAAGACCGCGAAGCTCGGATACGACATCGGATCGCTCAACGCCTATCAGCCCGGCGGCGAGATGATCGTGACCTGCGTGAAGACCCGTATGGCGCACGCCGGCGTGCGCCACCTCCTGCCGCAGTCGCCGCACTGGGTGCACGGCGCGACGGAGAAGAAGCCGATCAGTCAGGCCGACATCATGGTCACCTGGCACAGCCTGCCGACGACCGTCATGCGCAACTTCGACAAGTGGAACGTCCCGATCGCGGCCGACGAATCCGCCGGATTCCTGCATTCGTGGCAGATCACCGCTCGCCTGCTGGGTGTCCAGGACGAGTACATCCCCGCCTCCTGGGCCGCCGCCGACTCGCAGGCGCAGCAGGTCCTCGACCCGATCCTGGCGCCGACCCCCGAGGGTCGCAAGCTCGCCGACATGCTGCTCGACCTCGGCATGAACCTCGACCTCTCGCTGATCTCGCGCGGCGTCCTGGGGGCGCTCACGCGATTCGTGCTCGGTGACAAGGTCGCCAACTGGTATCAGATCCCGCGGGAGCCCGTGTGGAGCCCGTTGCTCGAGACGGCGTGGGGTCCGTACGTACAGATCCGCGAGGGCCTGCTCAACGTCGGCATGCCGCGTGAGGCGTACTGGCTGTTCGACGAGTTCCTCCGCCAGTTCGTGCTCTTCTACATGTCCGAACTGCGGATGCCGATCAACATCGAGATCCCGGTGATCAACAACCCGAAGTACAACTAGCCCACCCGATCAGCGGACTCCTTCTCAGCCCCCGCCGATTCACCGACTTCCACCGCCCGGTCCTGCTTCTTCTTCTTCTTCCGCTTCGGCAACAGGGGGATGCGGGGCCGGGCGGTGAGCCATTTGCTGAACGGTAGGCGTAGGAGGACGTCGACGAGCGCCAGCGACGCCGTCAGTACCAGCACGACCAAGATGATCGAGCGCAGGATCGCCGAATGCGGGAACCAGTCGAAGAGGCCGCTGAGGAATCCGACGCGACCGAGGACGTCCAGGATCAGCGGGTGTACCGCGAAGACCCCGAAAGCGCGCAGGGTCGCCTGGGACACCAGTTTTCCGCCGGCAGGCCGGCCGGCGGCGCGTCGGTCATCCCAGACGAGGCCGATCAGCCACAGCAGGACGAAGCCGCCGACGTACCAGGGGAGCGACACCGGGTTCCAGGCCGTGTTGGCCTTCCACGGCACGTTGCCCGGCGATGTCGCCAGCAGGTATCCGGCAACGGTGAAGGCCGCGCAGCCCGCCGCGACCAGGACGACTGTTGCCATGTGGTCGCGGAGCCAACGGTCTACCGCCTCGCGATGCTGCGCGGCCAGCACGCCCATGGTGATGAAGAGCGCGTACATCGGCAGCGTCTTCCACAGGTGCTGGTAGGCGACGTCCCACGCATGACCCGACGGTCGGGGTAGGTACTGGTAGATGACGAACACCAGGAGTTGGATCGCGGTCCCGCCGGCCAGCATCAGCCAAGGTCGGCTGCGGCCCCGCTCGAACAGCCACGAGATCAGCGGGAAGAACAGGTAGATCTGCATCGAGATCAGCAGGAAGTACAGCTGGTACTTGCCCTCGCCGACGAGGAGGTCGTGCGCGAGGCGCGGCGCCATCTCACTGATCGGCGGGAACGGATTGTCGGCGATGATGATGTGGTCGGTGATCGTGTAGATCAGCGTCCATGCCAGGTAGGGGCCGACGACGAGCCCGAAACGACGCCGCCAGAACTGCCAGGGCGACATCTCCCGACCCTGCATGCTCAGCACGAGGACGTAGAGGGTCACCGCCACGAAGCCGTATCGGGTCAGGTGGCACAGGGTGCCGACGAGATTCGCGCCCCTGATCTCGTCGGCACCGCCGTTGATGGCGTTGATGCTGTGCGCGACGACCACGAAGGTGAACAGGACGACCCGGACGAAGTCGGCGGTGTGCGCCCGACCGCGGGGCTTGGTCGTGGGCGCGGGAGGGGCCGACTCGGCGGGACGGGGTGCCGCGGAGTCCGCAGACCCTTTCGCGCTGGTCGTGGTCTCGTCGTCGGCGGTGGGTGCCGATCCTGATGCCGCGTGCACCAACGAAAAGACCTCCCCGGGTGAAACGGTAGAACGTATGCGGTAGGCAGTGTACGGACACAAGCTGGCAGGAACCTCAACGCCGGGGTGTCCTCAGTGGTGACGATCACAGCCGGAAATGTCCGGTTCGCGGCCCCGGGGTCGATCGTACCGGCGCTCGCAATACGACGCCGGGCGTCACACATCGTCGGGGATGTCCCGCCGGCTCCCGATGCCGAGCTTGCGGAAGCTCCGGGCGACGTGGTTGCGCACCGTCGTCGTGGCGAGCCCGAGTTCGGCGCCGATCTCGTCGGCGGTGAGTCGTCTCGCATACATACGCAGCACCTCGCGTTCACGACCGGTCAGGCCGGCGAGCCGGGGGTCCGAGGATCTGCGATCGCGGAGCTGCCGCAAGATCCGCGCACGTGCCGTCGTGGCGGTGGCGGTGTGGAACGCGGCGAGGTGGCCCGGCGGCGCCACCAGTCCGGCGACCACCCACAGCGACACCGGATCGGCGATCCCGTGCCGTGCCGCCCGGTCGTAACCGGTGGCGACCCATTCGGCAGCCGTTCGGGGTCGGCCGCGGTCCCATTCGATCAGAGCGCGGGCCGCGTCGCCGTGGTGGTCGCCGATGACCGCGGCAGCGGGCAACCGTTCGGCATCGGCGAGCGCGACCTCGGCATCGTCGAGGGCGCCGGAAGCCGCCAGGGTCAGCGCGAGCCAGTGCCGGGCGATGCGTTCGTCGCTGCGGTGTCCGCTCCTGGCGAGAAGACCGGCGGCACGGCCGGCCTGAGTCGCGGCGGCGGGGAAGTCCGCGTCCTCGAAGTGCAGCTCGGAGCGGATGGTCGCGAGCCACGCGCGCATGCGGAGGTCGCCGAGTGATGTCGTCGACGCGGCGAGCGCGAGTTGCCGCCTCGCCGGGTCCGGGTCGCCGCTCGAGAGCAGGGCGCGGGCGCGCATCGCGTGGAGCTGCGCGTCCGCCAGCCCTTCCGCGGCGATTCGCCCGGAGTCCGGCAGCCGGGTGGTGAGGTGCGGGTCCCCGGCCAGATCGGACGCGAGAAACCACGCGGCCCACGCGGCGCCGCGCGCGACCGGGTCGGCGCTCTCCCGCAGTACGTGCCAAGGAGTCTCGGGGTCGGGCCGGCCCGTGTAGGTGTCCACCAGGGCTTCGGCCACCTGGGCGAGCGGGTGGTTCTGTCCGCGGATCGTCCGCAGTTGTCGTCTCGCACCGTCCGGATCCGCATCTTTCAGAAAGGTCGAGACTGCGGCGGCGACGGCGATCGTGGGCGTATCGAGCGGAGAGGTCGCGCGTATCCCGGCGAGTCGGGACCGGATCTCGTGGCCGGGCCGAGTGCCGAGCGCGAGTGCGTGCGCCCACGCGAACCCGGTGTCGGGGTTCGGTGCCGATGCCCATGCGGAGCCGGCGAATCGTTCGGCCGCGTCGGGATCGCCCGATCGGAGGTGAAAAGCGCTGGCGGCCAGAAGGTCTGCGGAGGACACCGGTTCGCCGACGTCGAGGCCCCAGGTGGCACGCATGACGGGTGTCGTGGCGGCCGCATGAAGACGTTCGGCGAATCGCCGACGGCGTGCGGGCGTCACCGACCGCTCGACCGCGCCGGCGACGAGCGCGGACACCGGGCGGGCGCCCGTCGCATCGGTGGCGACGAACTCGTGGTCCTCGAGGAGGGTGATCGATTCCAGTGCGTCGAGACGGGCGATGCACTCCCAGTCCAGCAGACCTTCGAGGACGACGAGCGCCAGGGTGTCGGCGCAGTCCCGAGGGAGAGCGGACAACCGGCGGCGAACGGCATCGACGACACCGCGTCCGGGCTCGTTCTCGCGCGCCAGGGCGCAGATCAGCTCGGGGTTCCCCGCCGCGGCAGCGACGTCCGATCGGGCGCCGATCATGCGTCCCAGGACGGCCGACGCCGAACCGTCCAACGGCCCCAGCGCGAGGTTCGCCCATCGGCTGGTCCGCAGATGTCTCGTGATCGATTCGGGCACGGCATCTTCGGTGGGCGCCGCAGCGAGGAGTCGTACCGGGCCCAGATCGGTCAGCGCCATCAGGAACTCGAGGACGGTGGGGTCGGCGCGGTGGATGTCGTCGGCGATTACGAGGGTCGGCAGCTGTTCCCCGGCGATCAGGTCCCGCCGTAGCGCCTCGACGGGATCATCTGCGCCAGAACGAGCGTGGAGCGCGTGGAGTGACGTCGGTACGGTCACGATCTCGCGGCGCCACGGCTGCCTGCCCTCGCGAGATGACAACTCCGCGAGGAGCCGGGATTTGCCGACGCCGAACGATCCGGTGACGAGCACCGCATCGTGTGCGTCGAGCAGACGGGTCAGCTCGTGGATTTCCGCGTCGCGCCCGACGAACGGCGGCGGAACCAGACCGGGGCCGGCCAGCCCGGCGAGGCGGATGCGACCGTCGGTCTGGTGCAGGCAGTCCGCGGGAAGGCGTTCGCGGAGGCGACTGAGGACGGTCCGTAAAGCGGCGTCGGGATGTTGCGGCCTCGTCCCGGGCCAGATCCCGGCAACCAGGTCCTTGCGGGTGATGCCGGTATGCCGGTGCCGGAGCAGCAGGACGAGCGCTCGATGTGCGGCAGGGCGTAGCGGAACCGGCCGGCCGTCGGCGTCGAGCAGCGCCACGACCGGCGTCGTGCTGAACGCGACGGCTCGGCGATCGGCGGTCATGGGTGTCCGTACTCCTCGAAGGCGTTTCCGGTTCGGGCTTCTGGTTGATCAACAATTGATCATGACACCCGTTCCGCCGTCCAGCAGGGTGACCGTCATGAAGAAGATGATGATTCTCATGGTGTGTGCCGGACTCTGCGCGATCGGTTGCATCGTCGGCGCGGGACTGGCCCTCACCTGGAACAGCGGGCAGTCGGCGTTGATCGCCGGGGTCGGTGCGCTGGCGGCGGGCGGGCTCGCGGTCGTGTTCGTTGGTCGGGTGCGTGCCGAGAACCGGCGCCAGGGGACGAACTACACGATCTTCACCATCTGAGGTGTGTTGTGTGGCCGGGTGAGGTCGCTCGCGTAGACTCCCGCTGTCGGGGAGCCGCGCCACCGCGGGCTCTTCGCGGTCCGCCTTCGTAGCTCAGGGGATAGAGCAACCCTCTCCTAAAGGGTAGGTCGTAGGTTCGAATCCTACCGAGGGCACCAGCCTGGCCGTTCCACTGCGCGGGTCCCGTCTGGCGGGGTTTCGGTCTAGGAACTCGCGCCGGATTTCGCGAACCGCCGACGGTAGACGAGCGGTGAGACGCCGACACTCGCGGCGAAATGGTGTCGCAGCAGCGTCGCCGACGTGAAGCCGACCTGGCGTGCCACCTCGTCGACACTTGCGCTTGTCGTCTCGAGCAGGTTCTTCGCCGACAGCACTCGCTGTTCGGTCAGCCAGCGGCGAGGCGGGATGCCGACCTCGTCGACGAAGCGGCGCGCGAAGGTGCGTCCGGACATGTGCATCCGGGACGCCAAGTCGTCGATGCTGATGTCGCGGTCGAGGTTGGCCGTCATCCAGGCCAGGAGCGATCCGAAGCCCTCGTCGGTGCACGCCGGCATCGGGGCCTCGACGAACTGGCGTTGTCCGCCGTCGCGGTGCGGCGGCACGACCATGCGCCGCGCGATGCGGTTGGCGACGGCCGGTCCCCAGGATTCGCGGACCAGGTGCAACGACGCGTCGATCCCGGCAGCTGTGCCGGCGCTCGTGGTCACGGGTCCGTCGTCGACGAAGAGGACGTCGGTGTCGACCTGCGCCTGGGGGAACATGCGCGCGAGATGGTCGCCGTAGCGCCAGTGGGTGGTGCACCGACGGCCGTCGAGGAGTCCGGCCGCACCGGCGACGAACGCGCCCGAGCAGACGGTGAGGACACGTCCGCCGTTGTCGACGACCGCACGGATGGTGTCCAGGATCTCGACGGGGTAGTCGCCGCTGACCCTTCCGCCGGGGATGACGACGAGATCGACGTCGCGGCACTCGTCCAGGGTGTGCGACACCTGGATCGACACCCCGTTGCCGACGGCCAGCGCGGTATCGGGGTCCGGTGTGGCGACCCGGAAGTCGAAGGCGGGGACGTCGTCGTCGGTGCGGTCGAGGCCGAACACCTCGTGCACGACACCGAATTCGAAGAGCGCGACGTGTCCGTACAGGAGGACACCAACGGAGTGCAGCACCTGACCAGTATGGCAGATAATTTGCGAACATTGGCCCTGCTGCCACTGGTGGCGGAATCGATGTGGGCGAAGGGTAACTGCCATGACACTTCTCTTCGTTCTCGCCCTTGTCGTGGTCGCCTCGGTTGCCGGCGCAGCCGGACTGCTGAGTCTCACCGCTCGACGTACCCCCGTCGGCCAGCGGACGCCGGGCCAGCGGATTGCCGACTGGTTCACCCGGAATCCGAGGCGCCCCTACGGTCCCGACACCGAACGGGTCGCCGCGGAACTCAGCATCCTCACCCGCCGGTACGACAAGCTCATCTGACCCACCGGCCGCTGCGCTACCGTTGCGGTCGTGAGTTCACAGACTGTCCTCGTGACCGGCGCGACCAGTGGCATCGGGGCCGAGGTCGCCCGCCAGTTCGTCGCGAGGGGACACCGGGTCTACGGCACCACCCGCAATCCGGATTCGGTGCGCAACCCGATTCAGGGCGTCACCTACGTCCGGCTCGACAACGCCGACTACGAATCCGCCGAGTCCTGCGCGGCCCTCGTCGGCGACGTGGACATCCTGATCAACAACGCCGGCGAGTCCCAGGCCGGTGCGCTCGAGGACACCTCGATGGCGGCCGTCGAAGATCTGTTCCGAGTCAACGTCTTCGGGCCGATCGCGCTGACCAAGGCGGTGTTGCCCGGCATGCGTCTCCGGCGCCGGGGCACGGTCGTGATGGTCGGGTCGATGTTGTCCAGCTTCCCGGTCGCCTTCCGGTCCAATTACGCCGCGACCAAGTCGGCGCTGAAGGCTTTCGCGCTCGCGTCGCGACGCGAGTTGGCGCCGTACGGGATACGGATGATCAGTGTCGAACCCGGCACGATCGCCACCGGCATCGGTGATCGCCGCAGCATTCACATCGGCGACGACTCGCCCTATCGCGCCGAGTACGAGACGCTCGCCGCCGCCACCCGGCGCAACGAGGACGCGGGCATCAGTGCGGCGAGCATGGCCACCCAGATTGTCGACGCCGCGCTGGCCGAGCATCCGAAGCCGTTCTACGCCAAGGGCAATCAGGCGGGAGTGGTCTTCCTGCTCCGGCGTCTCGCGCCGCGACAGCTGATCCTGGACATGACCGCGCGCAAGCACGGACTCCCGAAGGTGAAGATCTGACCGTGCGACTCACCTTGCGAGTCATCGGGATCGGGCCCGGCGGTCCGCGTCAGATCACGCTGCAGGCGATCGACGCGATGGCCGACGTCGATGCCTTCCTCGCGCTGGAGAAGGGCGCGGCGAAGAGCGGCCTCCTCGACGCACGCCGCGCCATCCTCGACGAGCATGCGCGACAAGGGCATTCGCTGGTGGAGATCCCCGATCCGCCACGCGACCGGGAACCGGCCGACTACGACGCCGAGGTCCGGCGCTGGCACGCCGCGCGCGCCGAGCTGATCGCCGGTGCGCTGCGCGACGAGGTCGGCGACGGAGGAGTGGCTGCTTTCCTCGTCTGGGGCGACCCCGCCCTGTACGACAGCACGCTGCGGATCGTCGACGATCTCGCCGCCCGCGACGACCTCGAACTCGCTGTCGAGGTCATCCCCGGCGTGACCAGCGCGAGCGCGCTCACGGCGGCCCACGGCGTCGTCGCCAATCGCGTCGGCGAACCGATTTACACGACCACGGGCCGACGCCTCGCGGAGACGCCCGCGGGCGCCGACGCGAATCAGATCGTGATGCTCGACGCAGACCTCACCTTCCGGCACACCGCCGACCCGGACGATCACATCTGGTGGGGCGCCTACGTCGGCACCGAGGACGAGATCCTGATCAGCGGCAAGGTCGGTGAGGTGACGGACCGGATCGTCGAAGCGCGCGCCGAGGCCCGGGACCGGATCGGCTGGATCATGGACATCTATCTGCTGCGCAAGACTCGCCGCTAGCTGGACCCTTCGTGACGCGCCCTCCGCAAGCTCCGGGCGCTCCTCAGGGAGCAGGGGCAGGGCGTTCTTTCGAATTAGGAGCGGGGTGGTGTCACAGGTGCTCGCGCGCCACCAGTTCCACCGTCACGAGCATCGCGATGGAACTCACTGCGAGCAAGGCGATCAGCACGAACATCTGCATCGCCGCGGCCGCCCATACCGAGGCCCCGCCGAGGACCATGCCGACGAACGCGCCGGGGATCGTGACGAGTCCCACCGACTTCGTCTGATCGAGGCCGGGGACGAGCGCGGTCGCCGAGGGCGGGCCGGCGATCTCCATCCGTGCGTCCCGCGGGTCGAAGCCGAGCGACAGCGCGGCTTCCACCTCGCCGCGGCGGACCGACAGCTCGTCATGCGCCCGGCGTCCGGCGAGCGAGGCGGTGACCATCGCGCCGCCGAGCATGATGCCGGCAGTGGGGATCACGGCGATGCCGCGGGCAGGAAGCACACCGACTGCCACCAGAGCGGTGACGATCGCGATCGTCGGCGCCGCCACCGGCCCGGCACACCACGCGGTTCCCGCCAGGCGGGGACCCCCCGGTCGCACGCGTCGGGCGGAGGTCCAGGACGCGGCGGTCGCCATCACCGCGACGAACAGCGCCGAGGCCCAGAGGTGCGGGATGACGGCGGCGAGCACGGCAGCAAGCGCCGCGAGTTGCGCGCCGGCCCGGAGCGTGGCGACGACGGTCTCCCGGGCCAGTCCGCTCCGACGGTTCACCAGCACGGCGACCACGGCCAGCAGTACGACGGCCACCACCAGTGCGGGCCCGGTGCGCACCACCGCGTCGCCGATGCCGTTCACCGGTTCAGTTCACCAGATCTGACGCAGCGCGCCGAGCATCTCCTCGCGGATCTCGCTGCGGCAGATGACGAAGTCCGGCATGTACGGATGCCGGTTGTTGTACACGATCTCCGACCCGTCGAGGCGACTGCAGTGCAGTCCGGCCGCCAGGGCGACCCCCACCGGCGCCGCGTTGTCCCACTCGTACTGACCGCCGGCGTGGACATAGGCATCGGCATCGCCGCGGACGACGGCCATCGCTTTCGCGCCGGCCGAACCGACCGGCACCATCTGCAGACCCAGTCGGTTCGCCACGTAACTGGTCTCATACGAGCCGCCCCACCGGGAGGTGACGAGACGCCGGGTCAGTTCGCCGGTGGTCTCCGCGACGGTGTCGGAACGGAACAGTTCACCCGTCGCGGGCAGCGACACCGACGCCTCGGTGACGATCCCGCTCTCGGTCAGGGCGACGTGTACGGCCCAGTCCGACGAGCCGCCGGCGAATTCCCTTGTGCCGTCCAGGGGGTCGATTATCCACACGCGCGACGCGGTGGCCCGGTCGCCGACGTCGGCGGCTTCCTCGGACAGCACCGCATCGCGTGGCCGGTGTTTACGGAGCACCGTCGAGATCCACGCCTGCGCAAGCGCATCGCCCACATCGCCGAGCATCGCGCCGCCGAGCAGGTCGCCCGAACGGATTCCGAGGAGTACTTCGCCGGCTCCCTGCGCGATCCGGGCGGCCAGCTCGGCGTCGGAAAGTCGGGAGTTCATCCCACAACTAGAGCACACTGGTGGCATGCCTGAGCTCCCAGAGGTGGCCGCCATCGCCGACTACGTCGACGGCCGTGCGGCCGGACTCCCGATCCGCCGGGTCGACGTCGCGTCGTTGTCGGTGCTGAAGACCGCGGACCCGCCCTACACGGCGCTGATGGACCGGATCGTCGAATCCGTCGGCCGGGTGGGGAAGTACCTGGTCATCCGTACCATTCCCGGTTCGGCGGCCACTGCGTCAGAGCCGTTGCTGCAGCTGGTCATCCATCTGTCGCGGGCGGGCTGGGTGCGGTGGAGCGAGGACCTGTCGCCCAAACCCCTGCGGCCGGGCGGGAAGAGCCCGATCGCCCTGCGCGTGCACTGCGGCCTACCCGGTGAGGGGTTCGACGTCACCGAGGCCGGGACGCAGAAGCGACTCGCGGTGTGGCTGGTCCGCGACCTCGCCGACGTCGAACGGATCGCCGGTCTGGGACCCGACGCGCTCGAGCTGACGTCCGAACAGTTCGCCGAGATCCTCGCCGGCACCACCGGCCGGATCAAGAACGTGCTCACCGACCAGCACACCATCGCCGGGATCGGCAACGCCTACTCCGACGAGATCCTGCACACCGCACGCCTGTCGCCGTTCGCGTCGTCGAAAACACTGAAGGCCGACCAGGTCGCGACACTCTACGACGCCATGCGCGGCGTGCTCACCGACGCGACCGGGCGTCTGGAGGGGCAGGCCGTCGCGCGGCTGAAGTCCGAGAAGCGCACGGGTTTGCGCGTGCACGCCCGCACCGGCCTGCCGTGTCCGGTGTGCGGCGACATCGTCCGCGAGGTGTCGTTCGCGGATCGGTCCTTCCAGTACTGCGCCACGTGCCAGACGGGCGGGAAGGTGCTGGCGGACCGTCGGATGTCGCGGTTGCTGAAGTAGGTCGCGCCGCGCGGCCGGGAAGGCAGAACTTACCGGCCGGTAGCCTGGTCCTCGTGACGACACGGCAGAGGATTCTCATCACGGGTGCGAGTTCGGGGCTCGGGGAAGGCATGGCCCGACGCTTCGCCGCCCAGGGACGTTCGCTCGCCCTCGCGGCGCGCCGCCGCGAGAAGCTGGACGCGCTGGCCGGCGAACTGCGGCCCACCGCCGGACAGGTCGAGGTCGCGACGCTCGACGTCACCGACGTGGACGCCGTCCCCGAGGTCTTCGGGAGGCTGGCCGACGGTCTGGGCGGGCTCGACCGGGTCATCGTCAACGCCGGACTCGGCAAGGGCGCGCCCCTCGGCACCGGCAAGGCCGCCGCGAACATCGAGACGGTGCAGACCAATCTCGTCGGCGCGCTGGCCCAGGCCGAGGCGGCGCTGGAGATCTTCCGTGCGCAGAACGCCGGGCACCTCGTGCTGATCAGCTCCATCTCGGGTGTTCGCGGCATGCCCAAGGCGCAGGCCGCCTATTCGGCGTCGAAAGCCGGGCTGACGGCGCTGGGGCAGGGACTCCAGGCCGAGTTCGCGTCGTCGCCGATCACGGTGTCGGTGGTCGCGCCGGGCTACATCGAGACCGATATCAACCGAGGCGTGAAGACGTCCCTGATGGTCGAGACCGACAAGGGTGTCGATGCGCTGGTCAAGGCGATCGAGGCGGAGAAGGACTGGGCTCCGGTGCCCGCGTGGCCGTGGACGCCGATCGCCGCGGCGCTGAAACATCTGCCGGCGTCGGTCAGCCGCCGACTGGTCTGACCTGTGTAGTTCGTTCAGACAGTGGATGTTCCGCGTTCACCCCCGGCGACGGGCTACCGTCACGGAATGCGTGTTCACCGGTTTGCGCAGCTGGCGGCCGTTCTCGCCGCGTGCGCCGCGGCGTCCGGCGGTCTCGCGGGATGTGCGCCGGCGGCACCGCTCGATCGCGATCCGATCCTCTCGCCGCCGGCCTCGTCGTCGGCGACGCCGCCCCTGACGAAGGTTGTGACCGCCGGACCGCAGCGCGACGAGCGACCGGTGGTCAGACGGTTCCCGATCCTGCTGGGATCGGTGGTCGAGGGCTGGGCGGCCGGCACTCTCGGGGACGACTCATCGGACAGAGTTCCTGGACCATCCACCTACTGGTTCGACGCGGTCGTGCACGTTGGTACCGAGCGCGCAGCAGCGTGGGCGGGGCAGTACGACGCCGATCCGGTGGCCCCGCCCGAGTCGGTGGCGGGCGCGATGCGCGACCTGGTGCCGCCCGGCGGCTACGTCGGCGGGCCCGCCCTCGACCGTGCGTTCTCCACATCACAGTGGCGGGCGACCGTGTACCTGTCGCTGACGACGGGGCGCGTGGTCGTCCTCGGTGTCGACGACTGACCTGCGTAAGGTGGCCGTCGTGGCGAACAAGCAGGGACAAGTGGTGGCCTCGGGCGCGTTTCAGGTGTTCGGTGCTCGACAGCGGGATCAGGTCGGCGAACTGCTCGGCGAGATCTTCGAACGCCCCGACATCGAAGCGCTGGGTTCGGATTGGCGAGGCGTCGTCTACTTCACCCTCACCGACGACGAGGCGTCCTCCGCCGACACGGTCTTCGGCTTCGACCCGTCGAGCGGGATGTCGGGTGGACTGGCCACCGTCGACGAGGTCGCCGAGGCCATCCGGACCGGTGAGGTCGCCGAGGCCGTCGACGTGGCGAGCTTCGACGCCTGGCGCGAGGCCACCGGAACCCGCGCGCTCGACATGGGGGCCTGTGTGCCACCGACCCTGTATGAATTCCTTGGCGGCGATCCCGCCGAACGTGACGTGGAGCCAACAGATCTCGTGACCTTCGTGGCGACCGCCGCCGCGATCATGGGCCGCATCCAGGCTCTGGGCGTGGAGCCCGGTGACGAGATCCCCGACGAGGTCTTCGACGACGAGTACTGGAAGTGATTTTGCCGGTTGAGTCGCCCTTCCACCGGTTGAGTCGCCCTTCTGCCGGTTGAGTCGCCCTTCTGCCGGTTGAGTCGCCCTCCTGCCGGTTGAGCTTGTCGAAACCCCTCAGACCGCCCGTCCGCGCCGTTCCCGGTACCACGCGACGAGTGCGTCGGTCGACGAATCGTCGTGCGTGTCAGGCGCTTCGGGTCGGGTGATGGTGCCGAGCAGTTCCTTGGCCTGGGTCTTGCCGAGTTCGACGCCCCACTGGTCGAAGGGGTTGATGCCCCAGATGGCGCCTTCGACGAAGACCTGGTGCTCGTAGAGCGCCACGAGCTGGCCGATCACCGACGGGGTGAGCTGGGGGGCGAGGATCGAGGTGGTGGGGCGGTTGCCCGGCATCACCTTGTGGGCCACGACATGTGCGGGCACGCCCTCGGCGGCGATCTCGTCGGCGGTCTTGCCGAAGGCGAGCACCTTGGTCTGGGCGAAGTAGTTGCTCATCAGCAGGTCGTGCATGGAACCGGAACCGTCGGGGGCGGTCGGCAGGTCGTCGGTGGGTTCGGCGAAGCCGATGAAGTCCGCGGGCACCATCCGTGTGCCCTGGTGTAGCAGTTGGTAGAAGGCGTGCTGGCCGTTGGTTCCCGGTTCGCCCCAGAAGATCTCGCCGGTGTCGGTGGTGACGTGGTGGCCGCCGGCGGTGACCGACTTGCCGTTGGACTCCATCGTCAGCTGCTGCAGGTAGGCGGCGAAGCGGGCCATGTCGTTGCTGTACGGCAGGACCGCGCGGACACCGACATCCCAGAAGTTGTTGTACCAGAGGCCGATCAGGCCGAGGATGACCGGCGCATTGCGTTCGAGGGGCTGGGTGCGGAAATGCTCGTCGACCAGGTGGAAGCCGTCGAGGAACTCCGCGAAGCGTTCCTTGCCGATCGCCGCCATCACCGACAGTCCGATCGCGGAGTCCACCGAGTACCGGCCGCCGACCCAGTCCCAGAAGCCGAACATGTTGTCGGTGTCGATGCCGAACTCCGCCACTTCGGCGGCGTTGGTGCTGACGGCGACGAAATGCTTTGCCACGGCGTCGGAGTCGGCGTCGAGTGCCTGCAGGAGCCAGGTGCGTGCGGCGGCGGCGTTGGTGAGTGTCTCGAGAGTGGTGAAGGTCTTCGAGGCGATGATGAACAGTGTCGTCTCGGCGTCGAGGTCGGCGAGGGTGCCGACCATGTCCGCGGGGTCGACGTTGGAGACGAAGTGGCAGCGGATCCCGGCGTCGACGTAGTGGCGCAGCGCCTGATAGACCATCACCGGACCGAGGTCGGAGCCGCCGATGCCGATGTTGACGACGTCGGTGATGGGTTTTCCGGTGTGTCCCTTCCACTCTCCGCTGCGGAGGCGGTCGGTGAACTCGCCCATCCGGGTGAGGACCTCGTGCACGTCGGCGACGACGTCCTGGCCGTCGACGGTCAGTGTCGCATCGGCCGGCAGGCGCAGCGCGGTGTGCAGGACGGCGCGGTCCTCGGAGGTGTTGATGTGGGCGCCGGCGAACATGTCGTCGCGGATCTCCTCGAGGCCGACCTCGCGGGCCAGGCTCATCAGGAGTTCGAGGGTCTCGCGCAGCACCCGGTGCTTGGAGTAGTCGATGTGCAGATCGCCGACGTCGACGGTGAGTTCGCGCCCGCGCGTGGGATCGATCGCGAACACTTCACGCAGGTGCATGGCGTACACATGCGGCTGATGAGCCGCGAGCGCCTGCCAGGACTGCGTCGCGGTGATGTCGCCGTGGTCGGTGCCGGTGAAGTCGCTGCCAGGTGCCTGGGTGCTCATGACCACCCACCTTATGTGCTCGGCGTCGTGCCCGCGACGGTCGTCACACGTGGCGCGCAGGCCTTACCGGATCACCGCGTCGACGGTGTCCCACGGGCCGGCAGGTCAGCGGCCCAGTGGTCCGCGCCCCAGACGCAGCAGCAGCATCGCGAGGGTGTGCCCCTCCTGGCCGAGATCCTGGAAGCGCTCGAGCACCTTCACCTCGCGGCTGTGGACCAGACGAGGGCCGCCGGAGGCCATGCGTGCGGCACCGATCTTCTTCGACACCGCCGACCTGCGCTTGATCGCGGCGAGGATCACGGCATCGAGCCGGTCGATCTCGAGCCGCAGCTGGTCGATGTCGTCGGGCAGGTCGCCGACCTCGGACGAGAGCTCGTACTTGTCGAGGTCGATCGAGTGCTCGAACGACGTGCCGCCGGACGGGCGGGGGTCCTGAGCGCCGGGGCTGGGGCTGCGGTCGGTCACGCGCCCGATTTTGCCACGACGCCCCGCGACGACCCGCACGCGGCCGAGTCACCCGACCCGACCACGACGCCGCTCGCGGCACATGGAAACTGGAGCGCATGCCCAATGCTCGGATGGTGTCCCTCGTCGCCCTGTCCCTGATCGTGGGTCAGCTGATCATCCGGGGCTGGCTCGTCGCGACGGGCAACTTCTACTGGGACGATCTGGTCCTCGTGGCACGCGCGTCGTCGAACCCGATCGTGTCCTGGGAGTATCTGGGCCACAGTCACGACGGGCACTTCATGCCGGCGGCGTTCCTGCTCGCCGGGGTGGCCACGTGGCTGGCGCCGCTGAACTGGGCGCTGCCGGCGCTGATGCTCGTGGTGATGCAGGCGATCGCGTCGGTGGCGGTGTGGCGGATGGTGCGGGTCATCGCGCCGCGCGCCCGCATCGGTGCACTCGTCGCGCTCGCGTTCTATCTGTTCAGTCCGATGACGGTGCCCGCCTTCGCCTGGTGGGCGGCCGGCCTCAACACCCTGCCCCTACAGGCGGCGATGGCGTGGATCGTCGCCGACGCGGTCCGCCTCGCGCGCGGTGACGTCGACGACGCGCGACGCCGGCTGGTGTGGGTCCGCTCGACGATCGTCTTCCTGATCGCGCTGGCGTTCTTCGAGAAGTCGTTGTTCATCCTCCCGGTGGCGCTGGTGGCCGCGGTCCTCGCGAACGGCGGTCCCCGCGCGACGACGGCGACGCTGCGGGCCGCCCGGGAGTTGTGGCTGGCGCTGACCGTCGTCGCCGCGTCGTGGGTGGCGGTGTACTTCATCATTACCGACCCGACGTCGGGTGAGCATTCGGTGGCGCAGACCGCGCGCCTGGTCTGGCGGTCGGTGACCGATGCGATCGTGCCGTCGCTCGTCGGCGGGCCGTGGGAATGGGAGCGGTGGACGCCGAGTCCGCCGACCGGCTTCCCACAGATGTGGATGATCGTCGGCGGCTGGCTGGTGCTGGCCGCGGTGACCTGGTGGGCGGTGGCCCGCAAGCGCGGCGGCGCAGCGATCGTCGTGTGCGCGTTGATCTACGCCGTGGCCGCCCAGATCCCGGTGATGTGGAACCGGTCGAGCCCGCAGACGGCGATCGAACTCGCCCAGCACATGCGCTATCTCCCGGACACGGCGCTGGTGTTCACCATCGCTCTGGCCCTGCTGTGCGCGGCGCCGGCCCGGACCACCGACGTGGGCGGACGGCATGCGCGCACGTCCGACGCCGAGGCCGGGCGCGATGAGGAGCGGTCGGCCGCGCTGCCCGCGTTCGCGTCCGTCGTCGGTGCGCTCGTCGTGGTGTCCGCACTGGTGTCGCTGGTCTCGTTCTCTTCGTCGTGGCGGGACAACCCGACCGGCGACTACCTCGAGACCGCGACCGCATCGCTACACGACGCGGCGACGCAGGGGCCGGGCGGCGTGACCATGCTCGACCAGTCCGTGCCCCTGGAGATCCTGCAACCCTTCGTCTACCCCGACAACCAGGTCAGCCGCATCTTCGGCCGCGTGGAACCCCGGCCCGACTTCGGGGTGGCCACCGACCGGTTGTTCGTGCTCGACACCGCGGGAAATCTCGTGCCCGGCGGCGTGACGCAGCGTCGCAGCATCTACGCGGGGGCGGGGACCTGCCGGACCCCGGAGGTCGACGGACCCACCCGACTGCGACTCGACGGTCCGCTCTTCTCCTGGCCCTGGACGATCGCGCTCAGCTACTGCGCGACCCGGGACGGCGAGATCGAGATCGCGCTCGCGGACGGGGAAGCGGTCCGGGCACCGGTCCGGGCGGGCCTGGGGTCGGTGTATGTCCGGATCAACGGTGGCGGCGACCACGTCGATCTGCGGCCCCTGACGCCGGGGCTGCGGCTGCACACCGGCGCCGGCCGGGTGGGCGAGGCCGCCGAGGCGCGCTTCGCGGGCGGCTGAGTTCTAGTCGTAGTAGAACGCGGAGATGTTGTCGCTCTGGTTCTCCGCGGCGATGAGGGCCCGCAGCGCCGACGCGGTCTCCTCCTCGGCGACGAAGTAGACGACCTGCGCGTCGCCCGCCGCAGCGACCTGCTGCTCCATCTGCTTGCGGAGCACCTCGGTGCCTTCCCAGGACGGATCGAAGGTGCCGCCGACGATGTGGTCCTGATACCCCTCACCGAAGGTGATGTGCATGTTGCCGTCGGTGCCGATGCCGTCGAAGACGTAGTCGCCGCGCTTGATCGCGTAGTAGCTCGGCAGGCCGGTCACACCCGAGCCGAACCGGGCCTGTGCCGGTTCCTTGTTCCCGGTGCGGACGTAGACGATCTCGGTGTTGGTCTGCTTCTCGTTGTTGTCGATGAGATCGTTCAGTTCGTCTGTGGTCGCGTCGATGAAGGCGAGATAGGTGAAGGTGTACCGCGACGCGATGTTGGTGTCCGGCGGGAGGTTGGTCGCCGCGCAGCGGGTGGTTCCGTTGCGTCCGAAGTCGACGCGCAGGACCACCTTGCACTCACCGCCGACGGCGCCGGGCGGGCGGTTGCCGACCGCGAAGTTCAGCGTCAGGCCGTAGTTGAAGTGGCCGCGGACGTCGTCGGCGTACGGGCTGCCCTGCACGGTGTAGTCGAAGGCGCAGGACGAGGTGGTGCATGCACCCGTCTGGCGCGAGGACACCACCGGCTGCTCCATCCAGAGGCCGGGGGCGGGCACCGACAGCAGATCCGAGACGAGTGCACGCTGGTTCGCGAACACCTTCTGGGCCTGGTCGGCCGGCTGCAGGCTGACCGCGGCGTCGATGTCGTAGGTGACCGGGCCCTGCACGCTCTGACCCTTGACGTTCGTGACGTTCTTCGTCTCCGGGTCGAAGGTGACCTCCCACGCTCCGATCTTCACCTTGTCGTCGCCGACGAACTCGATCGGCGGGTCGGTGGTGGGCCAGCGCCGGGCGTCGGGGGTGCCCTTGTTGGGCGCCGGGAGCTCGGCCCCGAGCTGCGGCGCGTCGCCGTTCTCGATGTTGCCGATGTCGCCGGCGAGGTTGTCCGGGCCGAGGATCGTGCCCAGGCGCGGCAGGCTGGTGAAGCGGGTGGAGGCCCACTTGTTGTCGAGCGGGGCGGCGTCGAGATTCGTCTTCTCGGCGTCGACGAGGAGTTCGTCCCACAGGGCGCCGGGGGCGCTGAGGAACGGGCTGTTGCCGATCTGCCGGTACTCGCCCTGCTGTGAGCCCAGGGTGATCGTGCCCTCGGCGGTGTTCGACGTGGTGACGATCAGGTCGTCGAATTCGACCGTCCCTTCGCCGCGCTCGTCGTCGTATTTGTAGGTGACCTTGCCGGTGAACTTCGCCGCCGGGCTGGTCGCCATCTTGAACAGCACCTCGTCGAGGCTCTTCTGCGCACGGAAGGCGGGGGTGGGCTCCACGGTGCCGGCGCTGCTGAACGGGACGAACGACAGGACGAGCGCGATGACGAGGGCCAGTGCTCCGACACCGAGGGCGATGGCGGCGGGGACGATGGACGGTCTTTTCATGGCGCCTCTTCCTGCTCGCCGGGGCGTCGTCGCCGCGTGCGAGTTGTTCGCAGACAGGGCACCCCGAGCCGGTGATACCGCGTCATATTAGCCGCGGGACACGGCGATCGGGGCCTCAACCCACGGGGCCGGTCGGCTGTTCGGTCGACCACGTGCCGGGGTGGAGCGGACCGGCCGACGGGGGTCTGTCGGCGGTGGCGGGTAACCTGGACAACCGATGAACAGCTCTTCTTCTGCCCCTCTTCTCGCCGGTCGCGCGGGCGCCGCTCCCTCGGGTGCGGCCGCCGACGACCGGGTCGCGCGCCTGCTCGACGGTCTCAACCCGCAACAGCGCGCCGCGGTGCTCCACGCCGGCGCGCCGTTGCTGATCGTGGCGGGCGCGGGCTCGGGCAAGACGGCGGTGCTGACCCGCCGGATCGCCTACCTGCTCGCCGCGCGGGACGTCACGCCCGGGCAGATCCTGGCCATCACCTTCACCAACAAGGCCGCCGCGGAGATGCGCGAGCGGGTCATCGACCTCGTCGGCCCCCGCGCCGCCTACATGTGGGTCTCGACCTTCCACTCCACATGCGTGCGCATCCTCCGGGCGCAGTCGGGGTTGCTGGAGAAGATGAACTCCAACTTCTCCATCTACGACGCCGACGACTCGAAGCGGTTGTTCGGCATGGTCATCCGTGACCTCGACCTCGACCCCAAGAAGTTCAGCCCGCGCGGCGTTTCGGTGGCCGTGTCGAACTTCAAGAACGAACTCATCTCGCCCGACGAGGCGCTGGCCGCGGCGCCCGAGGACGACCCGACGTCGACGACGATCGCGCAGATCTACGCCGAGTACCAGCGCCGTCTGCGCGCCGCAAACGCCTTCGACTTCGACGATCTGATCGGGGAGACCGTCGCTCTGCTACATCGGCATCCCCAGGTCGCGGAGTATTACCGGCGCCGGTTCCGTCACGTCCTCGTCGACGAGTACCAGGACACCAACCACGCGCAGTACGTGCTCATCCGCGAACTGGTGGGGGAGCAGACCACCGCGAGTGGTCTCGAGCCGTCGGAGCTGTGCGTCGTCGGCGACGCCGACCAGTCCATCTACGCCTTCCGCGGCGCCACCATTCGCAACATCGAGGAGTTCGAACGCGACTTCCCGTCCGCCGAAACCGTTCTGCTCGAACAGAACTACCGGTCGACGCAAACGATCCTGTCGGCGGCCAACGCCGTCATCGCGCGCAACTCCAACCGGCGCGAGAAGAAGTTGTGGACCGACTCCGGTGACGGCGAACTCATCGTCGGCTACGTCGCCGACTCCGACCGCGACGAGTCGACGTTCATCGCCAAGGAGATCGAGGAACTCACCGACTACTCGATCGGCGGGTCGTCGAGTCACAAATACTCCGACATCGCGGTGTTCTACCGCACCAACACCGGTTCGCGTGCGATCGAGGAGGTGTTCGTCCGGCACGGGATTCCGTACAAGGTCGTCGGCGGCACCAAGTTCTACGAGCGCAAAGAAGTGCGGGATGTGGTGGCCTACCTGCGGGTGGTCGCCAACCCCGACGACTCGGTCAGCCTGCGCCGGATTCTCAACACGCCTCGGCGCGGCATCGGTGATCGCGCGGAAGCCTGCGTCGCCGTGCATTCGGAGAACACCGGACGGAGCTTCTACGAGTCGCTGATGGACGCGGCCGAGGGCAAGGTCGCATTGCTCAACACACGGGCGGTCAAGCAGATCGGCGGGTTCGTCGAACTCATCGAAGGGCTGCGGTCGGACTTCCTGACCCACTTCGGCGAGGCCGGCACGGAGGACGCGGATGTGGCCTTCCTCGATGCCACCGAGGAGTCGGCCGACATCGGTGAACTCGTCGACGCGATCGTCGAGCGCACCGGCTACCGCGCCGAACTCGAGGCGTCCAACGATCCGCAGGACGGCGCACGCCTCGACAACATCAACGAACTCGTCGCCGTGGCACGGGAATTCAGCGCCGACGCCGCGCAGGTCGACGCCGATGCCGACGACCCCGAGGACGAGGTGGACCGCGAGGGCGAGCCCGAACCCGGTTCGCTCGCAGCGTTTCTCGAGCGGGTCTCACTCGTCGCCGACGCCGACCAGGTGCCCGATGAGGGTGAGGGCGTGGTCACGATGATGACCCTGCACACCGCCAAGGGCCTCGAGTTCCCGGTCGTCTTCGTCACCGGTTGGGAGGACGGCCATTTCCCGCACATGCGTGCGCTCGGCGACCCGGCCGAGCTGAGCGAGGAACGGCGCCTGGCCTACGTCGGGATCACCCGCGCCAAGCAGCGTCTGTACCTCACCCGGTCGGTCACCCGCGCTTCCTGGGGGCAACCGGTGTCGAACCCGGAATCCCGTTTCCTGCAAGAGATCCCGCAACATCTCGTCGACTGGCGCCGAACCGAACCCAAGCGCTCGATGCGCGGCTTCGGCGGATCGTCGGGCGGCGTGTTCGGCCGCGACGGGGCATTCTCCGGTTCGGGTGGTTCGTCGATGGGCCGTGGCCGGTCGTCGTACTCGTCGGATCCGGCACGCGGACGCAACAAGCAGGTTCAGCTCGACATCGGCGACCGACACAACCATCCGAAGTACGGCATGGGCAAGGTCGTGGCCAAGGAGGGCAGTGGCGCCACCGAACGCGTCACCATCGACTACGGCGGCAGCGCGGGACGCGTCACACTTCTCACCGCGGGCGGGATTCCCGGGGACAAGCTCTAGGGGCGCGCGCGGCGGGCCCTTCGTGGCTCGTCGCTATCGCTCCTCACACCTCAGGGAGCAATGGGGTCGCTTCCATCGGATGAGGGAGCAGAGAATCTTGGGCGCTCCGCGGGGAGCGGACGCTCGCGGAGCGAATGGTCGGGCTGCGATTAGCCGGTGTAACCAGAGAGCTTTACGCCCTTGGCGGCGAGCCAGGGCACGGGGTCGATCTTGGTGTTGCCGTTCTTCCACACCTCGAAGTGCAGGTGCGGGCCGAACGAGAAGCCCTCGTTGCCCACCAGGGCGATGACGTCGCCGGCGGTGACGCGCTGGCCTTCGGTGACCAGGACGCCCGAGGAGGCCATGTGGCCATACATGGTGATCGTGCCGTCGGCCGCTTCGATCTGAACCCAGTGGCCGTATCCCGACGCGGGCTCGGCCTTGATCACGACACCGTCGGTGGCGGCGTGGATCGGGGTGCCGAGGGGAGCGGCCATGTCGATGCCGCCGTGCATGGTGCCCCAGCGCATCGCAAAGGCGGAGGTGAAGTCGTAGCTGCCGAGCGGGATCGGCGAGGTGAAGAGCGGGCGCCGGGCCAGGGCCTCGCGACGATCCTGGTCCGCCGCCATCTTGGCGCCCACACCCAGCTGGTTGGTGAAGACGTTCATCTGGTCGGTCTGTGCGGTCGCAGCAGCGACACCGGGGCCCAGTTCCACGGGTGCGGCGCCCGGGGCGGTGGCGTCGTTGACGGCCGCGGCGTTCACGGGTGCGGGCGCCTCGTCGTTCGTGCCGACCTGAGCGACCGCGGCGACGGCCGCGCCGGCGGCCATGGCGATGAGAGCTGCGCGTCCGCCCTTGAGGGCGTTCGGCGGCGCCGCGATGCGGTGCTTGCCGCCACGTCGGACCCGTTGTCCGGCCGGATTCGTCCGGAAGGGGCGATGCTCGGTGTCGTCATCGAGATCGTCGTCGTCGAGCGAACGGAGTTCGCCCCCGTCGAAGCTGTCGAGCTCGGCGCCCTCGACGTCGAACGGCTCGTCGTGCTCGTACTGATCGAACTCGTGCTCGGGGATCAGGATGTCCTGAGTGATCTCCGAACGGGTGGGACGGTAGTAGCCCTGCCACGACGACGGCGTCCAGCCGGCGTCGGAGTGCTCGCGAGTGGAGGAATCGGAGTCTGCGAAGTCGAACTCGTAGTCGGTGAGGTCGTACCCGGCCGCATCGTCGGTGTCGACAATGGGGATGATCGTGGTCATCTCTTCCGCTGTGACGTCATCGATCAACCCGCCCGATCGGACGCGGCCCGATCCGCGTGAGACACCGAGTCCCGCCAAATCGTCCACCTCATCTCTTCGCTACCGCATCTCGTCGCCGGCGGATCGAAGTCACCGTCCGTAATACTTCTGTGACCACCGCTGAGAGCCGACGGTAACGAAATGATTGCGGCAAGTCCAACCGTAGAAAGCGACAAACCGGCATATTGTGAGCTGAGTCACATGACTGGTCGCCAAGTATGGAAATTGCCGGATTTTCTGTTCACTACAGCAAATTCAACCTGTGAAGACCGCGCGCCGATGGATTCTGCGGTCGTCGCAGTTCATGGGGTCGGACCGACGCTGTGGACCTCACGTCACGACGTCAATAATGTGAGAACCGACCGAGCGAGTGATCTGTCGCACAAGCGCAGGGTGCGCGCGGGGTGGCGATTCCCGACAGGTTTAAAGTCCGATATGGCCCGCATTACACCCTTGCGCGGGCAAATCTACGAGATGGTGAGCTGAATGGATCTCTTCGAATACCAGGCGAAGGAACTGTTCGCCAAGCACGGGGTTCCCACCACACCCGGTCGGGTGACCGATGATGCCGCCGATGCGCGGGCGATCGCCGAGGAAATCGGCAAGCCCGTGATGATCAAGGCGCAGGTCAAGACCGGCGGGCGTGGCAAGGCAGGCGGCGTCAAGTACGCCGCGACCCCGGACGACGCGCAGTCCCACGCTTCCAACATCCTTGGCCTCGACATCAAGGGCCACGTCGTCAAGAAGCTGCTGGTCGCCGAGGCCAGCGACATCGCGGAGGAGTACTACATCTCCTTCCTGCTCGATCGCACCAACCGCTCCTACCTGGCCATGTGCTCGGTCGAGGGCGGTATGGAGATCGAAGAGGTCGCGGCGACCAAGCCCGAGCGCCTCGCGCGGGTCGCCGTCGATGCCGTGAAAGGTGTCGATCTGGAAACCGCGCGCTCGATCGCCGAGCAGGGCCATCTGCCTGCCGAGGTGCTCGACGCCGCAGCGGTCACCATCGCGAAGCTCTGGGAGGTCTTCGTCAAGGAGGACGCCACCCTGGTCGAGGTCAACCCGCTCGTCCGCACTCCGGACGATCAGATCCTCGCCCTCGACGGCAAGGTCACCCTCGATGCCAACGCCGACTTCCGTCAGCCCGGCCACGAGGAGTTCGAGGATCGCGACGCCACCGATCCCCTGGAGCTCAAGGCCAAGGAGAACGACCTCAACTACGTCAAGCTCGACGGCGAGGTCGGCATCATCGGCAACGGCGCGGGCCTGGTCATGTCGACCCTCGACGTGGTCGCCTACGCCGGTGAGAAGCACAACAACGTGAAGCCCGCGAACTTCCTCGACATCGGCGGCGGCGCCTCGGCCGAGGTCATGGCTGCCGGCCTCGACGTCATCCTCGGCGACGAGCAGGTCAAGAGCGTCTTCGTCAACGTCTTCGGTGGCATCACCGCATGTGACGCCGTCGCCAACGGCATCGTCGGTGCTCTCGAGAAGCTGGGGTCCGACGCCAACAAGCCGCTGGTCGTCCGCCTCGACGGCAACAAGGTCGACGAAGGCCGCAAGATCCTGGCCGATGCGAACCACCCGTTGGTCACGCTCGCCGAAACCATGGACTCGGGCGCCGACAAGGCCGCCGAGCTGGCGAGCAAGTAAGGGAGCCACGGAATATGTCGATCTTTCTGAACAAAGACAACAAGGTCATCGTCCAGGGCATCACCGGCGGTGAGGGCACCAAGCACACCGCTCTGATGCTCAAGGCCGGCACCAACATCGTCGGCGGTGTCAACGCGCGCAAGGCCGGCACCACCGTGTCGCACGTCGACGCCGACGGCAACAACGTCGAGCTGCCGGTGTTCGCATCGGTCGCCGAGGCCATGAAGGAGACCGGGGCCGACACCTCGATCGCCTTCGTGCCGCCGAAGTTCTCCAAGGACGCCATCATCGAGGCCATCGACGCGGAGATCCCGCTGCTCGTGGTCATCACCGAGGGCATCCCGGTGCAGGACTCCGCCTACGCGTGGGCCTACAACGTGGAGAAGGGCGAGAAGACCCGCATCATCGGCCCCAACTGTCCCGGCATCATCACCCCGGGTGAGGCGCTGGTGGGCATCACGCCGAACAACATCACCGGCAAGGGTCCGATCGGTCTGGTCTCCAAGTCGGGCACCCTGACCTACCAGATGATGTACGAGCTGCGCGATCTCGGCTTCTCGACCGCCATCGGCATCGGCGGCGACCCGGTCATCGGCACCACCCACATCGACGCCATCGAGGCGTTCGAGAAGGATCCCGAGACCAAGCTGATCGTGATGATCGGTGAGATCGGCGGCGACGCCGAGGAGAAGGCCGGCGAATACATCAAGGCCAACGTGACCAAGCCGGTCGTCGGCTATGTCGCGGGCTTCACCGCCCCCGAGGGCAAGACCATGGGCCATGCCGGCGCCATCGTCTCCGGCGGTGCGGGCACCGCGCAGGGCAAGAAGGAAGCCCTCGAGGCTGCGGGCGTCAAGGTCGGCAAGACGCCGTCCGAGACCGCCGCGCTGGCGCGGGAGCTCTACGAGGCACTGTAAGAAGCCGCGAGAACCGAAGAACCCGAGCGGGTCTGCCCGCTCGGGTTTTTTCGTGGGCCGACCGACCGGATCGGCGCGTGCGATAATTCGTCGGTGAACTCCCCGGCGCGACGCGGCGCGATCTCCCAGCTGGCAGGGGAGTCGATGCGGTTCGCCGGGGTGGTGGTCGACGTCGCGGAACGTCTACCCCTCGCGGGCGGGGTCATCGGGTCCGTCCGTGCGCGGCTGGCCGAGGCCGCCGACACCGCTGTCACCGTGGTGGTCTCGACGACGCGAGTCGTTCTGGGAGTCGTCATCCGTGAGGTCGTCGACGCATTGGTCGAGGAGGTCGACCTCACCGACCTCGTCCTCACCCACGTCGACCTGAAACGCCTCATCGGCGAGGTCCTCGCACTCATCGACATCGACGAGGTGATCACCACGGTCGATCTCGATCGGGCTGTCGCACAAGTGGATCTGATGGCGGCGATCGATCTGGTGGACCTCGACACGGTGATCGGCAAGGTCGATCTCGACTCCGTCGCCACCGGAATCGACATCGACGCGATCGCCGCGCGGATCGACATCGACGCCATCCTCGGGCGGGTCGATCTGATCGGGCTCGCCGAGGAGATCATCGACGGCGTCGATCTCCCCGACATCATCCGGGAGGCGAGCACCTCGGTGACCGCCGATGTGATGACCGACGTGCGCAGCACCAGCGAACGTGCCGATGACGCGGTGGCCAACGCGGTCAATCGATTTCTGCGTCGCCGCGGTGCCGCGGCCATCGAGGCAGCTCCCGATGAGGAGGGGCCACGATGACCGCGGAACCGAAACCGACAGAGCCGCTGCAGAACTCGTCCCCGACGACGCCCGGTCTGCCGCCCGTGCACAAGGCCCATGCGGTGCAGGACCGGGACAAGAACGCGGGCATCGTGAGCCGGGGTGTCGCCTCGTTCCTCGACCTCCTCGTCGTGTGGACGATCCTCGGTGCCGCCTATGCGGGCCTGTCCCTGATGAAGTTCGTGCTCTCGGTCAGCGAATTCTCGTTGCCGGAGGTCAATCTGGTCTTCACCACGACCGGCTTCGTGCTGGTGGCGGTGCTCTACCTCGCGACGTGCTGGGAGGTCTCCGGACGCACCCTCGGGTCGGTCGTGATGGGCCTGCGGGTGGTCAACTCGGAGGGTGCACGCATCCGGCCGACCATCGCGGTGCTGCGCGCCCTGCTCTGTACGTTCTTCGCGATCGGTCTGGTGTGGGTGGTCGTCGACCGGCGTCGTCGGTCCGTGGCCGACGTCCTCCTGCGCACCCGGGTCATCTACTCTCGCTGACCGCCTTGAGCTGAGTCAGTCCCTTCTCGAAGTCCTTGCCCAGCATCTTGTCGAAGATGCCGAAGAACCCTGCCACGCGGCTGAACAACGTCTGTGCGCCGACCATCGTCCAGGACACCCGCGTCGCCTGTCCCTCCGGCGCGAGTTCGAAGGTGACGGTGTTGGTGGCCTTCATCGGCTTCTCGAAGGCCAGGTGCACCTCGACCTCGCGCGGCTCGTCGACGCGCGTGATCTTCATGGCGCCGCGACCGGCCTTCTTGTTGCCCGACCATGCGTACTTCGCCCCGACACCGGATTCCGCACCGGAGTAGTCGCGCGTCATGTCGGGGTCGACTCCTTCCCACGGCGACCAGTGCACCCACTGGTGGAAGTCGATCAGGTACGGCAGCACCGCAGTAGGTGGTGCGTCGACGATGGTGGATCGGGTGATGCGGAAGGTGTCGGACATGCGGGCCCCCGGAAGAGATCGGTCGGTGGTACGGAACGGGTGTCGGGCTGACGAGAGTATGACACCGGGCGCCGACGGAAATCATCGCGTCGGGGCGTCGCGGAGGGTGTCGACGTCAGGCCGGAGCCGCCCGGCCGCGGCGGGATACGGTGTGAGGCATGGGTGAGCGGGCACGGCTGACGGCGACAGACCTGCGCGTGATGATCGTCGACGACGATATGTGGGAATCGTGGGATGCGCCGGTCGGTGAGCCGGCCACGACGTCCGATGGTGCGGACGACACCTATGCCATCGAGCTCGACCGGGCACGCCGAAAGAGCGGTTCGGACGAATCGGTCACCACCGGCGCCGGCGCGATCGGCGGCCGGCGAGTGGCGATCGTGCTGGGGGAATTCGAGTTCCTCGGCGGGTCGATCGGGCGCGATGCGGGGGCCCGGATCGTCGCAGCGGTCCGACGCGCGACACGCGAACGACTTCCGCTGCTGGCGTTTCCCGCCTCCGGAGGCACCCGGATGCAGGAGGGAACCGCGGCGTTCCTGCAGATGGTTGCCATCACGGGTGCCGTGACCGACCACAAGGCCGCCGGCCTGCCCTACCTGGTGTACCTGCGTCATCCGACCACGGGTGGCGTGTTCGCGTCGTGGGGTTCGCTCGGCCACATCACCTGGGCGGAACCCGGAGCGCTCATCGGTTTTCTCGGGCCGCGCGTCTACGAAGGCCTGTACGGGGAGCCCTTTCCGGCCGATGTCCAGACCGCGGAGAATCTGGTCCGCACAACGGTTGTCGACGACGTGGTCGATCCCGTCGATCTGCCGGCCCGGCTGGCCGCGGTGCTGCGACTGCTCGACGCGCGTGACCGGCCGTCGTCGGACGACTCGGTGACGGTAGGTCCGCAGCGCACGCAGTCGGGGGAGCCGGAGGACACCTGGGCCTGTGTGCTCGCCACCCGCGAGGCCGGACGCGCGGGCCTGGTCGAGTTCCTGGCCGGCGGGGATTCGGCGCCACTGTCGGATGCCGGGCCACTGCGCTTCTCGCTCAGCGACTTCGACGGTCGGGTCGCGTTGGTCGTCGGCTACGACCGGACGTCACAGGCGGCGGGCGACCTCCCGGGGCCGCGACATCTGCGCGAGGCGCGGCGGGCGATCATGGCGGCCGGCGACCTCGGACTCCCGGTGGTCACCGTGATCGACACCCCGGGCGCGGAACTGTCGGTCGTCGCCGAGGAGGGTGGCCTCGCGGCGCAGATAGCGCGCTGCACAGTCGAATTGCTCAGTGTGCGCGTGCCGACGGTCTCGGTCCTCCTCGGGCAGGGTGCGGGCGGCGCCGCGCTCGCGCTGTTCCCCGCCGACGTGCGGGTCGCGCGCGCCGACGCCTGGCTCTCGCCGTTGCCGCCCGAGGGAGCGAGTCTCATCGTGCACCGTGATCTCGACCATGCCGGTGAGATGGCCTCGCGGCAGGGCATTCTCGCCGGGCGCATGGCCGAGCAGGGCATGATCGACCACGTCGTCGACGCCGGATCGGACGACGAAGCGCTGTCGGCGATCCGCGACTGGATCGGCCGGTACCTCGCGGGATCGCCGGTTCCGGACGACGAGGCACGAACGCGCGTGCCGACGAAAGACGCGCGATGAGCGCGCGCGTCGTCGCCGTCGGGGCGCTCATCACCGACGAGTCGGGGCGGATCCTGTTGATCCTGAGGCGGAACGAGCCGTCGGCCGGGCACTGGAGCCTCCCCGGCGGCCGGGTGGAGCCCGGGGAGTCGCTGGAGCAGGCGGTGATCCGCGAGGTCGAGGAGGAAACCGGTTTGCGGGTGACGGTCGGCGAACCGGCCATCCAACTCGAGATCCCGGTCGGCGACGGACGGGTGTATGAGGTCCACGACTTCCGTGCCGAGATCCGTTCCGGGGAACTACGTCCAGGTGACGACGCCGCGGACGCGGCGTACTTCACACCGGCCGAGGTCCGTCGGGCGAAGGTCACGAACCGCTTGGTGGAGTACCTGGAGCAGGCCGGTGTGTTGCCGCCGGAGTCGCCCTGACGGCTCACCGCCGACGCTCCCGGCCCAGCGGGCCGACGTGGTGCACGGACATGGTTTTGTGCAGGATGGAGGGATGACCGATCTACTGCCCCTGGACCCTGACCAACTCCTCACCACCACCCGCTCGGTGCGCAAGCGTCTCGACTTCGAGCGTCCCGTGCCGCTCGACGTGGTCAAGGAGGCGCTCGAGGTCGCGTTGCAGGCACCGACCGGCAGCAACAGCCAGACCTGGCACTGGATCGTGCTCACCGATCCCGAGCTGAAGCAGAAGGTCGCGGATTACTACGCACAGTCGTTCGCCAAGTACTACACCGGCCAGGCTCCACGGGACGAGACCGGCAAGCGCGTCGCGTCCAGTGCCCAGTACCTCGCCGACACGATGGGTCAGGTCCCGGTGCTCGTCATCGGCGCAATCTACACCGGCGGCGACCTGCCGGCGGGTAACCAGGCCGGCGTCTGGGGCTCGTTGCTGCCGGGTGCCTGGAGCCTGCAGTTGGCGTTGCGTGCCCGCGGCCTCGGATCGGCGTGGACGACTCTCCACCTGAACTACGAGAAGGAGGTCGCCGAACTCCTCGGCATCCCGGCCAACATCCATCAGGGCGTGTTGCTGCCGGTGGCCTACAGCAAGGGCACCGATTTCAAGCCCGCGCCGCGCAAACCTCTCGACTCGGTCCTCCACATCGACGGCTGGTGAGGGCGGGGTGCCGGGTCACGTCTGATCCGGCACCTCACACCGGAGTGCCGCCAGCGCCATCGCGGTGAGGAGGCGGCGCAGTCCGTGCTGGTCGAACGCGGGCAGGCGAGGCGACGAGTTGAGCAACCCGAACATCGCGTGGACCCGCACGCGGGCTTCCGCGCGGTCGAGTGTGCCCCCGTTCTCGTCGATCACCGCGAGGAGGACGTCCACCCACCGTTCCACGTAACGGCGCTGCAGCAGCCGGACCCGGTGATTGGCGTCCGGGGTCATCGACGGCAGGTCCCGATCCTGCACCGTGATGAGGTCGGGACGGGTGACGAGGACGTCGATGTGAAAGCCGATGAGCGCGACCAGGGTTTCCGACGGCGAGCCGCCGCGGTCGGCGACCTCGCTGCCGCCGTCGTGCAGTCGCTGACTGATGTCGATGAGCATCTCGTCGAGAAGCTCGGTCTTGGAGGAGAAGTGGCGGTACATGGCCGGGCCGCTCACCCCGACGGCTCGTCCGATGTCCTCCAGTCGCACGCCGGCGAATCCGCGCTCGGCCATCTGGTGGGCGGCGGCGGACAGCAATTCGGCACGACGGGCCGCCTTGGCCTGGGTTCGGCGCGTCGGCGGACGATTCGTGATCTCCGATTCGTCCTCGCGCGGTTCATGCGTCGCGGACATCGATCCCGAACTCTACGCGTTCGCGCGTGCGGACGAGATGCAGCGTGCCCCACGTCGGCGCGCGGATCACGGGGGTGGTTGACCCGGTCGAATGAAAACTGCGCCGGCCGGTGCTCACGAGGCCGGGAAGGGCTTAGTCTTGCGCATGATCGCGCGCCGGACGGCGGGCGCAGAACAGTCCGAAAGGGCGGCGGGCCGAGTCCCGCAGCAGCGACGAGGAGCGGATCGTGAATCCAGGCGAACCCCAGCACCCCGGCGGTCAGTGGTCAGGCGTTCCGCAGGGCCCACCGCAGACCAGGGGCTTCGCCGGCAACCAGGATCAGACGGCCCACGTCCAGCACCCCGGCACCGGGAGTCTTCCGCCTCAGCAGTGGAACACCGGCGCGCCGTACCCGCCTCCCGGTTGGGGACAGCCGGCCCGCGGGCCGCGTGCCGACCTGTCGGTGATCTTCGCGCTGGCCTCCGCGGTGGCGGGGGTGGTCACGTACTTCATGGGCTTCCTCGGGTGGATCTCGGTCGGGGTCGGCGCCGAGGAGGAACTCAACCGCTGGGGAACGGATTTCGAGGAAGGGCAGGGCGGTATACCCGCGTACTTCTCCTACGAGATCGTCCTGAACCCCGGCAAGTTCTTCATCCTGCTCGGGGTCGTCGGCATCGCGGCGACGTTCGTGCTGGTTCCGAGCTACCGCAAGGCGCTGCCGTTCCTCGCGGTCGTCGGAGTCGCCGCATGGCTGGCCCTGTTCGCCGCAGCACTGATCACGCCGCCGTTCCTCGACCTCGGCGCCGGTGCGATCGTCGGGCTGATCCTGGGATTCTTGCAGGTGGCGCTGCTCATCGCGGCGGCCTTCTTGTACGGTCTGAAGAAGGATGACTCGCCCAACCGGGGATGACGGCCCCGACGATCCGATCGTCGGCCTACTACGTCGTGCTGGATGTGTCTTCGCCGAAGAAGAAGCCGCGCTGCTTCGCGAACACATTACCGACGCAACCGAACTCGACGCGCTGTGTGCCCGACGCGTGGCCGGCGATCCGATCGAGCATCTGGTGGGTTGGGTGCGGTTCGGTGACCTACGGCTGGCGGTCGGCCGCGGCGTCTTCGTGCCGCGTCAGCGCTCCCTGTTGTTGGCGCGCACCGCGATCGCCGCAGCAGATGCGTGCCGGTCGCCGACCATAGTCGAGGCGTTCTGTGGTGTCGCACCCATCGCCGCGAGTGTTGCGGCCGCGGTGCCCGGCGTCGAACTGCATGTCGTCGATGCCGACGACACCGCGCTCGGCTTCGCGCGCCGAAACCTGCCGGGCGGGACCGGGATTCACCTCGGTGCCGGGCTCGTCCCGCTGCCGGCAGCACTACGCGGCCGTCTGGACGTGATCGCCGCAGTACCTCCCTACGTGCCCGACTCGGCGCTCGGACTGCTGGCGCCGGAGGCGCGGGATCACGAACCGCACCGGGCACTGCTCGGTGGCCCGGACGGCCTCGACCACATCACGGCCTTGATCGCCGACGCCCGGAGATGGCTCGCCGTCGGTGGCGAGTTGCTGATCGAGATGAACACCGCCCAGTACGACCTGGTCGCCGTCGCCCCGACGGCCAGAGCGCATTACGAGTGCGAGGTCGTCCCGGGCGACGACGGCCAGACCGCTGTGGCGCGTCTTCGGCGGGCACGCTGAGGACGGATGGTATGAGCGAAGCGCTCCTACCTGCCTCTGAGGTGCGAGCGAAACGCTCCTAACTGCTCCCTGAGGTGCGAGCGAAGCGCTCCTAACTGCTCCCTGAGGTGCGAGCGAAGCGAGCCACGAAGGGCCTCGCAAGGTATCTCACCAAGCCCTTCGAGGCTCGTCGCTATCGCTCCTCGCACCTCAGGGGGCAGTGGTTTGGCGGTTCGTTCAGATTGGGGAACAGTTGTTCTCAGGTTGTGTCGGATCACGGACCGGTGCTCAGCCTCAGATCCCCAGCATTTCCCGCTGCCGTGCGACCGCTTCCCGGTAGCGCGCGACGTTGGCCATCTTGATCCCCTCGTAACCCCGGACCATGTCCGGTAGTTCCGCGAGGTCGACGACCGCGGGTACCTGGTCCGCGCCGATGCGCCCACCCGCGAGCGCATCGAGCGCGGCGTCGACGAGTTCCCGGTACTCGACGATCAGCGCGCGTTCGGTACGCCGGATCTCGCTGCGGCCGAACGGGTCCAGTCGGGTTCCCCGGAGGCGCTTCATCTTCGCGAGCGCGCTCAGCGGGGTGTCGGCCCACGATCCGAGCGTCAGCTTCTCGCGCATCCCCATACTCCGCAGCGTCGGCGGGTGGAGGCGTACCGCGATCTCGGCGTCGGCGCCGAACTCGTCGGCGATGCGCGCGGCGAACGACGGGTCCTGGGTGAGCCGGGCGACCTCGTATTCGTCCTTGTAGGCCATCAGCTTGAACAGGTTCCGGGCGACGGCGGCGGTGAGCGAGGGGTCGGATGCGACGCGTCGTACGCGGTCGACCGTGTCGAGGTAGGTTCGCGCGTATTTCTCGTCGGAGTGGGCGGTCAGCTCGTCGTACCGGATCGCGATGGTGCGCCGGAGGTCGGCGTCGATATCCCCGAGCGCGCTGACCACCGCGAGGGTGTGGCGGCTCGGTTCGATCTCGGCGACCCCGCGACCGTGCAGTCCGTCGATGGTGCGAGACACGGAGTCGGGATCGGACACGACCTGCCGGCCGCGCCGGAACGCCTGGACGTTCGCGTCCACGGCCACGCCGTTGAGCTCGATCGCCCGCTCGATGGATTCCGCCGAGATGGCCAGCGCCCCGGCTTGATACGCAGCACCGACCATCAGCATGTTGGCGTACTGCTCGTCGCCGAACAGGGCTGTCGACACCGCTCCCGAATCGAGGTACACGGTCCGCGCGACCCGGGAGTCGATCGCGGAGTGGACGGCGGAGTCCGCCGGGAACCCGACCGAGGTGTCGATGACCATCAACCCGGTCGGCACCTGGGTGGTCGAGACGATCGCGACCGTCTTCTCGGGAGCGGTGACCTTGAGGTTGACCGGGTCGGTGCCGACCAGCGGATCGCACACGAGGTACAGGTCGCAGTCCTCGGACGCCACCTTCGCCGCCTGCTCCAGCGGATGCGGGGCCACCTTGATGTCGCTGACCACGGCGCCGCCCTTCTGCGCGAGCCCGGTCATGTCGACGGTCCGGGCCGAGCGGCCGTCGAGGACGGCTGCGGTGGCCAGGACCTGGGACACGGTGACCACGCCGGTACCGCCGACACCTGTGATGCGCAGGGAGAAGGTGTCGCGGATGGCGGGGATCGCGGGCATCGGCAACACGGTGTCCGCCAGATCGGCTGCGCGCGTGCGGATGCGGTCGGCGCCCGGGGTGACCGTGACGAACGACGGGCAGTCGCCCTTGAGACAGGAGAGGTCGAGGTTGCACGAACTCTGGTCGATGCGCGTCTTGCGTCCGAACTCGGTCTGGACCGGGTGCACCGAGAGGCAGTTCGACTTCTCGCCGCAGTCGCCGCACCCCTCGCAGATGCGTTCGTTGATCACGACGCGACGAGTGGGGGTGGGCATGGCGCCGCGCTTGCGCTTGCGGCGCTTCTCGGCGGCGCAGTGCTGATCGTGGACGAGCACCGTGACGCCCGCGACTCCCGCGAGTTCGGTCTGTACCTCGAGCAGGTCATCGCGGTGGCGAACCTCGACGGTGTCGGGGAGACCCAGCGTACGAACGCGTTTCGGGTCGTCGGAGGTGACCACGACCCGACTGACGCCCTCGTCGAGCAGCAGTGACGTCAACCGCGGCAGGGACATCCCGCCCACCGGATCCTGTCCGCCGGTCATCGCGACGGTGCCGTTGTAGAGCAGCTTGTAGGTTATGTTCGCGCCCGACGCCACGGCCGCCCGCAACGCCAGCGACCCCGAATGCGAGAAGGTGCCGTCGCCGATGTTCTGCACGAAGTGGTCCGCGGACACGAACGGGGCCATGCCGATCCACTGCGCGCCCTCGCCGCCCATCTGGGTGACCCCGGCGATGTCGCCGACCTGCCGGGGATCCATCAGCAACACCATCGCGTGACAACCGATGCCGGCGCCGACCAGGGTGTTCTCGGTGACCTTCGTCGAACTGTTGTGGGGGCAGCCGGAGCAGAAGTACGGCGTGCGCACCGCCAGCGGGAGTTCGATGCGGGTGCGGCGAGCGGCTTTGCGGTCGAGCCAGATCCGCGCGGCGTCGACCCCGTGGCGGGCGAGACGGTCGGCGAGTCCTCGGGTCACCGCGTCGACGTCGAGTTCGCCGAAGCGGGAGAACAAGGTTGATCCGTCTTCGTGCACCTTCCCCACGATGCGCGGGGCCCGCGGGTGGCGGAACAGGATGTCGCGCATCATCGTCTCGATGAAGTCGCGCTTCTCCTCGACCACGATGACCTCGTCGAGATCGCCGGTGGCGGTGTCGAACATGAAGCGATTCAGGATCTCTCGCTCGATCGGGTAGACCATGCCGAGCTTGAGGATGCGGATTCCGAGCCGGCGCAGATCCTCGTCGTCGATCCGCATCAGTCGCAATGCTTCCCGGAGATCGAGGTAGGTCTTTCCCGCGGCGACGATGCCGATGCGGTCGTCGGGACTCGAGACCACGATCCGGTTGAGGCCGTTGAGCCGTGCGTACTCCTGCGCACGCGGGAGCCGGGTGGTCAGCTGATTCTGTTCGAGTTCCATGAGATGGGCGCCGAGCAGTCGTCCGCTGGGCACGTGGGGGCTCGTCCCGAGGTCGCCGTAGACGGGCACTATGCGGTCCGGGTCGACGCGTGCGGTCGACGCGCCGTCCGCGACGTGCGCGGAGATCTTGAGCGAGGTCCAGACCCCGCTGGTGCGACTCATGAGCGCCGCATGGACACCGAGATCCAAGATGTCCTGGGAATCGGCCGGATAGAGGATCGGGATGTAGAGGTCGGCCAGCGCCATCTCCGACGCGCACGGGACCGTCGAGGATTTCGCACCCGGGTCGTCACCGACGAGCGCGACCGCGCCGCCGGCGGAATGGGTTCCGATGAGGTTCGCGTGCCGCAGGGCGTCCGTCGCGCGATCGAGACCGGGTGCCTTGCCGTACCAGTATCCGACGACGCCGTCGCGGGGGAGCCCGTCCGCGGACGGCGTCAATTCGGCACCGCCGATGACCTGTGCGGCGAGCTGTGAACCCATCACCGAGGTCGCGGCGAGCTCTTCGTTGAGACCGGGCCGGTGGATGACGTCGTACGGGGCGAGATGCGCGCGCCGTCGGGCGAGTTCGAGATCGTAACCGGCGAGGGGCGAGCCCTCGTAGCCGGAGATGAACGAGGCCGTCCGGAGGCCGGAACGGCGGTCGACGCGAGCGCGGTCGCGGACCATGCGTACCAGGGCCTGGATGCCGGTGAGGTAGATGTCGCCGGACTCGCGGGTGTAGCGGTCGTCGAGCGAGAACCCGGTGGCTGCCGTCTCGGGCGGCGTGCCGGGGGTCGGGACGTGCTCGGAGCGAGCGCGGTCGTCTGCGAGGGTCATGGGGTCACCTGGCCTTCTATGTGCGGTGGCCGGTCCGGGGTTCCGGGGTGTCGGCGCATCGGTTGTGTCGGCCCGGGGGTGGTGGGCCTGCCACAACAGTACGAGAAGACGTGATGCGCGTCACGTAGGTCATGTCGACGCGGTGGATGAACCGGGACGTGACATGGGCCACTTCATCGCGTACGATCACTTTCAGTTAATAGCCACTAACTGAAGGGTCGACGGTGACCAGCACGCTCGACGGCTTCCGGGCCGCACACCAGCGCAATCTCGACCTGCTCGACGAACGCCTGCGAGAGGTGTCCGCCGGCGGCGGCGCGAAGGCTCGTGATCGCCACGTCGCTCGCGGAAAGTTGCTCCCGCGGGACCGGGTCGACGGGCTGCTCGACGTCGGGTCGCCGTTCATCGAGGTGGCCCCGCTCGCGGCCTTCAAGATGTACGGCGGCAAGGTGCCCGCCGCCGGGGTCATCGCCGGCGTGGGGCGCGTCGCGGGTCGAGAGTGCATGATCGTCGCCAACGACGCCACGGTCTCCGGCGGCACGTACTACCCGGTCACGGTCAAGAAGCATCTGCGTGCGCAGGAGATCGCGGCGGCCAACCGGCTCCCGTGCATCTACCTCGTCGACTCGGGCGGCGCGATGTTGCTCCAGCAGGACGAGGTGTTCCCCGACCGGGATCACTTCGGACGGATCTTCTTCAATCAGGCGACCATGAGCGCCGCCGGCATCCCGCAGATCGCCGCGGTGCTCGGGTCGTCGACCGCCGGCGGGGCCTACGTCCCGGCGATGAGCGACGAGACGGTGATCGTGCGCAATCAGGGCACCATCTTCCTCGCGGGCCCGCCACTGGTGAAGGCGGCGACCGGAGAAGATGTCTCCGCCGAGGACCTGGGCGGTGGTGCGATGCACTCATCGGTCTCCGGTGTCACCGACCACCTCGTCGACAACGACCAGCAGGCGCTCGCCAAGGTCCGCGAGATCGTCGCGACCCTCGGGCCCCGCGAGGCGCCACAGTGGGAGACGATCCCGGTCCGCGAGCCGGTGCGGCCGCAGACCGACATCTACGACGTGGTGCCCACCGACCCGCGAACTCCGTACGACGTCCGGTCGGTCATCGAAATCCTGTGCGACGGAGGAGAATACAACGAGTTCAAGGCGAACTACGGCACCAGTCTGGTGACGGCGTTCGCGCACCTGCACGGTCACCCGGTGGGGATCGTCGCCAACAACGGTGTCCTGTTCAGCGAATCCGCCCTGAAGGGAGCTCATTTCATCGAACTGTGCGACCAGCGCCGCATCCCGTTGCTGTTCCTGCAGAACATCACCGGGTTCATGGTCGGCAAGGCCTACGAGCAGGGCGGCATCGCCAAGAACGGGGCCAAGATGGTCAACGCCGTGGCGTGCGCACGCGTGCCCAAGTTCACCGTCATGGTCGGCGGCTCCTTCGGAGCGGGCAACTACTCGATGTGCGGACGCGCCTACTCGCCCAGATTCCTCTGGATGTGGCCCAACGCCCGCATCTCGGTCATGGGCGGACCGCAGGCCGCCGACACCCTCGGAACGGTGCGACGCAACCAGATCGAGCGATCCGGCGCGGAATGGTCCACCGAGGACGAGGAAGCGTTCAAGGCCCCGATCCGCGAACAGTTCGAACAACAGTCGGATGCCTACTACTCGACGGCCCGGCTGTGGGACGACGGCATCGTCGACCCCGCGCAGACCCGGACACTGCTCGGCCTCGCTCTCGAGACCGCCCGCTACGCACCGCTCGCCGATCCGCGCTACGGCGTCTTCCGGATGTGACCGCCGATGCCGACGTCGCCGAGTCCGAACCCGATCTACACCGCCCCGTCCCGCCGACCCCGAGGACCACGACCGTGAGTACCAGACCCATCCGGCCCGCTCGCTGCGCTCCCGGCGCCAGACCCATCCGCAGTGTCCTGGTGGCCAACCGTGGTGAGATCGCCTGCCGGGTGATCGACACCCTGCGCCACATGGGAATCCGCAGTATCGCCGTCTATTCCGACGCCGACGCGCAGGCACGCCACGTCCGGGAGGCCGACGTCGCCGTGCACATCGGCCCGGCCGCCGCCACCCAGAGCTACCTCGACATCGCAAAAGTGGTCGACGCGGCACGCAAGACCGGTGCCGACGCCGTCCACCCGGGCTACGGATTCCTCTCGGAGAACCAGAAGTTCGCGGCCGCTCTGGCGGAGGCGGGCATCGTCTTCATCGGGCCGCCCGCGGAGGCGATCGCGACGATGGGAGACAAGATCACGGCCCGGGCCGCCGTCACCGCTCGCGACGTGCCGGTGGTGCCGGGTCTGTCGCGCCCCGGCCTGACCGACGACGACCTCATCGCCGCGGCCCCCGACATCGGGTTCCCGGTTCTCATCAAGCCCAGTGCGGGTGGCGGTGGAAAGGGCATGCACCGGGTGGCCGAGGCGTCGGAACTGCCGGCCGCGCTGGAGCGGGCCCGCCGTGAGGCCGCCGCCGCGTTCGGTGACGACGCGCTGTTCCTCGAGCATTTCGTCGACACCCCGCGCCACATCGAGGTGCAGGTCCTCGCCGATCAGCACGGGAACGTCATCCACCTCGGCGAGCGCGAGTGCTCATTGCAGCGGCGGCACCAGAAGGTGATCGAGGAGGCGCCGTCGGCGCTGCTCGACGCCGAGACCCGTGCCCGCATCGGTGAGGCCGCGTGCGATGCCGCGCGCAGTGTCGGCTACACCGGGGCGGGCACGGTCGAGTTCATCGTGTCGGCGCACCGGCCCGACGAGTTCTTCTTCATGGAGATGAACACCCGCCTGCAGGTCGAGCACCCGGTGACCGAGCTCGTCACCGGAGTCGACCTCGTGGAACAACAGATCCGCGTCGCCCGCGGAGAAGTCCTGGGTCTGACGCAGGACACGATCACCCTCAGCGGCCACGCGATCGAGGCACGCGTGTACGCCGAGGACCCGGCCCGCGGTTTCCTGCCGACCGGCGGCACGATCGAGCATCTCGTCCATCCCGACACCTCGGCCGGTGGCGGCATCCGCGTCGACTCGGCCATGCTCGACGGATTGCGCGTCGGCAGTGACTACGACCCGATGCTCGCGAAGATCATCGCGTACGGTGCCGACCGGGAGGAGGCGCTCGAACGTCTCGACCAGGCACTGGCCCACACCCGCGTGCTGGGCGTGGTCACCAACATCGACTTCTGCCGCTTCGTCCTGCGTCAGCAGGCGGTCGTGGACGCCGACCTCGACACCGAGCTGTTGGACCGCCTCGTCACCGATTACGCTGCGCCGGAGCCCATTCCCGAGGCACAGGTGCTCGTGGGTCTGGCGCGGATCGGCGCTCGCGATGCCGACGACATCTGGTCCTCGGCGGTCGGATGGCGGGTCGGTCGATCCGCTCCGGTCCGCACCCGCCTCGTCGCCGGCGGACGGCATTCGACGGTGGCCATTCAGGTCGATGCCGCCGACGAATGGTCCCTCTCGGGAACCGCCACCGTCACCTTCGACGACGACGCCGAGGCGTCGTGGACCGGTCACGTGGTCTACCAGCCGGCGCAGCCCGGCGACGGTCGCGGCTCGGACCGCCTGGTCGTCGACGGGGTGACGCAGTCGTGGTCGAGTGTTCGCGTCGGAGAGAGCTGGTGGGTGGGAGGGCCGTCGGGCACCTGGGTCCTCGAACTCGCGAAGCCCCTGCTCGACGAGGCCGCCGACGAGCACGCCGGCGAGATCACCAGCCCGATGCCGGGCACCGTGGTCGCTGTCGCCGCCGAGATCGGGGCCGACGTCTCCGCCGGCCAGTCGGTCGTCGTCGTCGAGGCGATGAAGATGGAACATGCACTCACCGCGCCGGTGGACGGCACCGTCGACATCTCCGTGAAGGTGGGGGACAAGGTCGACGCGGGACAGATCCTCGCTGTCGTCACCGCCGGCGATCCCCTTGATCCCTGAGGTGCGAGGAGCGAAAGCGACGAGCCTTTACTGATCCCTGAGGTGCGAGGAGCGAAAGCGACGAGCCACGAAGGGCCCTGAACCACCCGTCGACAACCTTCCCAGGAGAACACTCACATGGAACTCACCCAGGAGTACACCGACCTCATCGCGACGGTCCGCGACTTCGCGCAGACCGTGGTGGCGCCGGTGGCCGCGAAACACGATGCCGAGCACAGCTTTCCGTATGACGTCGTCGCCCAGATGGGCAAGATGGGACTGTTCGGGCTTCCCTTCGACGAGAAGTACGGCGGCATGGGCGGCGACTACTTCGCCCTGTCACTCGCGCTGGAGGAACTCGGCAAGGTCGACCAGTCCGTCGCCATCACCCTCGAAGCCGGGGTGAGTCTGGGCGCCATGCCCATCTACCGATTCGGCAGCGAGGAGCAGAAAAAGCAGTACCTCCCCGAACTCACCGCGGGCACGGCGCTCGCCGGCTTCGGGTTGACCGAACCCGGGGCGGGTTCGGATGCCGGGGCCACCGCGACCACGGCCCGGGACGACGGCAACTCCTGGATCATCAACGGCGGCAAGCAGTTCATCACCAACTCGGGGACCGACATCACCTCACTGGTGACGGTGACCGCGGTGACCGGGGTGAAGGAGAACGGCAAGAAGGAGATCTCCACCATCATCGTGCCGTCCGGCACCCCGGGTTTCACCGCCGAGCCGGCGTACAACAAGGTCGGGTGGAATGCCTCGGACACCCATCCGCTGACCTTCACCGACGTACGCGTTCCCAAGGAGAACCTGCTCGGTGTCCGCGGCCGCGGATACGCCAACTTCCTGTCCATCCTCGACGAGGGGCGGATCGCCATCGCAGCCCTCGCCACCGGCGTCGCCCAGGGCTGCGTCGACGAGAGCGTGAAGTACGCCAAGGAGCGACAGTCCTTCGGCAAGGCGATCGGTGAGTACCAGTCGGTGTCCTTCGCGATCGCCCGGATGGAGGCGCGCGCCCACGTCGCGCGGACCGCCTACTACGACGCGGCAGCGAAGATGTTGGCGGGCAAGCCCTTCAAGAAGGAGGCGTCGATCGCCAAGATGATCGCCAGTGAGGCGGCGATGGACAACGCCCGGATGGCCACGCAGATCCACGGCGGGTACGGCTTCATGAACGAATATCCCGTCGCCCGGCACTACCGCGATTCGAAGATCCTCGAGATCGGTGAGGGCACGACCGAGGTGCAGCTCATGCTGATCGCGCGCGAGCTCGGGTTCGCATGAGCGACACCACCGGCGGGCGTCGAATCGTGCAGCGCGGGTTGTGGTTCGAGGAGTTCGCGGAGGGCACGATCTACGCACACCGGCCCGGACGCACTGTCACCGAGGCCGACAACGTGCTGTTCACGACGCTGACCATGAACACACAGGCGCTGCACCTCGACGCCGCCTGGTCGGCCGAGCAGCCGGGTTTCGGCGGGCAACGCCTGATCAACTCCATGTTCACCCTGTCGACGATCGTGGGATTGTCGGTCTCCCAACTCACCCAGGGCACCCTGGTGGCGAACCTGGGCTTCAGCGAGGTCGCCTTCCCGGCGCCGTTGTTCGCCGGCGACACCCTGTACGCGGAGACCGAGTGCACCGGTAAACGCGAATCGCGGTCGCGTCCGGGTGAGGGCGTGGTGAACTTGACCCACATCGGACGCAACCAGCACGGCGAGGTCGTCGCCCGCGCCGCACGAGCAACGCTGGTGCGCAGGCAACGGACGGAGTGACGACGATGTTCTTCGAGGACCCACCCGGCGGCCCGGTCGCGGGTTCCGGACTGTCGGGGCAGCTCACCAACGCGTGGCTGCCGCCCGGGCCGGCGATGTTGTTCTGCCCGGCGGACCGTCCCGAGCGATACCAGAAGGCCCTCGACCGGGCCGACGTCGTCATCCTCGACCTCGAGGACGCGGTGTCGCCGACGAACCGCGCCGCAGCCCGGGAGGCTCTCGTCGCCAATCCGGTCGATCCGGACCGCACCATCGTGCGGATCAACCCGGCCGGTACCGGCGACTACCGGCGCGATCTCGCCGCCGTCTCGGAGACGAACTACCGGGTGGTCATGCAGGCCAAGGCCGAGGACGTGTCCTCGATCCTGGACACCGCGTTCCAGACGATCGCACTGATCGAGACGCCGCTCGGCGCGACCCGCGCCCGCGACATCGCCGCCACCTCCAACTGCATCGGACTGATGTGGGGGGCAGAGGATCTCGTCGCGGGCCTCGGCGGCACGTCGAGCCGGTTCGGTCCGGGTGAAGCCCGGCCGGGTGAGTACCGGGACGTCGCGAGTTGGGTCCGGTCGATGGTCCGCATCGCGGCCGCCGCGTACGGGAAGTTCGCCGTCGACTCGGTGCACCTCGACATCTCCGACGTCGACGGACTCGTCGCCGAGGTCCGCGACGCGGTGGCCCTGGGTTACACCGCGACCGCATGCATCCATCCGTCCCAGGTCGATCACATCCGGAACGGTTACCGCCCGTCGGACGAGGCGGTCGAGTGGGCGCGCAAGGTCCTCGACGGTGCGGCCGAACACGCGGGCGGGGTGTTCAGCCTCGACGGTCAGATGATCGACGGGCCGGTCCTGCGCCAGGCGGAGGTCGTCCTGTCCCGTGTGAGCGGTACGCGTACCGATCCCGCCCCCGAGAACTGACGAAGCCCCCGACCATCCGGGCATCCACCCCCCGAGAACAGACCGGAGCAGAACATGAGCACCGAGGCTCACCCGAAGCCTGCACACACGCGCGGTGAGGAGACACCGGCACTGCTCACCGAGACCATCGGAGCCACCCTGGCCCGAACCGTCGCGGACCACGGCGAGCGAACCGCGTTGATCGACGCCGCCGCACGGCGGGAATGGCGATACACCGAGTTCCACCGTGACGTACGCGCGCTCGCGGCCGGACTGCTACGACTCGGCGCGTCGGTCGGCGACCGCGTCGGGCTGTGGTCGCCGAACCGGTTCGAATGGGTGTTGACCCAGTACGCCGCGGCCGAGATCGGCGCCGTGCTGGTCAATCTCAATCCCGCGTACCGGCAGAACGAGATCGAGTACGCGCTGCAGCAGTCCGGGACGAGCGTCGTCCTGGCCGCCGAGAGCTTCAAGGACTCGGCCTATTCGACGATGCTCGAACAGGCCCGGCCACAGTGCCCGGAGCTGCGCGAAGTGGTCCTGTTCGAATCCCCCGGCTGGGATGCGCTGTGTGTCGAGCCGAGCGCCGACGAGCTCACACGCGTCGACGAGATCGCTGCGTCGCTCTCACCCGACGACCCGATCAACATCCAGTACACCTCGGGTACAACGGGTTTCCCGAAGGGTGCGACGCTGTCGCACCGGAACATCGGGAACAACGGGTACCTCGTCGGCGAACTGCTGAACTACACCGCCGACGACCGGATCTGCCTACCCGTGCCCTTCTACCACTGCTTCGGCATGGTGATGGGTAACCTCGCGGCGACGAGTCACGGTGCGGCGATGGTGATTCCGGCGCCGGCCTTCGACCCGCGGGCCACCCTCGAGGCGGTCGCGGAGTACCGCTGCACCAGCCTCTACGGCGTGCCCACCATGTTCATCGCCGAACTCGGCTTGCTCGACGACGGGCTCGACATCGACCTGTCGAGCCTGCGTACCGGCATCATGGCGGGGTCGCCGTGCCCCGAGTACGTCATGCGGCAGGTCGTCGACCGCATGCACATGCGTGAGGTGTCGATCTGTTACGGCATGACCGAGACGTCGCCGGTGTCGACGCAGACGCGGGTCGACGATCCCCTCGAGTTGCGTGTGACCACCGTCGGGCGGGTCGGCCCGCACCTGGAGATCAAGGTCGTCGATCCCGGAACCGGGGAGACCTCGGCGCGTGGCGAGACGGGCGAGTTGTGTACGCGCGGTTACTCGGTGATGACCGGATACTGGAACGACCCGGAGAAGACGGCCGAGGCCATCGACGCCGACGGCTGGATGCACACCGGCGACCTCGCCGACATGGACGAGAACGGTTATGTCCGGATCACCGGGCGCATCAAGGACATGGTGATCCGCGGCGGGGAGAACATCTACCCGCGCGAGATCGAGGAGTTCCTCTACACCCATCCCGACATCCTCGACGCCCAGGTGATCGGGGTGCCCGACGTGAAATACGGCGAGGAGCTGATGGCCTGGGTCCGGTTGCGCGACACCGCAACCGAATTCACCGCCGACGACCTGCGCGAGTTCGCGACCGGCAAGATCGCGCGACACAAGATCCCGCGGTACGTCCATGTGGTCGAGGAGTTCCCGATGACCGTCACCGGGAAGGTCCGCAAGGTGGCGATGCGCGACGAGGCGGTCTCGATCCTCGAGCAGTTGCGATGACCACGTCGAGGACTGCGGAGCAGGTCACGAGCACCCAGATGGACCGGTTCGGCCGCTTCGTCGCCGAGCGTTTCGAGTTCGGCTCAGACGAATACGGCTATCTGTGGTCGTGGTCGGTGGAACACCCGGCCCGGTTCTGGCGTGCCGTATGGGAATTCTTCGACCTCGACGCCCTCGCCGCGGAACCGCTCGGGCCCGGGGACGAGGCGGTGCTCGCCGACGACCGGATGCCCGGTGCGGTCTGGTTCCCCGGGATGCGGTTGAACTACGTCGATCAGATCCTCCGGCACGCCGCCCTGCCCGGTGCCGCGATCGTGGGCATCGACGAGGCCGGTGACCGTTCCGAGATCGCGTGGGCGGAACTGCCGGCGCAGGTCGCGGGCCTGGCCGCGACCCTGCGTGCGCGCGGAGTGGGGTCGGGGGACGTGGTGGCCGCCTACCTCCCCGACATCCCGGAGGCCGTCATCGCCTTCCTGGCCACCGCATCCCTGGGCGCGATCTGGTCCGGATGTGGACAGGACTATGCCCCGCAGGGGGCAGCCGATCGACTAGGCCAACTCGCACCCAAGGTCCTGTTCACCGCCGCCGGATATCGCTACAACGGCAAGGTCGTCGACAAGCGCGCCGACAGCGCCGAGCTCGCCGGGCTACTGCCGGACCTGGTCGCGCACATCACGATCGGCGCGACCGAGGAGTCCTCGTCGGCCCTCGACTATGCCGACGCCGTCACCAGCGACCCCGGCGACTTCCACCCCGTCAAGGTGCCCTTCGATCATCCGCTCTGGGTGCTGTTCAGTTCCGGCACCACCGGACGCCCCAAGGGCATCGTGCACGGACACGGGGGAGTCCTGCTGGAGCACCTGAAAGCCGGTGCGCTGCACGGCGACCTGTCGGCAGACGACGTTTTCTTCTGGCAGACGGCCCTCAGCTGGATGATGTGGAACTATCAGGTCGCCGGACTTCTCTGCGGTTCGCGGATCGTCTGTTACAGCGGTTCGCCCCTGTACCCGGACGCCGACCGCCTGTGGCAGGTCGTCGACGACGAGCACGTCACCTACTTCGGCACGAGTCCCGGTCAGCTGCAGGCCTCGCGGAAGGCGGGTCTGGAACCGGGTCGCCGGCACGACCTCGGTCGGTTGCGCACTCTCGGGAGTACCGGATCATCGCTCGCCGCAGATCTTTTCACCTGGGTCGACGACCACGTCGGGTCCGGGTTGCCCATCTCGTCGATCAGCGGCGGCACCGACATCGTGTCCGCATTCGCCGGCGGCTCCACCGGTGTACCGGTCGTCCCGGGGGAGCTGTCGGTGCGCTACCTCGGTGTGGCACTGGAGAGTTGGTCGCCCGACGCACGCCCGCTGGTGGGGGAGGTGGGTGAACTCGTCGTCACCGCGCCGATGCCGTCGATGCCCGTGAGCTTCTGGGACGATCCCGACGGTGCGCGCTACCGCGCGGCCTATTTCGCCCACGAATGGGAGGGCGGTGCGTCGAATCCGGACAAGCCGGTCTGGCGGCACGGCGACTGGGTGACCGTGACCGAACGCGGGTCGCTCGTGATCCACGGCCGCAGCGACGCGACGTTGAACCGCCACGGGATCCGGATGGGATCGGCCGACATCTACGAGGTCGTCGAAGCGCTCGACGAGATCGCCGAGGCCTTCGTGCTCGGTGTCGACGGACCGGACGGCGCCTACTGGATGCCGCTGTTCGTCACCCTGGTCCCCGGCGCGACGCTCGACGACGCGCTGATCGGCCGGATCGCGGGCGCGGTCCGCGACCGCCTCTCCAAACGCCATGTGCCCGACGAGGTCATCGAGGCCCCCGGGATTCCGCACACCCGGACCGGAAAGAAGCTCGAGGTTCCGGTCACCGCGATTCTGGCGGGCCGTTCCGAGGTCAACATCGACCCCAAGGCGGTCGACGACTACGCGCTGATCAACTGGTACGCCGAGCAAGGGCGCGCGCATCGCTGGTGAGCGGGATTCGTGGCCCGGCGGGGCGACCCTGATGTGCAAGGGTCATGGGACCCGGCGGGCATCTGTACTAGCGTGGTCGTTAGTTCTGCGCTCGTGGGGGGCGACGGCCGGACGCCGTCACCTCGACGCGACCCGCTGATCCTGACCGACCGACCCGACCAGGAGATCGTCATGACCTACCCACCCGGCGGCTACGGGCAGCAGCAGCCCGAGTCCGGCCAGTCCTACGGCCAGTACGGCAATCAATCCGGATATCCCCAGTCCGGCGCGCACAACACGGGTCCGCAGGCGAGCCCCGCGCCCGGCTCGGACCAGTACGGTCAGGCCCAGCAGTACGGGGGTCAGCAGTACGGGGGTCAGCAGTACGGTCAGAGCGGACAGTCCTACGGCCAGGGGCAGCCGGGTTACGGCCAGAGCCCCGCGCCGGGATATGGCCAGCAGGGATACGGCCAGCAGGGGTACGGCCAACCCGGATACGGCCAGGACCAGCAGGGCCAGCAGGGCTACGGTCAGTACGGATACTCCCCGCAGCCGACCAAGGCGCCGAGTCAGGGACTGCCGGCCATCACCCCGGTTCTCCTCGCCGCCGCGATCGGCGCCTTCGGCCTCATCGTCCTCTTCAGCGGGTTCCTGTCCGCTGCCGAGACCTATGACTTCGCGCTCAAGCTGTTCCAGACCCAGTACAACGCGCCGTACACGCTGATCAGCGTTGCCGGAATCCTGGCGCTCATCTCGCTGATCCCGGGCATCAAGGTGCCTGCGGCGCCGATCGTGGCGTCGCTGGCGATCACCTCGTTCCTGATCACGCTGTTCCAGTTCCTCAACATCGACGACAACGGTGCCGGGGCGATCGTGCTGCTGATCTTCACCCTCCTGTCCGCGGTCCTCGCGGTCGTGTGGTTGCTCGTCGACGCCGGCGTCATCAAGGTGGCGCCCGCGGTGGGCTCGGCAACCGCAGCGGTGGCCCCCGGCTCGTCGGCCGCGCAGTCCGACACCGGCGCTCACCAGCAGACCGGTGGCTACGGCGACGCGCAGACCACCGCCTACGGCACCGGCAGCGCGCAGGCTCAGTACGGCCAGCAGTCGTCGGCGAACTACGACCCGTCGGCCTACTCGCAGTCGTCGGGCGCGTCGACCGCCGGTCAGAGCGGTTACTCCGGCGGTGCGAGCGAATCGTCGGCATCGGCCTCCGGTCACGGCGAGTCGGGCTACGGGGACTACCGTCCCGGCCAGTACGCGGCCGGCGCCTCGGGCGCATCCCCGGCCGCGCCCGGTGGATCCGCTAGCCCCTCGGGCACCGACACCCCGGCCGGAGACCACTCGACCACGGTCTTCCAGAAGCCGGAACCGCCCACCGGCAGCGGCAACTGACAGAACCCACAGTGCCCCGTCGACATCGGTCGACGGGGCACTGTGTTTCGCCGTCGGCCAAGCCGGCCCCCGCTGGTTGAGCCGGTGAGGAGCGCAGCGACGAGCCGAGTCGAAGCCACACGGTGAGCTGACTCCCTTTCGCAGCCCGCTCGGCGCGTCTACGACGGCGTCGGCCGGGACCGTGTCAGGCTCATGACGATGCCCTCCCTCAAGTCGGACCCGACCACGGACAATCTGGCGTCGCAGCTGCGTAACCTGCGGCGATCACGTCGTGCGCAGCGCACGGCGGCCGAGGGCTCGGCCCGGCAGCTCGCGGTTGTCGCGTTCACCGTTCCCGCGATAGCGCTGGTGACGCTGATCGTCGTGATGCTCTCGGTGCTGCTGCTGGCCGGCAGCGGCCTGACCGGACTACCGAGTGCGATCGCCTCGGGCTGGCTGGCCGTCCACCAGGTGCCGGTCACGATCAGCGGGGTCACCATAGGTGTGCTGCCGCTGCTGCCGACGCTGGCGGTCGCCGCCGGCACTGCCTGGCTGACGGCCCGGGCCGTCGCCGGTGGCACGAACTCGAACGAACGGGACCGGCACGACCTGTTCGACCTCGGCGCCGTCGTGTTCTCGGCGGTGATCGGTCCCGTTCTCATCACCGCGATGTCCCTGGCGGTCGTCATGGACGGCGGGTCGGTCCTGCCGGTGCAGACGCCCAACGCGCTGCTCGCGTTCCTCTACACCCTCGGCGTACACGGCGGTGCAGCGGTCGCCGGTGTCGTGTGGAGCCGACGACGCGACTTCGCCGTCCGCGGGGGCGTGACCCACGCCGATCGTCGCGGTTTCCGGTACGGGCTGGTGGCGGCTCTGCTGCTACTGGTGGCCGGAGCCGTGCTGGTGTGTCTGCGCATGTTGATGAGGCACGGGCAGATCGGTGAACTGATCGAGACCGGTTACGACTTCGACGGGTTCCTGGGACTCACCCTGCTGTCGATGCTCTACCTCCCGAACGTGATGGTCGCCGCGATGGCGGTGCTCGTGGGTTCCGACGTCCAGATCGGTGCGACGACCGTCGACCTGTTCACGGTCCGCGGTGACGCCGTCCCGCCCGTCCCGGTTCTCGCGGTCCTTCCCGACGGGCCGGGTGCCGGGGCGTGGGGGTTCGTCGGACTGCTCGTGCCGGCCGGTGTCGCCGCGTTCGTCGGCTGGCGATGCCGCGACCTCGATCCCATGGCCCACGTGCGTTCGGTGGGTGTGGCCGCGGCGGTCGCGGCCTCGGTGGTCGCCGTTCTCACCGTCTCGGCGGGTGGAACGCTGGGGGAGTTCGGCGAGGTCGTCGTGACGGTGTCGGCGGCCGGGGTCTTCACACTGGGTTGGATCGCGGTCGTCGGCCTGCTCATCGTGCTCGTCTACGCCTTCCTGCCGTCGACCCGAGCGGCACGTCTCGCTGTCGGCGATGAGTACTTCGAGGATCCACTCGACCTCGGTTACGAGGACGAATACGTCATCGTCACCGATCTGGACGAGGACGACGAGTACGCCGAGTACTCCGAGGTCGAGGACGGCGAATTCGAGGACGGCGAGTACGAGGATTCGGAGTACGACGACGGCGAGTTCGACGACGGTGAATTCGGGGACGCCGACCTCGCGGACGACGACGCGGAGTACGTCGCCGGGTCGGACCCGGACGACTCTGATCTCGACACCGCATCCGGGCGCGCGCCGGTGAAGAACCGCGTGTACGACGACGATCTCGACGTGGCGGATCTCGCGGTCGATGTGGATCACGACCTCCATCCCGGTTCGCACGGGGCCTCACGGCAACGCTGACAGCGCGCTTCCCGGGCGTGCCCCGGCGGCGCCACCCGGCGCGGGCGGCCCAACGTGCGGCGATTAGTCTCGACGACGTGACATCCCCGACGGCATCTGGTCGCACCCCGCTGGTGGTGATGGCGTCGGGCACCGGTTCGCTGCTGGAATCGCTGATCGCGCGCGCCGGTGACGAGGATGCCCCGTTCCGTGTCGCGGCGATCGTGGTCGACCGCACGTGCCGGGCGCAAGAGGTCGCGCAGCGCCACGACATCCCGCTCATCACCTGCCGTGTCGCCGACCACGCCGACCGCGCGACGTGGGATCGTGCGCTGACCGACGAGGTCGCCGCGATCGAGCCGGAGTGGGTGGTGACCGCCGGTTTCATGAAGATCCTCGGCCCGGCTTTTCTCGGCCGGTTCGGCGGTCGCGTCGTCAACAGTCATCCAGCGCTGCTACCCGCGTTTCCGGGCGCCCACGGGGTCGCCGAGGCGCTCGACTACGGCGTCAAGGTCACCGGCGCGACGGTCCATCTTGTCGACGAGGGCGTGGACACCGGCCCGATTCTGGCGCAACAGGTGGTCAGCGTCGTCGACAACGACACCGCCGACACCCTGCACGAGCGAATCAAGACGGTCGAGCGCGTGTTGCTCGCCGACGTGGTGACCGCACTGGTCACCAGAGGAGTAGTCATCGATGGACGAAAGGCCCGCATCCCGTGAACGCACCCAGCTCTGACAGCTCTCGTCGACCGATTCGGCGCGCGCTGGTGAGTGTCTACGACAAGAGCGGTCTCGCCGACCTCGCGACGGCACTACACGCGGCCGGAGTGGAGATCGTGTCCACCGGGTCCACCGCGAAGACCATCGCCGGCGCGGGCGTGCCGGTCGTGGAGGTGTCCACGCTGACGGGCTTCCCCGAGTGCCTCGACGGCCGCGTCAAGACCCTGCACCCCAAGGTGCACGCGGGCATCCTCGCCGATACCCGTAAGTCCGATCATGTGGCTCAGCTCGACGGACTGGGCGTCGCCGCATTCGATCTCGTCGTCGTCAATCTCTATCCGTTCACCGAGACGGTGGCGTCCGGTGCGACTCCGGACGAGTGCATCGAGCAAATCGACATCGGCGGCCCGTCGATGGTGCGTGGGGCCGCGAAGAACCACCCGTCGGTCGCCGTCGTGGTCGATCCCGATGACTACTCGCTGGTGACCGAGGCCCTCGCGGCCGACGGGTTCTCGCTCGTCGACCGGAAGAAGCTCGCGGCCAAGGCTTTCCGGCACACTGCGGACTATGACGTCGCGGTCGCGTCGTGGATGTCGAGTGTGGTTGCGCCCGAGGACGAGTCGCAGTTCCCGGCGTGGGCCGGTGCGACCTGGACCCGCTCCGCGGTGCTGCGTTACGGCGAGAACCCGCACCAGCCGGCCGCACTGTATGTCGGTAACGCCGGGGCCGGCGGGGTTGCGACCGCCGAGCAGCTCCACGGCAAGGAGATGAGCTACAACAACTACACCGACGCCGACGCCGCGTGGCGCGCCGCCTACGACTTCGATGCCCCGGCGGTCGCGATCATCAAGCACGCCAACCCGTGTGGCATCGCCATCGGCGCCGACATCGCGGAGGCACATCGCAAGGCGCACGCGTGCGATCCCGTCAGCGCCTACGGCGGTGTCATAGCCGCCAATCGTGAGATCACCGTGGCGATGGCCGAGCAGGTCGCCGAGATCTTCACCGAGGTCATCGTCGCGCCCGGCTTCGCCGACGGTGCGCTCTCGGTGCTGACCCGCAAGAAGAACATCCGCGTCCTGGTGGCCACCCCGCCGGCGGCGACCGGGATCGAGACGAAGCCGGTGTCGGGTGGACTGCTGATGCAGCAGCGCGACGTCCTCGACGCCGACGGCGACAATCCGGCCAACTGGAACCTCGTGGCGGGTCCGCCGGCCGACAACCAGACCCTTGCCGACCTCGAGTTCGCCTGGCGTGCGTGCCGTTCGGTCAAGTCCAACGCCATCCTGCTGGCGTCCGACGGTGCGTCGGTCGGCGTCGGCATGGGCCAGGTCAATCGCGTCGACTCCGCGCACCTGGCCGTGCAACGCGCCGGCGACCGGGCGGCGGGGAGCGTCGGGGCGTCGGACGCGTTCTTCCCCTTCCCGGACGGACTGCAGGTACTGCTGTCGGCCGGGGTGAAAGCCGTTGCGCAGCCGGGCGGTTCGATTCGCGACAACGAGGTGATCGCGGCGGCCGACGAGGCGGGCGTGACGCTCTACCTCACCGGGGCGCGTCATTTCGCTCACTGAGCTTGCTCTACTGGTCGTCGCCGGGTTCGGCGCCGGCCTGATCGGCTACATCACCGGGCTGGCGTCGATCGTCAGCTATCCCGCACTGCTCGCGGTCGGACTCAGTCCGATCGCGGCCAATGTCACGAACACGGTCGCGCTGGTCGCCGTCGGGGTGGGCAGTACCGCACAGTCGGGACGCTCCCTCCTCGACGGTGACCGCAGGCGGCTGATAATCGGCGCGATCGCCTCGCTCATCGGCGGCACGGTCGGGGCGGTGCTGTTGCTGTCGACGCCGGCCGAGGCGTTCGAGGCCGTCGTGCCGTTCCTGGTGGCGATCGCCGCGATCGCCCTGCTGGCGCAACCGGTTCTGCGGCGGTGGGCCACCTCGCACGTCGAGCGCCCCTGGGTGTTCATCCTGGGCCTGACGCTGATCTCGGTGTACGGCGGGTACTTCGGGGCCGGCGCCGGCATCATGATTCTTGCGCTGATGCTCGTGGTGACCAGCGAACCACTGTGGCGCGCAGCGTTGTCCAAGTCGTTGTTCCTCGGCATCGCCAACACGATTGCCGCCATCGGCTTCATGATCTGGGGTCCCGTCGACTGGTGGGCGGCGCTCGCCATGGCCGTCGGCTGTCTTGCCGGCGGGTGGTGCGGCCCGCCTGTCGTGAAACGGCTGCCGCCCGGGCCGCTCCGGATCGTGGTCGGGGTGTGCGGGCTCGGACTCGCAGCGTGGCTCGCGGTCAGCTGACGTCGGCGTGATGAGCAGGCGGTTGTCGTCGGCGTGCCCGCGTCAGTCCCTGCTCCCTGAGGTGCGTCCGGGGCTTGCGGAGGGCGCGTCACCCCTTGCTCCTTTAGGTGCGTCCGGGGCTTGCGGAGGGCGCGTCACCCCTTGCTCCTTTAGGTGCGTCCGGGGCTTGCGGAGGGCGCGTCACCCCTTGCTCCTTTAGGTGCGTCCGGGGCTTGCGGAGGGCGCGCCAGCCCCTGCTCCCTGAGGAGCGTCCGGGGCTTGCGGAGGGCGCGTCAGCCCTTGCTCCCTGAGGAGCGTCCGGGGCTTGCGGAGGGCGCGCCAGCCCCTGCTCCCTGAGGAGCGTCCGGAGCTTGCGGAGGGCGCGCCAGCCCCTGCTCCCTGAGGAGCGTCCGGAGCTTGCGGAGGGCGCGTCACGAAGGGTCCGGCGACTGGCAGACTTCAACTCGACCGGCAGACTTCGATCGAGGTCAGGGAGTCGAGTTGAAGTCTGCCGGTTCACAAATCGGCGCAGGTACGCGAGAGAGTCCCGCCGGCCGAGGTCGAGTGCGCTCCTCGGTAGGGCCTTGCGGCCGGGGGTGAGGCAGCCGCGCTTCCTCGGATCGGTTGCGCATGTAGTCAGTAGCGCACGTTCGGCCGAAGGAGCGCGTCAATGTCGGGGCATGGGCATACAGCGATGCCGGTCTTTCGTGGTCCATTGGGCGCAGTTGTCCAAGAGGAACTTCGGCCTGCAGGTGAAGCTGCCCAACAGGGTGCGCTACCTGACATCGATTTGCCGTAGTCGGAAGTATCGCGGCCCACTGACGGGGCGGCAGCCCATTTGGCAGTTCACGGCGGCCGTCAGCCCGCAGGTGGTCCAGGTGCAAGGGCGGAGTAGCGGCGAGGGTTTCGCAGTACGGCCCCGTTCCCGGTCCACGATCTGACCGGGAACGGAGCCGACTGCAGTGTCACTGTGGAGTTGTCAAGGGACGGATGCGGTCCCGGCTATCAACCGGGTGCGGAAGGGTCCTGCGCGAAGGTGTGGTCAGGCGGCGTCGTCGAGTCGCATGGTGCGTCTGTTGTAGGCGGGTAGTGGTCGGCGGTGCGGGTCGATACTGGCGGGTGGGACGAGCCAGGGGTGGCGGTCGAAGCCCATCACGATGTTCCAGCCGTGGTGGTGGACCTGGGTGTGGCAGCGTTGGCAGAGCAGGCAGCCGTTGTCGAGGTCGGTGGTACCGCCGTCGGACCAGTGGGCGACGTGGTGGACTTGGGTGTGTGACGGTGGCGCACCGCATTTGATGCAGCATTGGTCGCGGACGATCATCGCTTTGCGAAGGTGTGGCGGGAACAGTCGGTGGGTGTGGCCCATCTGTAGCGGTACGCCCTCACCGTCGAGGATGATCTCGGTCAGCGATCCGTCGCACGACGCCTGTTTCGCGGTGACATGGCTGACGGTTCCGGTCCACGGGAGTGTTGCGAGGTCTCCGGTCGCGGGGATCGTCAGCATCAGTTGCGTGCGTGGGCTTCCGACGGTGTCGATGCTCGCGCCGATCGCGGCTTGGTCGAGGATCAGTTCGAAGGCGTCGGCGCGGCGTTGCTCGGCGGTACGTCGATCCTCCGCTCCGTCGGGTTCGGGCCGTGGGCAGGACCGTTCGTCGATCATGGCCAAGAACTTCTCGCCCACGACCTGGGTGAGGTCGGCGCGGACTTCGACGCGGCCGTCGTCGGTGGTGTGGGCGTTGACCGTGTTCAGAGATGGGTCGTCGGCGGCCGGGACTCCGGTGTCGGAGGCATCGGCAAAAGTGTTGGCTATGGCTCGGGCATGCTTGAGTACTTCTGTTGGTGTCGCACCGGAGAGTGCTTGGGCGATGAGTTCGATCTCGTACCGGGAGCGTTCATCGTCGGAAAGACCCTCGGGACAACGCTTCTCGATCTGCTTCATTCCGCGGGCGACGGCGTCGACGATCTCGCTCGATAGTCTTCCGTCGGCGGCATGTCGGGCCAGAGCTGGAAGGGAGGCCATAGCGTCGACACCCCGCATGGTGCGAAGAGCAGCGGCTGGTGCATGTCCTGACTCGATCAGCAGCTTCTTGGTGGTGCTGCCGGCCTTCTGTGCGACACCGAGGGCGTCGAGTTGCGCTGTGTGGGTGACGATCTGGTGGTCGGCAAGGTTGCGGATAAGGCGCCACGTGTCGAGGGCGTCGAATGTCGCACTACCGGTGGTGTCGTCGGCGGGTGGTGTGGTTTCGATGAGTTGATCGAGGAGAGTGGCGAGCTCTGGCATGACTCCAAGGTACTGGAACATTTGTTCGATTTCGAGGAAATTCCACAAGCCGAGAACCGCGAATTCATCGACTGTGCAGTTTTTTTCGTTGACCGTGCGTCGATGCGCGTTGATTGGGCGTGGATTGTTGACAGAGGTGTACTCCAGTCACTCTCGTCCCGCATTTCGGTTCGCGTTCGATCGGATTGATTGTGGATTGCCCTCCAGTAGCACCCACGGATACGCAGATTCTTGGACAGCCGGCAGCGCCCTTTGTCAGCCGTTGTCGGGAAGTTCGGGGTGTCGTGGGTCTGTTTGAAATCGCGGCGAACCCTTCGAGGCTCGTCGCTTGCGCTCCTCGCACCTCAGGGGGCGGAGGGAGGTTGTTGCTTGCGCTCCTCGTGCCTTAGTACCTATGACCTGCGGTCGTCGCGGATTACGACAGCACACAGCTCCCTAGATAGCGATCTTCCAAGCGGCACGGAGGGTTTCGTAGCCTCCGTCGCCAGGACCCTAATGGGGATGGATCGGCTTCCTTTTGGGGGATGCTGGTCGTGTGAGCCTTCCCGGTCGGTGACCACTGCTGGACCCTGAAAC